>NZ_JBIAWF010000005.1:294764-397099 GCF_042895325.1 Streptomyces sp. NPDC001407
CCACCGGCGTCGGCCAGCCCGGCGACAAAATCCGCTTCGCCGACATCAACGGCGACGGCAAAGCCGACTACCTCGTCCTCCACGACGACGGCGCCATCGACGCCTGGATCAACAACGGCGGCACCGGACACGGCGGCTGGACCGAACAAGGGACCCTCGCCACCGGCGTCGGCGAACCTGGTAGTAAAGTCCGAATCTAGCAGCTTGTCCCGTCATGGTGATCAAGCTTGCTGATGTCCTTTACGGGACGATCTTGACGTAGGCAGTACCCCCTGTCTTCCGCCCGGCTCCTGCCGGGCGGAAGACAGGCGTTTCAACGGGCCTTGGAGAGCATTTCCCCAAGGCCCGCGCAACGCTCGCGCACTGCTCTGCGACGTAACCGACGCCGCAGGACTCGCCTGCTCTTAACCTGGGATAATCGACAGTGAGCCTGATAGCCCCCATCACCACCGTGCCGTCCGACAAACCCCCCACCTCACGGGTACGTCTGGACTCGCTGACCGGCCTGCGGTGGTACGCGGCGCTGCTCGTCGCCTGCTTCCACTTCGGCTACGAGGAGATATCCTCCGGCACCTCTTTGCACGTCTTCAGGCTTAAGGAGATCGTCTACGCCGGCCCCTCGGCGGTTTCCTTCTTCTTCATTCTCTCCGGGTTCGTCCTCGCCTGGTCGGCCCGTCCTCATGACACCGTGACCGGGTTCTGGCGGCGCCGTTTCGCCCGTATCTACCCGAGCCACCTGGTGACGTTCTTCGTCGCAGTGGTCACGATGATCTGGATGAGCAAGGCCCTCGATCTCCGCATCGCGCTGGCGAACCTGAGCCTGCTCCAGTCCTGGATTCCGAACCGGAAGGACTGGTGGTTCGGGTACAACGGCGTCTCCTGGTCGCTGAGCTGCGAGTTCCTCTTCTATCTGTCGTTCCCGCTGGTGATGAAGCTCGTCCGGCGATTCTCCACCCGCGGCCTCTGGGCGACGGTGGTCATAGGCAACGCATGTGTCGTCCTGGCCCCGCTGTACATGAAGTCCGTCGAGCACGCGACCGGCTGGGACCCGAAGTTCCTGCTCTATGTCTTCCCGCCCATGCGACTGGTCGAGTTCGTGATCGGTATCGCTGTGGCGCTGCTCGTGAAGAAGGGCGCCTGGCGCGGCCCGGGGCTGACCGCCAGCCTCGCCCTGTCCGTCCTGGTCGTCTTCGGGCCGAGCCACGTCATGCCCTTCGACTTCCACTGGGCCGCCGACACGGTCATCCCGTACACGCTGACCATCGCCGCGGCCGCACGAGCCGACGTCCGAGGAGAACCCTCACCGTTCAGGAACCGGATCAACGTGTATCTGGGAGAGGTCTCTTTCGCCTTCTACCTCGTGCACGAGATCGTCATATTCAGCGTCGACCATTTCCTCAAGTCCCACCACTTCACCATTCCCCTGGTCGCGCATCTGGGCCTGGTGCTGGCGATCTCTCTTGGCGGCGCGGTGCTTCTGCATGAGTACGTGGAGAAGCCCGGCGTGAGGCTGCTGTCCGGCGGCCGACGGAAGAAGCAGTCGGCCACGGCCTGAAACAGGTCTGCGGAGCCGGGGGTTCACAACCCCCGGCTCATGAACAGCGCCACCTCCCCCTCCGACTCCGTCCCGACGTACAGCGACCTATCCAGCCCGCACAGCGCGAAGCCCAGGCGGCGGTACGTCCTCACCGCCGGGGCATTGACGTTGGTGACCTCCAGCCATGCCGTGCGGGCGGAGAGTTCGCGGCCGTGGGTCAGGGCTTGTTCCATCAATGCCGTGCCGATGCCGTGGCCGCGGTGACGTGGGGACACTCTCAAGTCGGTGATGTGCAGGCGGCGGTTCCAGGTGGCGTACGCCAGGGTGATCGCTCCGCACACCTCGCCCTCGGCGTCCAGGGCCACGATGACGTGTTCCCCACCGTCGGCCTCGTCCTCGTCGTCCGGGTAGACCTTGCGCACCGGTGGGTCCACCGGCACCGGGCGCACCCGGAATTCGTCGTCGGTGGCGGTTACTTCGAGGACCGTGTCGGTCGTGAAGGAGTTGTCGATCTCCTCGGCCCGCTTACGGTCCTCCGAGGTCGCTACGCGGTAGGTCACCATGGGCTCACCGTACAGCGAGCGTCTCCCAGAACATCAGCTCGTAGGACTGGAGCAGCCGGCCGTAGCGGTGGGCGGACGGTTCCGAGAGCAGGCCGGTGTCCAGGCCGGAGTGGACGGCGGCCAGGGAGAGTTCCTCGGCCTCCGGTGACGGGACGGCGAAGAAGTCGAAGAAGCCGCACGCGCTCTCGTCGAAGCCGTAGTGGTCGCGCATGGCCCGGCTGACGGTCGCGCAGTAGCCGGACCAGGCGGCGAAGTTAGCGGTGAGGGCCACGGCCGCGTCGACGGGTTCGGCGCCCAGGGCGAGCCAGGCCGCGTACGCGGGGTAGGCCTGGCAGCCGGCCTGTGGCTCGTACTCCCGTACCGCCTTCTCGTCCAGGCCGCAGGCGGTCGCCAGGGTCGTCAGCCGGTGCAGGGCCTCGGTCTCGCCCTCCGCGAGGAAGCGGAAGAAGGCGGCCACGGCGGGCTGGAGCCCGGAGCGGTCGGCCAGGTGCAGGAAGCTGCGGCGGTCGCTGGGGATGATGTGGTGCTGTTCCAGGGCGAGGGCCGCGAACACCTCGCGGGGTGCCTCGCCCGCCGCGATCAGCGGCACCAGCCGGTTCGCCCCTTCGGCGGGCGCGAGGCCCGCCACCGCGTCCGCCAGCACTTCCCGGGCCGTACGAGCCATCGCGACGCCTTCCTGTCCCGAGCGGTGAGGAACCCCGGGAACAGGCTGCCAGAAGATCGTCGATCAGCGCCCGGCCGCCGCGCTCACTTCGCTCCCGCCAGGTAGAAGAGGAGGAAGAGGAAGCCGGCGAAGAAGTGGACGGCGACGAGGTAGATGAAGATGCGGATCGTGATCGCTATCGGCGCCCGGTCCTGCTCGTTCACCTTCTTCTTCCCGCCCGGTGCGACAGCGGATGCGGTCGGCGCGGCCGGTGCCGCAGTGGTGACGTCCGCGGTGTTCAGGTTCTGCGAGGCGTCCTGCGAGGCGTTGCTCACGGCATTCCCCTCCGGGTCGGTGCGGCGCCGCCGAGGCACAGCTCGGTCGCGCCGCTCTGCATCAGCGTGTGCATGAACAGCAGGTCCGCTCCCTCGCCCGACGCCGCCGCGATCCGGTGCGGGGTCAGCGAGTCGAAGTGCGCGGCGTCGCCGGGGTCCAGCACGTGGACGGCCTCGCCGAGCGTCAGCCGCAGCCGTCCGCGGGTGACGTAGAGCCACTCCTCGCCGGGGTGCACGCGGACCAGCTCCGCCTGGCCGCCCGCGCCCGGAGGCACGTGCAGCCGCAGCGCCTGCATGGCCCGCCCGGAGCCCCCGGCCCGCCAGTAGGTCCAGCCGCCGGACTCCTGGGCTTCCATGCGATCGGCGCGCACAATGGGATCGCGCTCGGGGATCGCCTCGCCCAGCAGGTCGGAGACGGTGGTTCCGTACGTGCGCGCCAGCGTCAGTAGCATCGGCAGGGACGGGGTGCGGCGGCCGGTCTCCAGGCGGGACAGGTGCGCGGGGGACAGACCGACGCGCGCGGCGGCGGCCTCCAGGGTCAGACCACTGCGTCTGCGCAGGTCACGCAGGCGTGGGGCGACGGACGGCAGATCGGCGAGATCGGCCGGGCCGGACGGCGCGGCCAGGTCGGGCGACGGGCTCATGCCTCCGGTATAGCGGCCCGCATGCCTCAGAGGCAAAGGTTTTGCCTCTGAGGCAAAAGGCGGCTGAGGCAAAGATTCCGCCCAGGGTCCCACCAGGGCTCCTCATGGATTTCTCTTGATCAATTCAGTACCCGGCACGCCCCGGTGAACAGCCGGGAAACTTCGCCATTTGGCATTGACATGTCATGCGCTACGCGCGTCATGCTGGGCGTCATGACCAACCCCCCTCGTTTCATGCGTACCGCGGCGCTCGCCGCCCTGGCCTCGGCGCTGCTGATCGGCGGCCCCGCGGCCGCCGCCACTCCCACCACCGCCGCCCACCCGGCCATCGCCTCCGCCTCCGTCTACGAGGACGCCGTCGGCAGCATCTGTTACGGCAAGCTGCCGTCCGAGGCGCACGACACGATCACCCTCATCGACAAGGGCGGCCCGTTCCCCTATCCGAGGGACGGCATCGTCTTCTCCAACCGGGAAGACGTGCTGCCGGAGCAGTCCGCCGGCTACTACCACGAGTACACCGTCAAGACCCCCGGTGCCCCGAACCGCGGCACCCGACGGGTCATCACCGGTGAACAGCAGCACGAGGATTACTACACCGCCGACCACTACCAGACCTTCAGCCGGGTCGACTTCACCTGCTGAGCCCACCACCCACCGCGAGTCCCGTCCCGCCGTCGCTCCCGACGGCGGGACGTCCGCTTCAATGGCCCGGTGAGATCCCGGTCCGTACGTGCCCTGATCACCGCGGTGGCGGCTGCCGCCTGCCTCTCCCTCTCCCAGGCTCCCTCCGCGGCCCCGCCGGCCGTCCCCGACCTCGGCCCGTACGTCAGCGTCTTCGGGCCCACGACGCCGCGGGCCGTGATCCAGCGGAAGGTGGACGAGGTCTTCCGGCGGCAGGAGCGCGACCAGTTCGGGGCCGGCCGCCAGGCTCTGCTGTTCAAGCCGGGCACCTATGACGTCGACGTCAACGTCGGCTTCTCCACGCAGGTCGCGGGCCTGGGGATGTCACCGGACGACGTCGTCGTCCGGGGTGCCGTGCACGCCGAGGCCGACTGGCGGCAGGGCGACGCCACCCAGAACTTCTGGCGCGAGGCCGAGAACCTCAGTGTCACCCCCGCCTCCGGGGCCGACCGCTGGGCGGTGTCCCAGGCCGCCCCGTACCGCCGGATGCACCTCCGCGGCGACCTGCGGCTCGACGACGGGGGCTGGGCCAGCGGCGGCTTCCTCGCCGACTCCCGCGTCGACGGGCGGGTGCGCTCCGGCACCCAGCAGCAGTGGCTGACCCGCGACAGCAGCCTCGGCGGCTGGACCGGCGGTACCTGGAACATGGTCTTCGTGGGCGTGCGGAACGCCCCCGCAGGCACCTTCCCGCACCCTCCCTACACCCGGGTCGAACGGGCGCCCCGCGTACGGGAGAAGCCGTTCCTCTACGTCGACCGCGCGGGCGCCTACCGCGTCTTCGTACCCGGTCTGCGCACCGCCGCCCGGGGCACCTCCTGGGAACGCGGCGCCCGGCAGCCGGGCTCCTCGCGGCCGCTCGACCGGTTCCTCGTCGTCCGCCCCGGGACGCGTACGGACCGGATCCAGGCGGCGCTCGCGCGCGGGAAGGACCTGCTGCTCACGCCGGGCGTCCACCACCTCGACCGGACGCTGCGGATCACCCGTCCCGGCACGGTCGTCCTCGGCCTGGGGCTGGCGACCCTCGTCCCCGACCGCGGCACGAGTGCCCTGTCCGTCGCCGACGTGGACGGCGTACGCGTCGCCGGTCTCCTCGTCGACGCCGGGCCCGTCGCCTCGCCCGCGCTGATGGAGATCGGACCGCCCGGCGCCCGGCGGCGGCACGACCGCGATCCCGTCTCCCTGCACGACGTCTTCTTCCGCATCGGCGGGGCGGGCGTCGGCAGGGCGGTGCGCACCCTCGTCGTCAACAGCTCGGACGTCATCGGCGACGACCTGTGGCTGTGGCGCGCCGACCACGGCTCGGGCATCGGCTGGACCGCCAACACCGCCTCCGAGGGCCTGGTCGTCAACGGCGACCGCGTCACGCTGTACGGGCTGTTCGTCGAGCACTACCAGCGTCGGCAGACCGTCTGGAACGGCGAGGACGGCCGTACGTACTTCTTCCAGAACGAGCTGCCCTACGACCCGCCCTCCCAGGCCGCCTGGAGCCACGGCACGGCCAGGGGCTACCCCGCCTACGAGGTCGGCGGCCGGGTGGCGCGCCACGAGGGCTGGGGGCTGGGCAGTTACGGCCACTTCACCGCGGATCCGCGCGTGGTGGCCGATCGCGCCTTCGCGGCGCCGCGCCGGGCCGGGGTGCGCTTCCATCACCTGGTCACGGTCTCGCTCGGCGGCACGGGCACGATCCGGCACGTCGTCAACGACACCGGAGGTCCGTCCGACGCGATCACGAATGTCGCGTATCTCCGCTCCTATCCCTGACCGGTGACCTACTGGCGCGGCCAACGACGCTGCCTCATGGGGCATTTGCCATCCGGCGTGGCGGCCGCCGAACGTTAGTATGGTCGCCTTGGGCAACGAGGAGGTTCACCATGGGGACGGACACCGGCGCGATGGTCGATCTGGCCGCGATGGGTGAGGAGTTCGCCAGAGACCCCTATCGCGTCTACGCGGAACTGCGCGCGCTCGGGCCCGTGCACCGGGCGTGGATGCCGGAGGGCGCGGAAGCCTGGCTCGTCGTCGGCTACGACGAGGTGCGCGCCACGCTCAACGACCCACGGCTGTCGAAGGACTGGCAGACGGCCGCCGGTGACATGGGGCTCATACCCGTGGCCTCGGGGCCGCACATGCTGATCGCCGACGCACCGCAGCACACCCGGCTGCGCAAGCTGGTCGCCAAGGAGTTCACCCCCAAGCGCATCGAGAGGATGGCCCCTCAGGTGCGGCGGATGACGGACGAGCTGATCGAGGCGATGGCGGCGGCCCCGGGGCGCCGTGTCGACCTCGTCGACGCGCTGTCGTTCCCGCTGCCCATGGGCGTCATCTGCGAGTTGCTCGGGGTGCCCTCGCTCGACCGGAAGGCGTTCCGGGCCTGGTCCAACATCGCTGTCGGGGCCGCACCGCTGGAGGAGAAGGCCGTCGCCTCCAGCGAGGGCGGGGCGTATCTCGCCGAACTCATCGCCGCCAAGCGCGAGGACCCGGGTGACGACCTGCTGAGCGCGCTGATCCGCACCACCGACGAGGACGGTGACCGGCTCTCCTCCGAGGAACTCCTCGGCATGGCCTGGCTGCTGCTCGTCGCCGGTCACGAGACGACCGTCAACCTGATCTCCAACGGCGTCCTGGCCCTGCTCCAGCACCCCGACCAGCTGGCGCAGTTGCGCGCGGACCCCGGTCTGATGGAGAACGCCGTCGAGGAGATGCTGCGCTACGACGGGCCGGTGGAGACGCCGACCTACCGCTTCACGACGGATCCGGTGGAGATCGCCGGTGTGCGCATACCGGGTGGCGGGGCGCTCGTGCTGCCCGTCCTCGCCGACGCGGACCGTGACCCCGCCCGCTTCCCGGAGCCGGACCGCTTCGACATCCGGCGCGACGCGCGCGGGCACGTCGCCTTCGGGCACGGCATCCACTACTGCCTCGGCGCGCCGCTGGCCCGGCTGGAGGCCCGGATCGCGATCGGTGCGCTGCTGGACCGCTTCCCCGATCTCTCACTCGACGCGCATCCGGCTTCGCTGGCTTGGCGGGAGGGGCTGCTTATCCGGGGGCCGGAGAGGTTGCCTGTGCGGTTCTGAATTGGCGGGTGGGGTGCGGGTTGCTTGCGCCTGCGGCGCTTTGTTCCCCTACCCCGCCCCTTCCCGGCTGCATCTGATGTGCGGCTCCGCCGCGCGGGGGGAGACCCCGGACCCCAGCGCACTGCGTGCGCGTCCTCAAACGCCGGACGGGCTGAATTGGCACCCACATCAGCCAAATCCAGCCCGTTGGGGGCACCTCTGGGGGCACCCCCGGACGGAGTCTGGGGGAGGTAGCTGGGGGAGTTTGAGGACACCGCGCGTCAGCGCGGTCAAGGGGTCTGGGGCGAAGCCCCGGTTTCGGGAAGGGGCGGGGCTGGGGACAAAGGAACCGCCAGAGACCCGTGCACCCGCACCCGCGCCACACCCCCGTCCGGATGAATGTCCAGCCTCACATGCGTCGCCACCACAGAACCCCCCAGCACGAACCGATGCACCGCATCCGGCTCCAGCCGCGTCCGCGGCAGGATCTCCGTCCAGCCGGTCTCGTGGGACGAAGGGTCCGCCCCCGTCGTCGCGTCGAGTGCGGAAAGTGTCGCCCAGCCGGCCGCGTTGCCCTTGTAGCCGCTCGTGTCGATCTCCACCGCCCGCAGTTCGGAGCGGCCGGTGAGGCGGTAGCGGACCCAGTCGTGGCCGCGGTCGCGGCGGCGGCGCGTTTCCCAGCCTTCGTCCATCCGGCGCGAGCGGCCGGGGTGGATGCTGTGGAAGGGGGAGGAGAAGAAGCGGTCCGAGGCGTCCTCGACGTGACCGCCGTTCTCCAGCGAGGCGAGGTCGTACGTGCCCAGGGCGGCGAGCCAGGCGAGGTCGGGGACGGACTCGCCGTGGACGCGGAGGCGGGCGATGCCGCCGTCGGGGTACTGGCTGAGCCGCAGGTGGGTGAAGCGCTCCGGGCAGTGGACGGCGAAGCCGTTCGCCGCGTGGCCGCCGACGGGCGTACGCGGCACGAGGACCGTCCACTTCACGCCGCCGGCCAGCAGATCCTCCGGGGAGGGCGTGCCGGGCAGGGCGGTGGCCTCGACGCTGACGGCCTGCGGGTGGTTGCCGCGGAAGTGGGCGGTGTCGACGACGACGCCGTGAATGATCCCGGGCGCCCCGAGCCGGACGAGCGCCCAGTCGTGGTCGTCCTCGGCCGGATGGGGCGTATCGGCACAGGCGCCCCGGCGGCGGCGGGTCTCCCAGCCGTCCATGACCTTGCCCTTGTGGCCGTAGGCCCCGGGGTCGAAGTGCGCGGCGCCGGGCTGGAGGAGGTTCTCGCGCTCGGCGAAGAACTCGTCGTTGGCGGCGATCACCCCGGCGCCCAGCCGCCGGTCGGCGAGGTCGGGGAAGTGGTCGAAGGGGAAGGCCGCGGTGCGGTAGTCGGCGTACGGGTCGCCGCCCGCGTAGGGCTTCGCGTGGTCGGTGAAGGAGGGTATGTCCGCGGGTGTGCCGCTCATGCGCTGCGCTGCCTTTCGAGGAGGAGGCCGGTGGGCTCACGGCCGGTGACCCGGCGGCCGCGCAGCCAGGTCGCCCGTACGACGCCGTGCAGGGTCTTGCCGGCGTAGGCGGTGACGGGGTTGCGGTGGTGGAGCGCGGCCGGGTCGACGGTGAAGGTCTCGTCGGGGGCGAGGACGGCGAAGTCCGCGTCGCGGCCCGCCTCGATGGCGCCCTTGTGGTGCAGCCCGGCGAGGGCGGCCGGGCCGCCGGACATCCAGCGGGCGAGGTCGTGGAGGGTGTGGCCGCGCCGCCGGGCCTCGGTCCAGACGGCGGGCAGGCCCAGCTGGAGGGAGGAGATCCCGCCCCATGCCCGGCCGAAGTCGGGGACCTTGAGGTCGGTGGTGCAGGGTGAGTGGTCGGAGACCACGCAGTCGACGGTGCCGTCGGCGAGCCCGGCCCACAGGGCGTCCTGGTTGGCGGCCTCGCGTATCGGCGGGCAGCACTTGAACTCGGTGGCGCCGTCCGGGACTTCCTCGGCGGTGAGGGTGAGGAAGTGCGGGCAGGTCTCGACGGTGATCCGCACACCGTCGGCCTTGGCGGCGGCGATCACCGGCAGGGCGTCGGAGGACGACAGGTGCAGGACGTGGACGCGGGTGCCCAGCCGGCGGGCGACGGCGATCAGGCGGGCGATGGCGTCGTTCTCGGCGGCGCGGGGACGCGAGGCGAGGAAGCCGGAGTAGCGCGCTCCGCCGGGCTGCGGGGCGCGCGCCAGGTGGCCGGGGTCCTCGGCGTGCACGATCAGCAGCCCGTCGAGGGCGGCGATCCGCGCCGCGGCCGCCTCCAGGTCGCCTGGGGCGAGCGAGGGGAACTCCTCGACGCCGGACGGCGAGAGGAACGCCTTGAAGCCGAACACCCCGGCGTCGTGCAGGGGCCGCAGGTCCGCGAGGTTGCCGGGCAGGGCCCCGCCCCAGAAGCCGAGGTCGACGTGGGCTTTGCCGCGCGCGGCGTCCTGTTTGATCCGCAGGTGTTCGAGGGTGGTGGTGGGCGGGAGGCTGTTGAGCGGCATGTCGACGAGCGTGGTGATGCCACCGGCGGCCGCCGCCCGGGTGGCGGTGGCGAAGCCCTCCCACTCGGCGCGGCCGGGGTCGTTGATGTGCACATGGGTGTCGACGAGGCCGGGGAGCAGGACGTCGTCACCGAGATCCTCGACGACCGCCCCGGAGGCGTACGGCCCGGGTCCGCGCGGCGCGTCGGCCCCGTACGGCAGCGCGCCGGTCCCGGAGGGCAGTACGTCGGCCCCGTACGGCAGCACGGCCGTGATCCGGCCGCCGGCCACGGTGACAGTGGCGGGCCGGATGCCTTCCGGGGTGACGACGCGGGTGGAGCGCAGCACCAGTTCCACCGGTGGCACCGGCTCTCTCGCCTCCGTCGTGCCCACGCCCACGCCCCTTCCTCCGGAGGGCCATTCGAGCCCCTCGAGCGAGATTTCAACGTTCTGTTGAACCGCGGTGCACGCAGTCTTCAGCCGTGTCCCGTACCCGTCAAGACCCCCTGACCCCTTATGTTTTTCATTCACCAGAAGTCGGATTTCAAATCGCGGAAGGCTGGGCGTAAAGCCCCCGATGTCCCGGTAGGCTGCTCCCACCCCTGTACCGGAAGGACCCAGACGTGCCCTCGTCCGCCGACCCCCGAACCGCCCCGACCAGTGGCGGTGTCCAGTCACTGGAGCGCGCCTTCGACCTGCTGGAGCGCATGGCCGACGCCGGTGGCGAGGTCGGGCTGAGCGAGCTGTCGACGACCAGCGGGCTGCCGCTGCCCACGATCCACCGTCTGATGCGCACGCTGGTGGCCTGCGGTTACGTACGTCAGCAGCCCAACCGGCGATACTCCCTCGGTCCGCGGCTGATCCGGCTCGGCGAGAGCGCCTCCCGGCTGCTCGGCACCTGGGCCCGCCCGCATCTGGCCCGGCTGGTCGAGGAGACCGGCGAGACGGCGAACATGGCGCTGCTCGACGGCGACGAGGTCGTCTATGTGGCGCAGGTGCCGTCGCGGCACTCCGTGCGGATGTTCACCGAGGTGGGCCGCCGCGTGCTGCCGCACACCACGGGCGTCGGCAAGGCGCTGCTCGCCCAGAGCCCGGACGACGAGGTGCGGGGGCTGCTGGCCCGCACGGGCATGCCCGCCGCGACCGAGAAGACGATCACCACGCCGGACGCCTTCCTGGAGGCGCTGGCCCAGGTGCGCGAGTCGGGCTACGCGGTGGACGACAACGAGCAGGAGATCGGCGTCCGCTGCCTGGCGGTCCCGGTGCCCAATTCGCCCACGGCCGCGGCCATCTCCATCTCGGGGCCCGCGGGCCGGGTCACGGACGCGGCCACGGAGCGGATCGTGCCGCTGCTCCAGGAGGTCGCCGCCGAGCTGTCGCTGGCGCTGGCGGCCACTGCCTGATCCTCTTCACCGCCCCTGACGGAAGCCCTCGGCCCGTGCCGGGGGCTGCTGTCCGTCTTCCCGCCGGCCCGCGCACGCGGGTCTGTCGGCGGATCTGCCCGAGCCCTGCTCCGGCACGCGTGCCCCGCCCAAGCGGTCGACGGCGGCGCGGAGTTCGCCGAGCGCGGCCGCCAGGGCGCTGACCGAGCCCACCGCGCCCACGACCAGGAGCAGGGAGCGGTGCAGCCGGGCCACCTCGGGCTGCCCCTCGCGCGCCATGGAGTCCAGCGCGGCCAGTTCGTCCTCGGCGGCTTCCCGGTCGGGTAACCGGGCGGGGTGCGCCGCGAGCGCCCGGCGCAGCCGGAACACCGCGTCTCTCAACGCGTCCACTCCTGGGTCCTGACCGACGCGGCCTTGCTCCTCTTCCACCACAACGGCGCCTTCCGTCACGACACTCCCCCTCCCACGCTCGCGCCGATCAGTTAACTGACTTTCCGTACAGCGCGCTATACGCACAGCGAAATCAAGTCCGTACTCCGCACGCACGGGTGACGAAGCGGACTCTTTCCGACCGGGTGAACGGATGGGGTATGCAGGGTCCATGACGCGCATCACGAACACGACAGACGGCCCCGCCGGGGACGCCCGGCCCGGCGGCCCTCCTGTCGCCGGGCTGCTGCTGGCGGCGGGTGGCGGGCGGCGGCTGGGCGGCCGGCCCAAGGCGCTGCTCGGCCACCGGGGCAGGCCTCTGGTGGAGTTCGCGGCCCGGGTGCTGCGGGACGGTGGCTGCGTACCACGGTACGTAGTGCTGGGCGCTCGCGCGGCGGATGTGCGGAACCGGGCCGAACTGCCGGGCTGTGTCCTGGTGGACAACCCCGACTGGGCCGACGGCATGGGGTCCTCGCTGCGGGCCGGGCTCGCGGCACTGGCCGCCACGGACGCCCCGGCGGTGCTGGTGACGCTCGTGGACCAGCCGCGCGTGGGGGCCGCGGCGGTGGCCCGGCTGCTGGCCGCGCACCGGGCGGGCGCGGGTCTCGCCGCGGCCGCGTACGGGGGTGAGCGCGGCCATCCCGTGCTGTTCGCGCGCGAGCACTGGGAGAGCGTGGCGCGGTCGGCCGTCGGCGACCGGGGGGCGCGCGCGTATCTGCGGGAGCACGCCGGGGCGGTGACGCTGGTGGAGTGCGGGGACGTCGCGGCGCCGGACGACGTGGACACCCCGGACGATCTGCGGCGGCTCCTGGAGTGAGGGCGGGACCGGAGCGAGGGCGGGCGGGACCGGAGCGCGCCGTTCGACTTGGCACCGGGCGTCACTCCACCCCATTGAACTTCCACCATGAGGAAACTATTCTCCATTTGATCAGGATCCGCGCGGCACTCCGTGCCGTCCTCGCGGTAGCCGTCCCCCGCTGAAGGAGTGACAGTTCATGTCCGCACCAGCGCCGTCCTCGCCGGTCATCGTCGACGCCCCGCACGTGGAGCGGCAGGAAGAGGTACTGACACAGGAGGCGCTCGCCTTCGTCGGCGCACTGCACGACCGGTTCACTCCACGCCGCGACGAACTGCTCGCGCGCCGCGCCGCACGGCGCGCCGAGATCGCGCGGACGAGCACCCTGGACTTCCTCCCCGAGACCGCCTCGGTCCGCGAGGACGACAGCTGGCGGGTGGCGCCCGCCCCGGCGGCGCTCCAGGACCGCCGCGTGGAGATCACCGGCCCGACCGACCGCAAGATGACCGTCAACGCGCTCAACTCCGGTGCGCGGATCTGGCTCGCCGATTTCGAGGACGCCTCGGCGCCCACCTGGGAGAACGTCGTCCTCGGCCAGCTCAATCTGACCGACGCGTACGAGCGGCGCATCGACTTCACCGACGCCCGCGGCAAGGCGTACGCGCTCCGGCCGGCCGAGGAGCTCGCCACCGTGGTGGTCCGGCCGCGCGGCTGGCACCTGGACGAGCGCCACCTGACCGTGGACGGCCGGGCCGTCCCCGGCGCCCTCGCCGACTTCGGGCTCTACTTTTTCCACAACGCCCGGCGCCTCGTCGACCTGGGCAAGGGCCCGTACTTCTACCTCCCCAAGACCGAGTCGCACCTGGAGGCCCGCCTCTGGAACGACATCTTCGTCTTCGCCCAGGACTACGTGGGCATCCCGCGGGGCACGGTCCGCGCCACCGTCCTGATCGAGACGATCACCGCCGCGTACGAGATGGAGGAGATCCTCTTCGAACTGCGCGACCACGCCTCGGGGCTGAACGCGGGCCGCTGGGACTACCTGTTCTCGATCGTCAAGAACTTCCGCGACGGCGGGCCGCGGTTCGTGCTGCCCGACCGCAACGCCGTGACGATGACGGCGCCGTTCATGCGCGCGTACACCGAGCTGCTGGTGCGCACGTGCCACCGGCGCGGCGCGCACGCCATCGGCGGCATGGCGGCCTTCATCCCCTCCCGCAAGGACCCCGAGGTCAACAAGGCCGCCTTCGAGAAGGTCCGCGCCGACAAGGACCGTGAGGCGCGCGACGGCTTCGACGGCTCGTGGGTCGCCCACCCCGACCTGGTGCCGGTGGCGCGGGCATCGTTCGACGCGGTACTCGGCGACCGGCCGCACCAGAAGGACCGGCTGCGCGAGGACGTGCGCGTGACGGCCGGCGAACTCCTCGCGGTCGACTCGCTGGAGGCGAGGCCGACGTACGAGGGGCTGCGCAACGCGGTGGCCGTCGGCATCCGCTACATCGAGGCGTGGCTGCGCGGCTCGGGCGCGGTCGCCATCTTCAACCTCATGGAGGACGCGGCGACCGCCGAGATCTCCCGCTCGCAGATCTGGCAGTGGATCAACGCCGGGGTGGTGTTCGAGAACGGCGAGAAGGCCACCGCCGAGCTGACGCGCCGGGTGGCCGCCGAGGAGCTCGCCACGATCCGCGCCGAGGCGGGCGAGGAAGCCTTCGCCGCGGGCCGCTGGCAGCAGGCCCACGACCTGCTGCTGAAGGTCGCCCTGGACGAGGACTACGCGGAGTTCCTCACGCTGCCGGCGTACGAGCTGCTGGACCGGCCGGCTTGAGGGCGGGACCGGGCGGGGGCAGCTCCGGGCCGAGGGGCGCCCGGGCTGCGGCGGGCTCCGAGCCGAAGGGCCCCGGGCTGCGGCGGGGCTCCGGGCCGCGTAGGGGCTCCGGGCCGCGTACGGGCCGGGGGCGCTCTGGCCTGAGAGGTGAAACGGCCGCATGTGACGGGTGATTGGATGATTGTTCACCCGATTCAGCGATTGTGGCTCATGTGTGCCCTGGCTCACCCTGGAAGGGAGCAGGGCACACCCGCCAGTCGCCCTGCACACGCGGACGACAGGGGGAGACACCATGGCCGAAGCGGCGATGACCACTGCTCCCCGGCCTGTCACGGCATCACCGGCCCCGGGCTCCCGCCCCGGCCCGGCGACGGCGGAGCGAAGCGCCGGCACGGCGCGGCAGTCTCCGCCCGCACCCCGCGAGAGCCCCGGCGGGCCCACGCTCCGGCCCTGGTCACCACCCGCCTTCACGGACATCGAGCTCGGTCAAGAGGTCACGGCATACGCCGGGCGATGGTGATGACCACCGCCTTGAGCACGGAGGAGTTCACCACCGCGCTGCGCGCCCACTCCGACCGCTATTGGCACAGGCACCCGTTGCACCTGCGCCTCCACCGCGGGGAGCTGAGCCGCCAGGAGCTGCGGCAGTGGATAGCCAACCGGTGGTATTACCAGAAGTGCCTGCCACAGAAGGACGCGGCCATCGTCGCCAACTGCCCGGATTCGGAGGTGCGTCGGCGCTGGGTGCGGCGGGTCCTCTATCAGGACGGCGCCGACGACCGGCACGGCGGCCACGCCCAGTGGCTCGACCTCGCCGAGGCCGCGGGCCTGAGCCGCTCGGAGGTGCTGGACGAGCGCCATGTGCTGCCCGGCGTCCGCTTCGCCACCGACGCCTATGTCACCTTCGCCCGCACCCGCCCCTGGACCGAGGCCGTGGCCTCCTCGCTCACCGAGCTGTTCTCACCCGACCTGATGCGCGAGCGCCTCGCGGCGCTGCGCGCGCACTATCCCTGGGTCGCCGCGGCCGGTCACGCCTATTTCGCCGAGCGCCCGGCCGCCGCCACCTGCGACGCCCGGCACGCCCTGGAGCTGGTCCTCGCGCACTGCACGACGCGGGAGCGGCAGCAAGCGGCGCTGGCCGCGCTGGCGTTCAAGTGCGAGGTGCTGTGGAGCATCCTCGACGCCCTCGAGCACGCGGGCCGGGCCCGGTGAGCGCGGGCGGCGCCCCGGCCCCGGGCAAGGCCCCGCGCGGCGCCCCGGGTGACAGTGCCTGTGCCGGGGTGCGGTGGCGGCTGCGCCGGGGCGTGCGGCTGGGCCATGACGCGGTCCGGGATGCCGGCGTCCTGCTGCACCCGGAGGGTGTCCTGGTGCTCAACGACACGGGTGCGGCCGTGCTCGCGCTGTGCGACGGCGCCACCGACGAGCGGACCCTCACCCGGGCCCTGGCGCGGCGATACGTCTCGGTGTCTCCAGAGGAAGTACGAGCGTTCCTGGCGGAGTTGGCGCGGCGGCATCTCGTCGAAGCCTCTCCCTATCCCCCGGAGCGGTCCGATGGACAGGCCGCTTCCGATGGATAGGCCGCTGGGGATGCTCGCCGAGCTGACGTACCGCTGCCCGCTGCACTGCGCGTACTGCTCCAACCCGGTGGAACTCCACGCTTATGCCGAGGAGTTGACCCTGCCGGACTGGTGCCGGGTGCTCACCGAGGCCCGTGAGCTCGGGGTGCTCCAGGTGCATCTGTCCGGTGGGGAGCCCCTGGTGCGGCGGGATCTGGCGGCGATCGTCGCGCACGCGCACGGCCTCGGTCTCTACATCGGCCTGATCACCGGCGGTCAGGCCCTGACCGAGCCCCGGCTCGCCGCGCTGGTCGCCGCCGGACTCGACCATGTGCAGATCAGCGTGCAGAGCTCCGACGCCGCGGAGGCGGACGCCCTCGCGGGCCGTCCGGCGCACCGGCGGAAGCTCACCGCGGCCGCGCTGGTCAAGGAGGCGGGTCTGCCGCTGACGCTCAACGCCGTGCTGCACCGGGCCACCATGGGGCGCGCCGGGGAGCTGATCGAGCTGGCCGTGCGGCTGGGGGCCGACCGGCTGGAGCTGGCCAACGCGCAGTATTACGGCTGGGCCCTGCTCAACCGCCGGGCCCTGCTGCCCACGCGCGAGCAGCTGCGGGCGGCCGAGTCCGTGGTCCGCGCCGCTCGGGAGCGGCTGGCGGGGCGGCTGGAGATCGTCTATGTGGTGTCCGACCTGCACGACGGTGTGCCCAAGCCCTGTATGCACGGCTGGGGCCGCCGCCAGCTGACCGTCGCGCCCAACGGCGATGTGCTGCCGTGCTCGGCGGCGGCACGGATCCCGGGGCTCGCCGTGCCGAACGCCGGGCGGGCGGGTCTCGCCGACATCTGGTTCCGTTCCCAGGCGTTCAACCTCTTCCGTGGCACGGACTGGATGCGGGAGCCGTGCCGCGGCTGTCCGCGCAAGGAGATCGATCACGGTGGCTGCCGCTGCCAGGCGTTCCAGCTGACCGGCGACGCGGCCGCCACCGACCCGGCCTGCCGGCTCTCCCCGCACCACGGCCTGGTGCGGGACATCGTCCGGGACGCCACCGGCATACCCGGCGCGGCCCTCCCCCGCCGCTGATCCCGGCCCGCCCCGGCCCGTACGCCCGCATCCACCACCCGGCCCGCAGGAGGCGACGCCATGTACCCGCTGCCACCGGCCGGGCTGTCGGTCACGACCCAGCACAACGACAACCGCCGTACGGGCGCCAATCCGCTGGAGACGACGCTCCGTCCGGGAAATGTCCGCCCGGCCACCTTCGGCAAGCTCTTCAGCCGCGCGGTCGACGGGCAGATCTACGCCCAGCCCCTCTATCTCGCCCGCTGCCCCGTCGAAGGCCACGGGGTGCGCGACGTCGTCTTCACGGCGACGATGCACAACAGCGTCTACGCCTTCGACGCCGACGACCCGGCGGCCTCCGCGCCGCTGTGGCACACCTCGCTGGGCCCCTCGGTCACCCTGCCCGACGCGAACGTGGGACCGCCGGGTTACCGCGACATCGCGGTCGAGGTGGGGGTGGTCAGCACGCCGGTCATCGACGTGGAGCGGCACGTCCTTTACGTCGTCGCCTTCACCGGGGGGCAGGGCGCGTACCACCACACCCTGCACGCGCTGGACCTCTCCACCGGCCGGGAGGCGCTCGGCGGTCCGGTGCGGATCACCGCGACCGTGCCCGGCACGGGTGACGGCAGCGTCCAGGGGAAGCTGACCTTCACCAGCAACCGGCAGATCCAGCGCGCGGCGCTGACGCTGGCGGGCGGCCGGGTGTACGTGGCGTTCGCCTCGTACGGCGACCAGGACCCGTACCACGGCTGGGTGTTCGGCTTCGACGCGGGCGACCTGCGGCGCACGGGGGTGTACGTGACCACGCCCGGCACCCGTCGGGGCGGCATCTGGCAGGCGGGCCAGGGGCTGGGGGTGGACGACCGCGGAAACCTCTATTTCATGACCGGCAACGGCGGCTTCCGCGCGGACGGCTCGGAGCTCGGTGACGCCGTCGTCCAGCTGACCCCCGATCTCGCGCTCGCGGACTGGTTCTCGCCATTCGACAACGCGGCCCTGGACGCGGCCGACGCCGACCTGGGCTCCGCCGGGCCGCTGCTGATCCCGGGCACCCGGCTGTTGCTGGGCGGTGGCAAGGCGGGCAAGTTCTATCTGCTGGACACCGGCGACATGGGTCATTTCCAGGCCGGTTCGGACAGCCAGATCGTGCAGAGCTTCCAGGTGGTCGCACCGGACCGCGACAGTCACCACATCCACGGCGGCGCGGTGCACTGGAACTTCCGGGGCGGTGGCGGGCCCTGGGTGTACGTATGGCCGGAGAACGCCTTCCTGCGCGCCTACCGCTTCACCGGCGGCACGCTCGGGACGACGCCCGTCTCGACGAGCACCACCACCGACCCCAAGGGCGTGCCGGGCGGTGCGCCCGGGATGCCCGGCGGCATCCTGTCCGTCTCCGCCGACGGCGACGACCCGGCGACCGGCCTGGTCTGGGCGACGCATCCGTACCGCGACAACGCCAACCAGGCCGTGGTCGAGGGCGTCTTCCGCGCCTACCAGGCCACCGACCTGACCCAGGAGGTGTGGAACAGCAAGATGAACGCGGCCCGCGACGACGTGGGCCTGTTCGCGAAGTTCGCGCCGCCGACGGTCGCAGGCGGCAGGGTGTACGTACCGACGTTCTCCGGGGTGCTCCAGGTGTACGGGCTGCTGGGCTGACGGCAGAGGGGGGGGGCGGCGATGAGGCTGCGCGTTCTGGGCACCGCGGCGGGCGGCGGGCTGCCGCAGTGGAACTGCGCCTGCCCCGGCTGCCGCCGGGCACGGGCCGCGGGCCCGGCGGTCTGGCGGACCCAGGAGTGCCTGGCGGTGAGCGCCTCGCCCGGCGCCTGGTATCTCGTCAACGCCTCCCCCGACATCCGCGCGCAGATCCTCGCCACCCCCGAGCTCTCCCCGCCGCCCGGCACCCGGCACACCCCGCTGCGCGGCGTGCTCCTCACGGACGGCGAGCTCGACCACACGGCCGGGCTGCTGGCGCTGCGCGAGGGCGCGGACCTCGACCTCGTCGCCCCGGCGGCCGTGACGGCCTCACTCGCCGAGGACTTCCCGCTGCGCGGCCTGCTCGCTCCGTACGGCGGGGCCCGCTGGCGGCCGCTCGCCGGTGGACTCTCCTTGGGCGACGGCCGGTTGCGCGTCACCGCGGTCCCCGTGAGCGACAAGCGGCCGCGCTACGCGGCCGCCTCCGACCGGGCCGGGCCGTGGGTGGTGGCCTATCGCTTCGACGACACCGTCACGGGCGCGGCCGCCGTCTACGCCCCGTCGCTCGCCCGGTGGCCCGCGGAGCTGGAGGCCGCGCTGGCAGGGGCGGGGTGCGTGATCCTCGACGGCACCTTCTGGAGCGAGGACGAGATGGAGCGCAGGACGGGCCACGGCCCGGGGGCCCGCGCGATGGGCCACCTCCCCATCAGCGGCCCCGGCGGGACGCTGGCCCGGCTGCGCGGCCGCACGGGCGTGCGCTGTCTCTACACCCATCTGAACAACACCAACCCGGCCGCGGACCCCGCCTCGCGCGAGCGTTCCGCGCTGGCGGCGGCGCTCGTGGAGGTGGCCGCGGACGGGCAGGACATCCGGCTGTGAGCGCCGGTGGCGCGGCCGCTCAGCCGGCGACCGCGCCCAGGGCCACGAAGGCGCAGACGAGGACGGACAGGAGGAGCAGCAGCGGCCAGACGAACCGCAGGTATTTGTCGTAGCCGACCTTGGCCAGCGCGACGCCACCCATGATGACGGCGGTGGTGGGCACCCAGAGGTTCATCACGCCGCTCGCCGCTTCCCAGGCCGTGACCACCACCGAGCGCGCGACGCCCGCGAAGTCGGCGAGCGGCGCGAGGATGGGCATCGCGAGGGTGGCGTGGCCGGAGGTCGAGGGGATGAGGAACGCCAGCGGGAGATTGACGATGTAGACCATGATCCCGAAGAGCGCCGCCGGGGTGCCGGAGACGGCGCCCTCGATGGAGTGCAGGACGGTGTCCGTGATGCGCGCGTTGTTCATGATGACCGTGACGCCGCGGGCGAGCACGATGGTCAGCGCGGGGGCGATGAAGTCGCCCGCGCCCTGGACGACCCGCGCGCTCAGCTCCTGCTCGCCCAGCCGGGCGACGACGCCGATGAGTACGGCCGCGACGAGGAAGAGGGCCGCCAACTGTGCGAAGGACCAGCCGAGTTCCCAGCCGTACGGTGTCGCGTCGGCCTTCCCGGTGAGCGCGCTCGCCCAGGGGATCACCGAGAAGATCATGAAGGCGAAGACCAGGGTCACCGCGGCGAGCACGCCCTTCTGCAGTCCCGTCAGCTCGGGCGGCTCCTCGGCCTCCGCCGCCAGCTCGCGGTCCCCGGGCAGGAAGCCGACCAGGGAGCGGGCGGGGTCCGTACGCACCTTGTGCGCGTACCGCAGGACGTAGCCGATGGTCACGGCGGTGAGCACGATCCACATCGCGAAGCGCAGCACGATGCCGTCGCCGAGCGAGACGTCGGCGGCCGAGGAGGCGACGCCGGTGGCGAAGGGGTTGACGGTCGAGGCCAGCACGCCGACGCCCGCGCCGAGGATGATGGCGCCGGTGGCGACCATGCGGTCGTAGCCGAGGGCGAGCATCAGCGGCACGATCAGGCCGTAGAAGCCGAGGGTCTCCTCCGCGAAGCCCTCGACGGTGCCGAGCAGCGAGAAGACCGCCATCACCCCGGCGATCAGCAGGGCCCCGCGCTCGCGCAGCCGGTGGGCGAGCCGTTCGATGCCGCGGTCCAGGGCGCCGGTGGCGAAGACGACCGTGATGAACGCGCCGATGGCCAGCACGAAGAGGAAGACCCCGGCACTGCCGTAGAGCGTGCCGACCGCGTCAGGGGCGACCTGCCCGGACTTGCCGTCGCGAATGCCGTAGAGGCCGTTGACCGGGGAGAGGAAGAGATCACCGAGCCGGTGCACGAAGTTCCCGGGCGCGGCCTCGCGGTGGTATGTGCCCTGGAGGGGCTTGCCGGTGTCGTTGCGGTGGTAGGCGCCGGAGGGGATGACGAAGGTGAGCGCCCAGACGACGACCGTGACGACGGCGAGGACGGTGAGGGCGCTGGGGAAGACGAACTTCCGGCGCCCCGGACGCGGGTCCGTGGGGGCGAGGGTCTCGGCTGACTGATCCACGGCGGGCCTCTCCGGGGGCGATGATTTCGCCCATTTTGCCCGGGTTGAGGTGCGGGGTGGCTGTCGGTGCCGGGTGTGTCTGGGATTTCCGCGGTGAACGGTCCGCGGGCCGGTCGCCGGTGCGGGTCCGGATGAGCGGGTCGCCCGGCCCCTGCCCGCGGGCCTGGCCCGAGGCACATGTCGACGCCGGAGGCCGGAGAACGGCTCAGTCGGCCCACACCCGCACCAGGCAGCGGCCGGCGTGCGGTGGGGGCGGGTCGGTGAACGAGGTCCTGCCGTGCAGGACGGCCGTGTTGTCCACCAGCAGCAGATCACCGCGGCGCAGCCGCACGCGCAGGGCCATGCGCGGATCCGCCAGGATCTCGTCAACGGCGTCCAGAGCGGCAACCTGGGCGGTGGACAGCGGGGTTCCGTGCTCCTGCTGGCCGCGGGTGATCCAGTATCGGTTGTACTGCACGATCAGGCGGCCGGCGCCGCGCCGGAAGACGGGGTAGGTGCGCTCGAAGCCCGGCCCCCGGCCGAAGTGGAACTCCCGGTAGAGATCAGGCAGGACATCCGGCCGGGACCTGAGCAGCACGTTGTGTACGGCGTGGCCGCTGACCAGCACCGACTCGCCGCCGTGGCGCGCCGGGCGGACGCACAGCATGCCCAGCAGCCGTGGAGGTCCGGGGAACCTCGCCCGGTCGGTGTGCAGGGCGAGATCTCCCTCGGGGCCGTGTGCGCGTGCCGGGGGTGCGGTGGCGGGGGCCGCGGCCGTCACCAGACTGTCGCCCGGGTGGTCCGGGTCCACGGGGCGCGCGTCGCCCAGCGGAGCCATGAACCGCCGGCACGCCTCGACGCACTTGTCGTCGGTCAACCCATCGAGGCCGAGGCCGCGTACCACCGCCAGCCCGGGACCGTCATGCAGACACCGCGCGGCCCGGGCCACCGGACCGGCACCGTCCCGGCCTGGCTGCGGAGGGTACGCAGGGATGAGCCAGTCCCGTTCCTTCAGCGTCGCGCCCTGCCACGCGGAGGGTCCCGCGACCGCGACCGGCGTGTCCATCCGTGGTCTCCTTCCGGTCTTTCGGACCTCGCGTGCCGGCAGAACGGACCGGACATGCGTCAGGGCGCAGTCACGCGATCTCCCAACGCCGGGCGGCGAGGAAGGCGGCCACGGCACGGTCGACGCGCTGCTCGTCGGCTCCGGTGGCCACCAGGACGCCGAGGAAGTCGCGGTCGGAGTGATAAAGAGGGTGCTCCTCGCCGATCTCGCGCAACGGTCGGTAGGCCAGCCGCACCCCCTCCCGTTCGCATTCCGTCGCCGCGGGCGCCGCCTTGAGGATTCCGCCGCGTCCGGCGCTCACGTACTCGATGCGCAGTCGGCGAGGTGACCTGACGCCGAGGTCGGCGGGGAGCCGCTCACCCAGGTGGGTACGCAGGACATGCTCGAAAAGCGGAATGCCCAGTGCGTCGGCGAGGTCCAGATCGCCCCGAGAGCCAATGGTGCGGTAGTTGACCTCGATGATGCGGATACGGTCGCCTTGGACGACGTACTCGGTGTGGCAAGCACCGAAGGCGACGCCGAGCGCCCGCAGCCGGTCGACGACCTGCTCGGCGTGCGGCCGCGACGGCGCGGGCAGCAGGTCCGACCGGCGCAGGGTGAAGTACGGCAGCGGCGCGAGCGTGTCGCGGAAGGAGCCGAGGACGTGCAGGGTGTGCCCGTCGCCCAGTGTCTCCAGGGTGTGCAACGGCCCCGGTAGATACTCCTCGGCCACCAAGGGCAGGCCCGGGCGCCGTGAGCGAACCTTTCGGCAGTGCCGGACCAGTTGTTCCCGGTCGTGGACGAGCGCGGAGTCCTCGCCGGCCACTCCCTCCCGGGGCTTCACCACGCAGGGGTAGTGCGGTGGTTCGCCTCCGTCCCACGCGTGTGTCAGCTCGGTGCTCCACACCCTCTCCGCCCCCGCCTCGGCCAGAGCGCGGCGCAGGAGCGCCTTGTTCTTGGTCCGCAGCGCGGCCCTCCAGTCCTTGCCCGGCAGGCCGAACCAGTCGGCGGTCAACGCCACTTGGACCTGGAGATGGTCGGAGTTGGTGAACACGGCCTCCGGCCGCCGGTCCCGTGCCGAAATCCCGGCGATCACCTCGCGGAAGTCCCGCACTTGACAGTCGACGATGTCGAGCCGGGGCCAGGAGGGCCCACCGCAGTGCGCATAGGCCCGCCGGTGCGCGTCCGGAGCATCGGTGAGCAGTGTGACATCCAGCCCCAGCCGGGCGGCGGCGGGCAGGTAACCCTCGGTGACGGAATCGGTGGGAGGGAGCGCCACGAGATACAGCACAGGGCAGACGGTAATGCAGAGAGAGGTTATGTCAATGCCGGTCACAGCACGGGCAGTTGGCCCGACGAGTGGGCGGCGCGCCTTGCATCCCTCCGAGGCCCGCCAGGCTGCCGACCGGGGACAGGACCGTAACCTGCACCCCGGCGCGCCGTTAATCGCCCTGTATGAGCAGCCGATCATCCGGCTTCTGTGTTCCCCCCAAGGAGACTTCATGTCCGTACGGTCCTGGTTCGGCGCCACGATGCTCGCCGCCGTCACTGTCCTGGCAGGCACGCAAGCGGCCTCGGCGCACGGGGAGCACGGTTCTCACGAACGTCACGGGACGCGCATCACCACCACGCAGGCAGGCGCCGATGTGTTCCCGCCGAGTATCGGGGTCCGGGCCTACCTGCACGACGTCAACGACGGCAGTCCCCTGGCGGACAAGCGCGTCGACTTCACCACCCCGGGGGGCGCGGAGATCTGCCGCGCCTACACCAACGCCGAAGGCGAGGCCGCGTGCACCGGCCCTCTCCGTCTGGGCACGTCCAGCGTCGGTACGCTGACCAATGGCTATGTCGCCACCTTCCGAGGCGACGACCACTACACGTCGTCCCACGCCTTCGGGACGGCGGGCATCCTGGTGCGTCCCTGACACCGGCGTTTCGCGGTGGTTCGCCGGGATGAACATCCGGGCGAACCACCGGGCCGCCCCGTACCGCCGTCACTCGGGGCGGCCCGTCAGCGCAGGTAGGTGCGCTGCCACTCGACCGACGACATCGTCTGCGCGGCGTCGGCGAGGCTGATGGCAGAGGCTGTCTTGAGCTTGGCCCGGGTGCTGTCGACCCACTCGCGGGCGTTGCTGTATCCCTGCTCCAGGTATTCGAGCCCCTGGATCATGCACTCCAGCTTGTCCGCGTCACGGGCGACCATGACCTCAATCGAATCGCCGTTCTCGTACTCGTCGACGACGGCCTGAATTCCTGCCGCTACCGCCGGATGCGCGTCCGCGACCTGATCGGCGGTGACGTCCTCGTTCTTGGCGGCCGTGAGATAGCGCCGGCCGATCCAGGGGATGTCTCCGACCCGGGTCTCCTGAGTGTCGTGGAAGGTGCACAGAAGGGCGACCTTCGCGGGGTCGGCACCCTCCATCATCGCGAGGACGGAACCGACCACGGCGGTACGGAAACTGTGCTCGGCGATCGTCTCTGGGTCCTTGACCCCGGCGATCCACCACCCTGATCGCTTCGCCCTCTTGAGAGCGCCCATTTCCATGAGGTAGCCGACGGAACCTTTGGCGTGCCGGTCGTCGGTCATGCGACTTGTCCTCTCCACGCGATGATGGGGCGCTCAGTCTCAACCACGTCCTCAAGCCCTCCTTGCCCCGGTCGGCCACAGGACACGAACGGGAACACCGGTGCGTCGTGCGTAGGCGACCACATCGGGCGGTTCCGCCGTAGCCGCGAGCCGGCTGTCCGTCCCCCACCGCACAGAGCCTGTCCCCCGCCCTGCGACGTACCCTCGTGACATGAGCAACGCTGGCGAGAACGTGAAGACCGTTCGTAAGCGTAGGGGCTTGTCGCAAAGGGAGTTGGCCGCCGCATCGGGGGTTTCGCTCTCGACCATTCGGAAGCTTGAACAAGGCGATCGTGAAGGGGCACGGTTGGAGACGCTGCGGATGCTCGCCGTCGCGCTCCGTGTACCGACCATGCTCCTGGCCGCAGGACCGCACGAGGAAGACCCGAGCACAGCGACCGTGGATCGGTGGGCCGAAGTCCGGAACGCCATTGAACGACCGCCGCTGACGGTTTGGGCGGACGACGAACCACCCACGGTCGCGGGAGTGCGCAACGCCGCCCAGGAGATCTCGCCACTGTTCTCGAGTGACGAGTACGACGCCCTGTCCGTGCTGTTGCCACGATTGCTCCAGGAAGCCGAGGCACTGGGGCCGGAGGGCAGGGCCGTCCGAGTGCGGCTCTTGCAGCTCGCAGGGTGGCTCATGGTCCAGACACGCCAGTTCACTGCCGCTGAGACGGCTTTGGAGCGCGCTCTGGACGATGCGGCAGACCGCATGGAGGCTGCTGCCACGATCAACACACAATGCTGGCTTCTCCTGCGCCAAGGCGAGTTGAGCAAGGCGTACGACTTGGCCGTGAAGTGGGCGGACGAGACAGAGCCCAAAATCTCCCGTGCGACTCCGGCGGAGCTGAGCACGTGGGGGTGGATGCTCCTTCGGGTATCCGCCGCAGCCGTCCGCAACTCCCAGCCGGGGGATGCCGCCGACGCTCTCAGGTTCGCCAAAGCGGCCGCCGTCGCGCTCGGCAGGGAACACTCCCCGGAGAACGACTTCCTGAGGACGTTCGGGCCCACCACGGTGGCTCTCAAGAGGGCGGAGAACGCGAGCGTCGCGGACAGGCCGGACCTGGTCCTGAGGCTGGCCGAGGCAATCCCCGCAACGGGGCTCAAGCCGACGTCCAACAATCGCAACCGTCACCTTTTGGATGTCGCCGACGCATACGCCAAGACAGGCCAGTACACGGAAGCGTTCGACAAGCTCGGGCAGATCAACAACGACAGTCCGGAGTGGCTGCCGAACCAGCGGTACGCTCGCGTGATCCTCGAACGGGTGGTCAAGGGGCGCCGCACCTTGACGGCCGAGATGCGGACCATGGCCGACGTGGTGGGCCTCCCGTTCTGAACGATCACTCAGGGCACTTCCGTCCGGCGGATAGCCGAAGTGCCACAGACAACCGCCGCTCCGCTTCCCAGGTTGGCCCGCAAGCCAGGAAGAAAGGGCAGGCGAGGCACGATGACAAGCGAAGCACGGGCACAACTGACCCGATTGATCGCCACAAACGGAACCGACGGCGTGCTCGTGGTGAAGCGAAGCCCGGGGCCCGGCTTCTCCACCGGGTCCATGGCGTACCCTCCGTGCCGGTGCACTCAACACCGCACTGACACGGGCCTCCCGGACACCAGCATCCGGCACCGTCCAGGCGTCGACGTTCACGAGCCCCAGCCCCACAGCGAAGCACCGGAGCCGACACGCCAGGAGGTGCACCCGTGCTGATCATTCCCACCCACCCTTGGGCCGTCGTCTCCGTGCCTCACAGCAGTGGGCCCGGCGTGCCCAATCCGCCGAAGGCGTCTCGGGCTTCCGTCCGGTGAGTACCCACGAGCGCCCCGGCCTGGCCGAGCTGGGGCGCGCCCCTCACGGCCGCCGGTGCCCTTTCGGCCGAGTGGGCAGCCGCGTTCGCCGCCGTGCCCCGGGCCGCGTTTCTGCCCGATCTCATGTGGCCGTACGACATGGGCGCCGGGCGGAGCATTGCCGTCAGCAGGGCCGACGACCCCGAAGCGTGGCAGGGGTTCGCGGACGCCGATGTCCCCGTGGTCACGCAGTGGGACGACGGAGAGCACTCCGGAACGGCGCCCGGCAGGGTCTCCACCAGCTCGGCGCCCATGCCGAGCGTCGTGTTCTCCATGCTCCGTGATCTCGATGTCCGGCCGGGACACCGGGTGTTGGAAGTCGGTACCGGCACGGGCTGGAACGCCGCGCTGCTGGCTCACCGGACCGGTGCGCGGAACATCGTCACGGTGGAAGTGGACGTGAGCGTGGCGGCCGCCGCGCGGGCGGCACTCGTACGGTTCGGGACGCCTGCCCGGGTTGTCCACGGCGACGGGTTCCAGGGGTTTCCCGAAGGGGCCCCGTACGACAGGATCATCGCGACGTGCGGTCTCCGGTCCATTCCGTTCGCGTGGGTGGAGCAGTGCCGGCCCGGCGGGGTGATCACGGCACCGTGGGGGATGCACTTCGGCAACTCCGACGCGGTGGCCCGCCTGGTCGTCTCGCAGGAAGGGGACCGCGCCACCGGGAAGTTCACCGGGCCCGTGGAGTTCATGAAGCTCCGGGCGCAGCGCCTTCCGCCCGTGGTGCACGACGAGTACGTCACGGGCAGTGTGGCCGATGGCGAGGAGTCGGCCGGCGACATCGCGGAATCCGCTTTCGTGGGCGGGCGGTTCGATGCCCAGCAGTTCGCGCTGGGGCTCCGCGTGCCGGATTGTGTGCGTGTGGTGGCGGACAAGCGCGACGGTGCGCGGCCCGTCTGGTTCTACGGACTCACCGACCGCTCATGGGCGTGCGTGCTGTTCCGTGACGGGGACACCGCGCGCGTCTGGCAGTCCGGTCCCCGCCGGCTCTGGGACGAAGCCCGCGCCGCCCACCGCTGGTGGATCGGCCACGGCGCACCCGATCACTCCCGCTTCGGCCTCACGGTGACCGCCGGCGGACAGCGAGTGTGGCTCGACGGGCCAGGCGGGGCCTGGGCCTTGGGATGACGGGGTCTTCCGTACACTCCTCCCCCGGAGCCTCCCGCCCCCGCCCCACGTGGTTGAAGAGCAGGTTCAGGGCCACCGCCGAGATGCAGCCCGCGCTCACGCCCGAGTTCAGGATGATCTTCAGGGTCTCGGGGATCCCTGCGCCGTCGTAGAACTTGTCGGAGATCACGGGGATCAGCCCGACGCCCAGCGACGTCGCCGCGACCAGCAGGTTGTCGCCCCGGTCCAGGCCCGCCTTGAGCAGGACGTTGACGCCGCTGGCCGCCACGCTGCCGAAGAGGACGATGCCCGCGCCGCCGAGGACCGGGCGGGGTACGACGGCGATGAGGGAGGCGAAGACCGGGCTCAGGCCCAGGAGTACGAACATCAGCCCGCAGGCCGCGACGACGAAGCGGCTGCGGACGCGGGTGATCGCGACGAGGCCGATGTTCTGGGCGAAGGCGCTGTTGGCGAAGCCGTTGAAGAGGGGGCTGACGGCGGTGCCGAGCGTGTCGGCGCGCAGGCCGCGCGCGATGACCTTCTCGTCCGCCTCGCGGCCGACGACCTCGCCGAGGGCGAGCATGTCGGCGGTGCTCTCGGTCATGCAGACCAGCATGAGCACGCACATCGACACGATCGCGGAGATCGCGAAGTGCGGGGCGCCGAAGTGGAAGGGGCTGGGGAAGCCGACGAGCCGGGCGTGCTCGGCGGGGGTGAAGTCGACGGCGCCGACCGGGATGGCGATCAGGGTGCCGACGGCCAGGCCGAGGAGGATGGCGATCTGCTGGAGGAAGCCGCGCAGCAGCCTGCGCAGCCCGAGGACGACGGCGAGTGTCGCCCCGGCCAGCCCGAGGTCGGTGAGCGAGGCGGGATGGTCCCGGTTGCCGTCCTGGATCCAGGTGAAGGCGACCGGCAACAGCGTGATGCCGATCAGGGTGATGACGGTGCCGCTGACGACGGGCGGGAAGAAGCGGACGAGCCGGCAGAAGTAGGGGGCGAGGACGAAGCCGAGGACGCCGGCCACGATCACGGCACCGTAGATGACCGGCAGCGCGTCCCCCTTGTGGGGCTGGGCGTTGGCGACGGCGACCATGGGGGCGACGCCCGCGAAGGAGACGCCGTTGACGAAGGGCAGCCGGGCCCCGACCTTCCAGAAGCCGATCGTCTGGAGCAGGGTCGCGATGCCGGCGGTGAAGAGCGCGGCACTCACCAGGAAGGTGATCTGGAGCGGGGAGAGCCCGAGGTTCGCGCCCAGGACAAGGGGTGGCGCGACCACGCCCGCGTAGCTCGCGGCGACGTGCTGGAAGCCGCCTGCCAGCAGCCTCCCCGGTGGCAGGAGCCGGTCCACCGGGTGGACATCGCCGCTGTCGCCGCCCGCTGCGGCCGGCTCGGTGCTTCGCTCGGTGAACCTGGGCACTGCGGCCACGGCGGTTCCTCCTGTCGATTTTCGTGTCGCCGATGTGACACGGCTTCAGGGAGGCGGCGTTGCGAGGGTGTACGTGAGGGGGTGGTGGTGCGAAGTGGGTACGGACCGGGGCGCCGTCGTGCGGGCGCCCCGGTCCGCCGCCCGTGGGACCCGGAGGTCCGACGGGCCCGGCCGAGGGCCGTCCCCCTCCGCCGGGTCTCGGGCCGGTCCGCGCCGGACCGGCGTCAGAGCGGGGGGTCAGTCTCCTGCGGCGATGCGTGCCAGGCGGCGGGAGGCGTCGCGGGCGCCACGGGCGATGGCGTCCTCGTCGACGGTGGTCAGCCTGCCGTCCTCGACGACCGGCCGGCCGTTGATCAGGGACAGGGTCACGGGGGCGGCGGCGCCGAGCACCAGGGCCGCGACGGGGTCGGCGATGGTCGAGTGCCCGAGTCCGTCGAGCTTCCAGAGCACGAGGTCGGCGAGCTTGCCCGGCTCCAGGGAGCCGATCTCGGCCGCGCGGCCGAGGACTTGGGCCCCGCCGTACGTCCCCATCCGCAGCACCTGACGCACATTCAGCGCGTCGGCGCCGCCCGCGAGCCGGTGGATCAGCAGGGCGTTGCGGAGTTCGGTGTGCAGTTCCCCGGACTCGTTGGAGGCGGTGCCGTCGACGCCGAGGCCCACGGGGACGCCGGCCCGCAGCAGGTCGGGGACGCGGGCGGTGCCGGCCGCGATCCGGGCGTTGGAGGAGGGGCAGTGGCCCACGCCCGTGCCGGTGCGGGCGAAGGCCGCGATGTCGGTGTCGTTCATGTGGATGCAGTGGGCCATCCACACGTCGTCGCCGAGCCAGCCGGTGGACTCGAAGTAGTCGGTGGGTCCCATGCCGAACAGTTCCTTGCAGAACTGCTCCTCCTCGACGGTCTCCGAGCCGTGGGTGTGCAGGCGCACGCCCTTGCGGCGGGCCAGCACGGCCGCCTCGCGGAGGAGTTCGGTGGAGACGGAGAAGGGCGAGCAGGGGGCGACGCCGATCCGCAGCATCGAGTCGAAGGCCGGGTCGTGGTAGGTGTCGATGGCCTCCTCGGTCGCGATCAGCGCGGCCTCGGTGGTCTCGACCGCGAAGTCGGGGGGCAGGCCGCCGTCGGACTTCCCGCGGTCCATCGAGCCTCGGGTCGGGCTGAACCGCACGCCCATCTCGCGCGCGGCCCGGATCTCGGCACCGAGGAGGTCGCCGGAGCCGCGGGGGAAGACGTAGTGGTGGTCCATGGCGGTGGTGACACCGCCCCGGACCATCATCGCGAGGGAGCCCTGCGCGGCGGCGTACACCATCTCTTCGTCGATCCGGGCCCAGGTGGGGTAGAGGGCGACGAGCCAGTCGAAGAGCGGGGAGTCCTGGGCGAGGCCGCGGGTGAGCCACTGGTAGAAGTGGTGATGGGTGTTGACGAGGCCGGGAGTGACGAGGTGTCCGGTGCCGTCGACGCGGCGGACGACTCCGGTCAGGCCCTCGGGCGCCGGCCCGGGGCCCACGGACTCGATCCGCTTCCCGGCGACGACGACGTGGCCGCTGGGGTGTTCCGTGTCCTGGGCGTCGACAGTGGCGACGGCGCAGTTCTCGATGACGGTCCGCTCGGGTGCGTGCGGTGCTTGCGGTGGTGCGGCCACGGTGATGATCCCTCGCAGTCGGGTCACGGGAGGTTCGTCAGGTCCACCGGTATGGCGGGCTCGGCGCCCTCGCGCAGGACGGTGGCCTCGATGAGGCCGTACGGGCGGTCGGCCGCGAAGTAGACCTCGTTGTCGTTCTTGAGGCCGAACGGTTCGAGATCCGCCAGGAAGTGGTGCTTGTTCGGGAGCGAGAGGCGGATCTCGTCGATCTCGGGGCGGCGGTCGATGACCCGCGAGCCCATCCGGAAGAGCGTCTGTTGCAGGGAGTAGGAGTACGTGTCGGCGAACGCGGTCAGCAGGTGCTCCCGGGTGGCCCGGTAACTGCCGTTCCAGTCCGGGTGTCTGGCCGTGTCGTCGAACCGGGCGTGCCGCCACCGGGCGTGGACCTGGGTGGCCAGGATCCGGTCGTGGGTCTCCTGGAGTGTGGTGTAGCGGTCCTTGACGAAGCCGTGGAACTCGGAGTCGGTGGTGTTGAGCACCACGAGGTCCTTGAGCCCGGATATCACCTGCCACGTGCGCCCGTCGAAGGTGACCTGCGCGGTGCGTGTCTCCTGGTTCGCGCGGACGAAGGAGTGCTGCCGCTCCCCCGGGGTGGCTATGCGCTCCCAGGCGTACTCCTCCAGCCTGATGCGCGCGGTCCTGACGGCCGGCTGGCTGACGACGAAGTGCCGGGCCAGGTGGACGCCGAACGCCTCGGCCGAGGCTATGCCGCGCTCCTTGGCGAAGGCGAACACGGTGTTCTTGGTGGTGTCCGTCGTCAGGACGCGGGAGTTGGAACCCGAGAGGTGGACGTCTTCCATGTCCCCGGAGAGCGCGACCGAGACGTTGAGGTCCTTCAGGTGGTGGGTGGCACCGTCGCGGGTGACCTTCAGGACGCGGGTCTCGGCTTTGCCGTACTGGTTCTGGCCAAGGATGGGCATTGCGGTCGCTAGCTCCCTCGGTAAACGGAATAGCCGAACGGGTTGAGCAGCAGCGGTACGTGATAGTGCTCGCCCGGGGTGACGGCGAAGGCGATCGCCACCTCGGGGAAGAAGGCCGGGTCCCCGGCCCGCTCGCGGTGAGGTGAGAGGGAGAGATAGGGCTCGACGGCGAAGAACAGTCTTGCCTGAATGGTGCCCGCGGGGAGCGCGGGGAAGTCCTTGCAGCGGCCGTCGGCGTCGGTGGTCGAGTTGCCGGCCGGTTCCCAGGGGCCGTCGGCCTTCTCCCGTACGGACAGCTCGACGGTGACGTCCCGGGCCGGGCGGCCGGCGGTGGTGTCCAGGACATGGGTGGAGACGGTCACGTGGGGTGTCCCGCCGCTCATGGTGGCGCTCCTCCGTCGTCGGGCTCCGGTGTCGCGGCCGCCTCCCGTGGTCCTTCCGCGAGGCGGGTCAGCCGGATGCGATTGATCTTGCCGAGTTCCGTCCGCACGATCTCGCGTTCGCGTTCCGGCGTGTTGTCGATCCGGTTACGGATCGCGTCGTACAGCTGTCCGGCGGTGAGGCCGGTGGCGCAGATGAGGAAGACGTGCCCGAACTTCTCCTGGTAGGCGAGGTTCCGCGCGAGCATCTCCGCCTGGAGGGCGGCGGGCGCGTCCGCCATGCCGCGCTGTTCGCGGGCGGACACGGCATCGCCCGGGGTGGGGCGTCCGATGGGCGGATGGCCGGTCATCGCCTCGGCGAGGTCGGCCGGGGTCAGGGCGGCCATGGCGGTGTCACTGGCGGCGCACAGGGCGGCGGTGTCCGGATAGGGCCGGTGGGCGAGCAGGGCGCTCGCCCAGGTCCGGCTGGCGCAGATCTCGCGGAGTGCGGTGCGGGCCGCGCTGTCCGCCACCGTGTTGAACCGGGTGAGCCCCGGCGTCGGACTCGAAGTCACGGGTGCCTCCGTGGCCGCTCGTCGGTGGGCGTGGAAGGGCTGCGCATAGCTAACGCCTCGAAGAACACGGCGTCAACAGTTTGTTGAATTCCGCGGCCCGCTATTCCGCCTGGCGCCCGTCGCTCCGGGCGGAGTTCTCCCGGTTGAGGTAGTTGTAGACGGTGAAGCGGCTCACACCCAGCGCCGACGCCACGGTCTCGACGCCGTGCCGCACGGAGAAGGCGCCGCGCGCCTCCAGGCCCCGTACGACCGACTGCTTGGTCTTGCGGTCGAGTTCGGACAGCGGCAGGCCGTGCCGGCGTTCGAGGTCGGCGAGGATGCGGTCGAGGGAGTCGGACAGGTGGGGCAGGCGTACGGCGACGACGGCGCGTCCTTCCCAGGACAGCAGCACGTCGTCGCCCAGGGCGCGGTCCGGGTCGATCATCTCGCCGCCCATGGCGTCGACGAGCGGCCGGACGGCGGCGCGGAAGGCGTCGTCCGCGGCGGTCACGAGCCATCCTCGCCGACCACGTTGAGCTGGAGGGACACCCGCGTCGCACCGGCGCGCAGCGACTCGCGGAGCACCTCGTCGACGGTGGCCAGCACCACCTCGGCGCGGCCCTCCGCGGCAGTGCCGAACGGGCCGACGTCCACGGCGTCGAGGTCGGCTCCCTGGAGGACCTCCCGGGCCGCCTCCGCGTGGGGCGGCGCCTCGTCGAGGTCGAAGGGCTCGGTCGTGAACTCCACTCGCAATCGCAGCATGCGCACACGGTAGCTCCGCGGCTCCCCTTGACAGCCCTTCCGGCCCGCATGCACGCTTCCGTTGAGCAGAATTCAAATTCCATCATACGGAAGTGAGGTCTTTCTCGTGGATCTCCCGGAGCCGCGCTTCGCTGTGAATCTGTCGATCCTCCTCACCGAACTCCCCCTCCTGGAGCGCCCCGCCGCAGCGGCCGCGGCCGGCTTCACGGCGGTCGAGCTGTGGTGGCCCTGGCCCGGCCGGCCCGTGCCGGAGAAACGCGAACTCGACGCGCTGCGCGGTGCGTTGACCGACGCGGGAACCCAGCTCGTCGGGCTGAACTTCTTCGCCGGGCAGCTGCCCGGCCCCGACCGGGGCGCGCTCTCCGTCCCCGGTGCGGCGTCCGACGCCTTCCGCGCGAACCTCGACGTCGCCGCCGGCTTCGCCGCGTCGCTGGGCTGTACGGCGCTCAACGCCCTCTACGGCAACCGCGTCCAGGGCGTCGACCCGCGGACGCAGGACGCGCTGGCCCTGGAGAACCTCGTGCGCGCGGCGCGCGCGGCGGACCGGGTGGGGGCGGTGCTGCTGATCGAGGCGCTCAACGCGGTGGAGTCACCGCTGTATCCCCTCACCGGCGCGGCGAGGACGGTCGAGCTGGTCGAGGCGGTGAACGCGGCGAGCGGCCTCGGCAACGCGCGGTTCCTGATGGACCTCTACCACCTGTCGATGGGCGGCGAGGACCTGCGCGCCGTGATCGACGACCACGCCGCGGTGACGGGCCACGTCCAGATCGCGGACGCCCCGGGACGCGGCGCGCCCGGCTCCGGAGCCCTCGATTTCCCCGAGCTGCTGGGGCACTTGGGGAAGGCGGGCTACGGCGGGTGGGTGGGTCTGGAGTACGTAGCACCGCGCGCCGACGCGTTCGGCTGGCTGGAGGACTTCCGCCAGGGCGGCGCGTGACTCCTGATCCCCCGCCCCGATCCCCGTCCCCATCACCATCACCATCGAAAGGACCCCCGATGCCCACCCCCCGGATCGCCTGGATAGGACTCGGGATCATGGGATCCCCCATGGCCGAGAACCTGCTCAAGGCCGGATACGCCGTCACCGGCCACACCCTGGAGCAGCACAAGCTCGACCGGCTCGCCGCCGCCGGAGGCACGCCCGCCGCCTCCGTCGCGGAAGCGGTCCGGGGTGCCGACATCGTCGTCACGATGCTCCCCGCCGACCCCCAGCTGGAGGCCGTCGCCCTCGGTGAGGACGGCGTGCTGGCCCACGCCGCGCCCGGCACGCTGCTGATCGACATGTCGACCGTCGCGCCGAGGACGTCCGTCGCCCTGGCCGAGGCCGCCGCCGCGCGGGACATCCGCGTGCTGGACGCGCCCGTGTCGGGCGGTGAGGCGGGTGCTGTCGAGGGAGTGCTCTCGATCATGGTCGGCGGGGAGCGCGCCGACTTCGACCGGGCCGCGCCGCTGTTCGGAGCGCTGGGCACCACGGTCGTCCACTGCGGGACGCACGGCTGTGGCCAGACCGTGAAGGCCGCCAACCAGCTCGTCGTCGCGGTCAACATCCAGGTCTGCGCGGAAGCGGTCGTCTTCCTGGAGAAGTCGGGCGTGGACCTCGGCGCGGCACTGGAGGTGCTGGGCGGGGGGCTCGCCGGGTCGGCGGTGCTGGAACGCAAGCGGCACAACTTCCTCGCCCACGACTTCGCTCCCGGCTTCCGTATCGACCTGCACCACAAGGACATGGGCATCGTCACCGAAGCGGCCCGCTCCGTCGGCGCCGCCCTCCCCCTCGGTGCCGTGGCCGCGACGCTGGTCGCCGCGGCGCGGGCGCAGGGCGACGGCGCCCTCGACCACTCCGCCCTGCTGCGCGGCGTCGAGCGGCTCTCGGGGGTGGCCTCATGAGCGAGCGGAGCGAGCGATTCAAAGGAAGGTGCGCGCCACGCGAAGGCGGGCCCGAGCGAAGCGAGGGACGCGCATGAGCGGCCCGGCACGCGTGCCCGCCATGGAGGCGGCCGTACGGATCATGAAGGACGAAGGCGTCGACATCGCGTTCGGCTGCCCCGGGGCCGCGATCCTGCCGCTGTACAAGGCGATGGAAACGGTGGGCGGCATCGAGCATCTGATTGTCCGTCACGAAGAGGGCGCGACGCACATGGCCGACGGCTGGGCCCGGACGAACGGCCGGGTCGGCGTCGCGCTCGCCACCTCGGGCCCGGGGGCGACGAACCTGGTCACCGGGCTCTACACCGCGTACGCCGACTCCGTGCCCATGGTGTGCGTGACCGGGCAGGCGGTGTCGGCCAAGCTGCACCAGGAGGCGTTCCAGGCGGTCGACATCGTGGAGATCGTCCGGCCGGTCACCAAGTGGGCCGTGCAGGTCAAGGAGGCCGGGCAGATCCCGTGGGTGTTCCGCGAGGCCTTCCGCGTCGCGCGCGAGGGCCGCCCCGGGCCGGTGCTGATCGACATCCCGCTCGACGTCGCGCTGCGGGAGATCTCCTACGATCCCGCGCTCGACTCCCGGCTGCCGGTCGCCACCGTGGCCCCGCACCCGCCGCGCGTCGAGGCGGCTCTCGACCTGCTGCTGGCCGCCGAGCGGCCGCTGGTGCTGGCGGGCGGCGGGGTGATCCTCGCGGAGGCGTCGGCCGCGCTGCGCGAGCTGGTGGAGTTCCTGCGGGTGCCCTTCCAGGTCACGCTGATGGGCAAGGGCGCCGTCGAGGACGACCACGAGCTGCACATGGGCACGACCGGCATCCAGACCTCGCAGCGCTACGCCAACGCCTCTTTCCTGGAGGCGGACTTCGTGCTCGCGGTCGGCGCCCGCTTCGGTGACCGGCACACCGGCGCGGACCTCGGCGTCTACCGCGGCGAGCGGACGTTCGTCCACGTGGACATCGAACCCACCCAGCTGGGCAAGGTCTTCGAGCCGGACCTCGGCATCGTCTCCGACGCCGGCCTCTTCCTCACCGCCCTGCTGGACGCCGCGCGGGCCCGCGGCGCCCGGCCGGCGATCGCCCCGTGGCTGGAGCGCTGCCGGGAACTCAAGCGGACCCTGGTGCGCCGGGAGGACTTCGACAGCACGCCCGTCAAGGCGCCCCGGGTCTACAAGGAGATCAACGAAATCTTCGGTCCCGACACGTATTTCGTCACCGCCATCGGGCTCTACCAGATCTGGGGCGGCCAGCACCAGAAGTCCCATCTGCCGCGCCGCTACCAGGTGTGCGGGCAGGCGGGCCCGCTGGGCTGGGAGATCCCGGCGGCGATCGGCGTGAGGAAGGCGCTCCAGGGCCAGGGCAGGGGCGACACCGAGGTCGTCGGCGTCGTGGGCGACTACAGCTTCCAGTACATGGTCGAGGAGCTGGCGGTCGCCGCGCAGTACGACGTCCCGTTCGTCCTGATCATGCTGAACAACGAATACCTGGGCCTGATCCGCCAGGCGTCGGCCGGCTACGGCATGAACTACCAGGTCGACATCCACTACGACGAGACGGGCACCGACAACGTCAAGCTGATGGAGGCGTACGGCTGTTCGGGGCGCCGCGTCGTGGACCCCGGCGACATCCGCACGGCGGTGGAGTGGGCGCGCAAGGAGGCCGCCGCGACGTCCCGGCCGGTGCTGGTGGAGATCCTCATCGAGCGCGAGGCGAACACGCCGCACGGCGCGAACATCGACTCCGTAAGGGAGTTCGAGCCCCCCTGTTGAACCGGGCGCGCCTGACCGGCACACGACGGCAGCTCGCGCCTCCCGATACGGGCAAGGACACCATTCACGCCCCCGGCGCGCCCTCATCGTGGACGATGGGGCCCGTACTCACACCTACGGACCCGTTGCTGGAGCCGAGAAAATGGCCAAGAGCGTGCCGGTTCACTGCCCGACGTGCCGTCGGGAGCACTCCTTCACCCCGCCCACCTTCCCCTGCGCGTGCGGCGCCCCGCTCACCCTGCCCGTCCTTTCGGACGCCTCGCCCGAGTTACTGGTGCACCGCACCTGGCGCGACTCCTGGGTGGCGGTCCGCTGCCCCGCCTGCGACCGCCAGGACCAGTGGCCCCGACCGGAGTTCGGGTGTTCCTGCGGGACGGTGGTGCGGCTGCCCGTCGAGCCCGCGCGCGGCCCGGCCGACGGGAAGCCGCAGGCGCTGCGGCCCGCCTTCCGCCCGGTGGCCATCCGCACCGCCGAGGACGCGGTCGTGGCGGCCGAGCGGTATCTGACCTGGCTGGGCTTCACGGCCGTGACCCGGCCCGGCGACCCCGCCGGGTCTGGGGTCGACCTGCGGGCCGAGGGCCTGGTGGCCCGGGTCGACCCGACCACCCTGCCCACCTCGCTGCGCGCGGTCGAGTGCCTGTGGCTGCACGGCCTGACCGACGCCGCGACCGGCACCTTCTTCTCCCTCGCGGGATACGAGCGGGACGCGAGATCGCGTGCCGAGGAGCTCCGACTGCCGCTGTTCGTCATGGATCTGACGGGCACTCCGCAACCCCTGAACCGGGCGGCCGACGAGCTGGTCGAGCGGGGCCCGTCCTGACCACGCGGACCGAGGACCGCACCGCCAACCTCAATTCTTCCTCTGAACCGGAGCCTCGGCGTGGCACTCCGGCCCCCGCCGGGCACAGACTTGCTGCGGGCCCGCGACAATGAACGGGGGATCGCGGGCCCTCCAGCCGTCTCAGCTCGCGCGGGCGGCGGTCAGCAGGCTCGTCGCGGCCCGCTCCCTCAGCTCCACCTTGCGGACCTTGCCGCTGACCGTCATGGGGAAGGACTCCAGGATCCACAGATGGCGCGGGATCTTGTAGTGCGCGAGGCGGCCCCGGCAGTAGCGGGCGAGCTCGTCGCGGCTGAGGGACGCGGCGGGGTCGCGGAGGACGACGCAGGCCATGATCTCCTCGCCGTACTTCTCGTCGGGGACCCCGATGACCTGCACGTCCGCGATCTTGGGGTGGGAGTGGAGGAACTCCTCGATCTCCCTCGGGTAGACGTTCTCCCCGCCCCTGATGATCATGTCCTTGATGCGGCCGACGATCCGTACGTAGCCTTCCTCGTCCATCACCGCGAGGTCGCCGGTGTGCATCCAGCCGTCGGCGTCGACGGCCTCCGCGGAGCGCTCGGGCTCCCCCCAGTAGCCGAGCATCACGGAATAACCGCGGGTGCACAGCTCGCCCGCCTCGCCGCGCGCGAGCGTGGCGCCGTCGTCCGGGGAGACGATCTTGACCTGGAGGTGCGGCAGGACCCGGCCCACCGTCCCGGTGCGCCGCTCCACCGGGTCGTCCGCCCGGGTCTGGGTGGAGACGGGTGAGGTCTCCGTCATGCCGTAGCAGATGGCGACCTCGGCCATGTGCATCTCCGTCATGACCCGCCTCATCACCTCCTCCGGGCACGGCGAGCCGGCCATGATGCCGGTGCGCAGCGAGGAGAGGTCGTAGGTGGCTGCGTCGGGGAGGTTCAGCTCGGCGATGAACATGGTGGGGACGCCGTAGAGCGAGGTGCAGCGCTCGCGTTCGACCGCGTGCAGGGTGGCGGCGGGGTCGAAGGAGGGTGCCGGGATGACGACGCAGGAGCCGTGGGTGGTGGCCGCGAGGTTGCCCATGACCATGCCGAAGCAGTGGTAGAAAGGCACGGGCACGGCGATCCGGTCGGCCTCGGTGTAGCCGAGCGACTCCCCCACGAAATAGCCGTTGTTGAGGATGTTGTGGTGGGAGAGCGTGGCGCCCTTGGGGAAGCCCGTGGTGCCGGAGGTGTACTGGATGTTCACCGGGTCGTAGCAGCCGAGCTGCGCCTCCCGCTCGGTGAGCCGCCCGGGGGCCACCCGCTCCCCGAGGCGGAGCAGCCCGTCCCAGGTGGGGTCGTCGATGTAGACGACGTCGCGCAGCGCCGGGCAGTCGGCGCGGACCTGCTCGATCATGCGGCGGTAGTCGCTGGTCTTGTGCTCGACGGAGGCGACGAGCACGCCGATGCCGGCCTGCCGCAGGACGAAGCCGAGTTCGTGGACGCGGTAGGCGGGGTTGATGTTGACCATGACGGCGCCGATCCGGGCGGTGGCGTACTGCACCATCACCCACTCCGGGCAGTTGACGGCCCAGAGCCCGACCCGTTCCCCCTTCGCCACCCCCTTGGCGAGCAGTCCCAGCGCGACCTCCTCGACGGCCCGGCCGAACTCCGCGTAGGTCCAGCGGCGGCCGCTCGGGACGTCGACGAGCGCCTCGCGGTCACCGAAGCGTTCTATGGTGAAGGCCAGGTCGGCGCCGATGGTGTCGTCGATCAGCGGGACGGAGGTGCTGCCGGCCGCGTACGCGGGTGTGGTCACCGGTGGTCTTCCTCTCGGTATTCGTCTCCGCCGCCCCGCGCGGTGCGCTCGCGCAGCTCGACGCGGCGGATCTTGCCGGACACGGTCTTCGGCAGCTCGGCGAACTCCAGCCGCCGGACGCGCTTGTAGGGGGCGAGCGTGGCCCGTGAGTGCGCGAAGAGGGCCTTCGCGGTGCCGGGGCCGGGCTCCCAGCCCTCGGCGAGCACGATGTACGCCTTGGGCACGGCGAGCCGCAGCGGGTCCGGTGCGGGCACGACCGCGGCCTCGACGACGGCCTCGTGTTCGAGGAGCGCGCTCTCCAGCTCGAACGGGGAGACCTTGTAGTCACTGGACTTGAACACGTCGTCGCCGCGGCCCACATAAGTGATGTACCCGTCGGCGTCGCGTGTGCCGATGTCCCCCGTGCGGTAGTAGCGGCCGCCCATCACCTCGGCCGTGCGCTCCGGGTCGCCCGCGTAGCCGGTCATCAGGCCGACGGGACGCTCGCCGAGGTCGAGGGCGATCTCCCCCTCGTCGGCCGGGAGGCCGGTCGTGGGGTCGAGGAGGACGACCGTGAAGCCGGGGCTGGGGCGGCCCATGGAGCCGGTCTTGAGCACCTGGCCGGGCGGGTTGGCGACCTGCACGGAGGTCTCCGTCTGCCCGAAGCCGTCCCGGATCGTGACGCCCCAGGCCCGCCGCACGGTCTCGATCACCTCGGGGTTGAGCGGCTCCCCCGCCGCGACCACCTCGCGCGGCGGGGTGCGCAGCGCGCGCAGGTCGGCCTGGATGAGCATCCGCCAGACCGTGGGCGGCGCGCAGAAGCTGGTGACCTCGCAGCGGTCCATCTCCGCCATCAGCCGGGCGGCGTCGAAGCGGGTGTAGTTGTGCACGAAGACGGTGGCCTCGGCGTTCCACGGCGCGAAGAGGTTGGACCAGGCGTGCTTGGCCCAGCCGGGCGAGGAGATGTTGAGGTGGACGTCACCGGGGCGCAGCCCGATCCAGTACATGGTCGACAAGTGGCCGATGGGGTACGAGATGTGGCTGTGCTCCACCAGCTTGGGGCGGGCGGTGGTGCCCGAGGTGAAGTAGAGGAGCAGCGTGTCGTCGGCGCGGGTCGGCCCGTCGGGGGTGAAGGTCTCGGAGGCGGTCGCGGAGTCCTCGTAGGCGAGCCAGCCGGGGGCGGTGGTGCCACCGACGGCGATCCGGGTGTAGTCACCGGGCACGCCGTCGAACTTGCCGGTGTCCTCGGCCCGTACGAGCACGTGTGCCGCCCGGCCGCGCTCGATGCGGTCGGCGAGATCGGCGGTGCCCAGCAGCGGGGTGGCGGGGATGACGACGGCCCGCAGCTTCATGGCCGCCAGCGCGGTCTCCCACAGCTCGGTCTGGTTGCCGAGCATGACGACGACGCGGTCGCCGGCCCGGACGCCGTGCCCCCGCAGCCAGTTGGCGACCTGGTCGGAGCGGCGCCGCAGCGCTTCGAAGGACAGCCGCGCCTCGCCGCCGTCCTCCTCGACGATCCACAGCGCCGTGCGGTCGTTGCCCTCGGCGATGGTGTCGAACCAGTCCAGCGCCCAGTTGAACTCCGCCGGGCGCGGCCAGCTGAACCCCTCGTACGCGGCCGCGTAGTCCGTCCGCCGCGCGAGCAGGAAGTCGCGCGCCGCGCGGAACTCCGCCGTGGGCCCGCCCGGGCCCTCCACCGCGTCCGTCAGCTGCGTGGGCTCCATGTGTCCTCCAGTTCACGGGGCGGGTGACCGGCCCGCTGGTTAGCATCGTGCGACGGTGATCTGAGTCTCACCACCCCCGGACGGGGGTAGCCGCACTTCAGGGATATTTCAGGGATACGGAGCTTCCGACTTCGCGTCCACGATGGGGAGGCAGTGATGGGTGATCCTGACGGGGCGGCTGAAGTCCGGGCCGCTCTGCTGCGGATGCGCAGGAACACGGGTCTTTCGGTCGCTTTCGGGGGGCTGTCGACGGGCTCGCGGCAGTTCCGGATATCGGACATGACGGGCACGACGACGCACGCGCTGCGCGGGCTCGCCATCCGTACGGGCAGCGGACTGGGCGGCAAGGCGGCCGCCCTGACCCGGCCGCTCTCCGTCACCGACTACCAGTCCTCGCACGTCATCAGCCATGAATACGACGCGGCGGTGGCCGCGGAGGGCCTGCGCTCCGTCATGGCCGTGCCCGTGGTCGTACGGGGCCGGGTGCGCGGCGTCCTCTACGGCGCGCTCCGGCGGCCGCTCGCGCTCGGCGACCGGTCACTGAGCGCCGCGATGGACGCGGCGCGGGATCTCGAACAGACCCTCGCCGTACGGGACGAGGTCCACCAACTGCTCTCGGTGGCCCGGCAGCCGACCACGGCGGACCCGGCGATGTGGGAGGAGGTCCGCGAGGCCCACGGGGCGCTGCGCGCGCTGGCCCAGCGGGTCCAGGACCCCGCGCTGCGCCAGGAGTTGCTGGCCGCCTGCGGCCGCCTGGCCCGGGCCTCCTCCTCGGACCCCGTCGCCGAGCCCGCCGTGGACCTGTCACCGCGCGAGGTGGACGTGCTGGCGTGCGTGGCCTCCGGCGCGACGAACGCGGCCGCGGCGGAGCGGCTGGGCCTCCGGCCCGAGACCGTCAAGAGCTATCTGCGGTCGGGCATGCGCAAGCTGGGGGCGCACACGCGGCTGGAGGCGGTGGTGGCGGCACGGCGGGCGGGGGTGCTGCCGTAGCCCCGGGGGCGGGTCCTGCCGTAGCCGGGGGGCGGAGGTTCTGCCGCAGCCCGTGCGCACCCGCATCGGCCGACTCGGCCGCCCCCGTCGCCTCGGCCGCCTCCACCATCCCGGCCGCCCCGGCCGCCCCGGCCGCAGGCACTGACACCCGATGCCGCGGCCGTGTCAACAGGTCGTCAAAGGAGCGGCACGGAGGGTCAACAGGCTGTCAATGAAAGGCTCCCGCACTCCTGCCCCGGGCATAGCGTGTGCGAGCGGCGGCACCACCCCGCCGTACCGACACCCTTCCGAGGACCGTCATGCACTTGAGCCGTACCCCCTCCGAAGCAGCCGCGATCGCGGCGGTCGACAGCCCGCAGGCCGACGACGGAGAGCCGTCGGAACCAGTCCCTTCCCCCGGCCCGGCCGCCAGGGCGCTGCCGCTGTACGTACCCGTACGGCGCTGCTCCAGTGGCTTCGCGCTCCGGGTCTTCCGATCGCCGCTGGGTGATCGCACTGCCGTCGCTTTCACCACAAAGCGGCGGCTTTCGGATGTTCTGGGGACCGAGCAGGTCTCCATCCGGCTGGCGCTGCCCGCCGTGCGGGCCCTGGCGGCGCCGCTCGGGGTGGACCTCGTGTCCGTGGACCCGCAGCTCACCGCCCCGCCGGTCCGCCCCACAGGCCCGCTCACGCTGCCGGACGGGAGGCCGGGCCCGTCCCGGGACTGACGGCTGCCGCCCCTCTCCGCCCCCGTCCGCACCGCACGCCACGAAGAAGGCTCCCGTGTCCCTACCCCTCACCGCATGCGCCCCGCCCCACTCCCCCTCGGGCGCGCCCGTGTGGCCCGCCTCCACCCAGCCGTTGCGGACCGGTGGCCTGGCCGTCGGCGGCGTGTCCCTCGCGGAGCTCGCCGACCGCTTCGGCACCCCCTCGTACGTCATCGACGAGGCCGAGGTGCGCGGCCGCTCCCGCGCCTGGCGCGCCGCGCTCCCGGACGCGGACATCGCGTACGCGGGCAAGGCCTTCCTCTCCCGCGCGATGATCCGCTGGGTCGAGGAGGAGGGGCTGAGCCTGGACGTCTGCTCGGCCGGCGAGCTGGAGCTCGCCGCGCTCAGCGGCTTCCCCGCCGAGCGGATCGTGCTGCACGGCAACGCCAAGAGCCCGGCCGACCTGCGGGACGCGCTGCGCCTGGGCGTGGGCCGGATCGTCATCGACAGCACCGGGGAGATCGCCTCGCTCGCCGCGCAGATGCCGCCGGGCTCCCGTCAGCGGGTGCTGCTGCGGGTCGTGCCGGGCGTCGCGGCGGGCGCGCACTCGGCGGTGCGGACGGGGGTGGAGGGCCAGAAGTTCGGCCTGCCCATCGCGGGCGGCGAGGCCGAGGACGCGGTGGCGCGGATCCTGGCGCAGCCGCGGCTCGAACTGGTCGGGCTGCACTGCCACCTCGGTTCGCAGATCGCCGGCCTCGGCCCGTACGTCACCGCCGTCCGCAAGCTCACCGCGCTCCTCGCGCTGCTCCGCGACCGGCACGGGGTGACCTTCCCCGAGCTGGATCTGGGCGGTGGCTTCGCCATCGCCTACCGGGACGGCGACCCGGCCCTCGACCCGGAGCTTTACGCGACCCGGGTGACGGGCGAACTGGAGCTGCAGTGCGCCCGGTTCGGCCTGCCCGTGCCCCGGCTCACGGTCGAGCCGGGCCGCTGGATAGCGGGCCCGGCCGGCGTGGCGCTCTACCGCGTCCTGTCCGTCAAGGCGACCGGCGGGCGGACGTTCGTCGCCGTGGACGGCGGGATGAGCGACAACCCGCGGCCCGCGCTGTACGGCGTGCGGTACACGGTGCGGCTGGTGGGCCGGGCCTCGGGCGCGCCCGCGCGGACGGCGACCGTGGTGGGGCGGCACTGCGAGGCGGGCGACGTCCTCGCCGAGGACGTGGCGCTGCCCGGCGACATCCGGCCCGGCGATATCCTCGCCGTCCCCGCAGCCGGGGCGTACCACGTGTCGATGGCCTCGGCGTACAACCTGGTGGGACGGCCGCCCGTCGTGGCGGTGCACGAGGGGCACGCGCGGCTGCTCGTACGGCGGGAGACGCTGGAGGATCTGCGCAGCCGCGACGTGGGGGACTGACGGTCCGCCCCGCCCGCCGGTCCGGGCGGACCTCACATCAGTGCTCATGGGTCACACCTGCCCCGAACGCTTCTTTTGGCCCGTATATCCTGTTCGCGGTCCGAAGCCGAGCGAGAGGGGAGCGCCCCATGCCCGAGAACTCTCCGCGCCGGGAGCGGCCCGCGCCGAAGAAGCACTCCTGGCTGCGGCCGACGGCAGGCCGTACGAACGGCCCGGCCGGCCCCGCCGGCCCGGCGCCCGCGGACACCGGCACCAAAGCCCCGGCCGACGGCTCCGGCGGCTCCGGCGGCTCCGGCGGCTCCGGCGGCGATTCGAGCGTCGTGCACGCCGTGGTCTACCGCGACGGCCACCGCGTCGCCACGCCCGCCTCGCTGGCCGACACCTACCGGCAGCTGCGCGAGCAGCCGCAGGGGATGGCCTGGATCGGACTGCACCGGCCCTCGGAGGACGAACTCCTCTCCCTGGCCGAGGAGTTCGACCTCCACCAGCTGGCCGTCGAGGACGCGCTGGAGGCCCACCAGCGCCCCAAGCTGGAGCGCTACGGCGACACGCTCTTCGTCGTACTGCGAGCCGCCCGCTATCTGGACGCCCCCGAGGAGGTCGACTTCGGCGAGCTCCACCTCTTCGTCGGCCCCGACTTCGTGATCACCGTCCGGCACGGCGCGGCCCCCGACCTCTCCGCGGTCCGCCGCCGCATGGAGGCCACCCCGGAACTGCTGGCCCTGGGCCCGGAGGCCGTCCTCTACGCGATTCTCGACGCGGTCGTCGACGGCTACGCCCCCGTGGTGTCCGGCGTGCAGACCGACATCGACGAGATCGAGACCGAGGTCTTCAGCGGCGACCCCGAGGTCTCCCGGCGCATCTACGGACTCGCCCGCGAAATGGTGGAATTCCAGCGCGCGACCCGCCCCCTGGTGGGCATGCTGCACAACCTCATGGCGGGCTTCGCGAAATACGGCACCGACGACGAACTCCAGCGCTACCTCCGCGACGTCGCCGACCACGTCACCCACACCAGCGAACGCGTGGACGGCTTCCGCTCCGCCCTCGCCGACATCCTCGCCGTCAACGCCACCCTCGTCACCCAGCAACAGAACGCGGAAATGCGGGCCTTGGCGGAGGCGGGATTCGAGCAGAACGAGGAGATCAAGAAGATCTCGTCGTGGGCGGCGATCCTGTTCGCTCCCACGCTGGTGGGGACGATCTACGGCATGAACTTCGACGCCATGCCCGAGCTGCACTGGGCATTCGGCTATCCCTTCGCGATCCTGCTGATGGCGGGGGTTTGTGTGAGCCTGTACTTCATTTTCAAGCGGCGGGACTGGCTGTAGGGGCGAGGGCCGATCTCCTTCGTCGCCACCGGGTGGCCCTGCGGACACGGGAACAGCCCCGCGAAACCGCACGGGGCTGTTCGGCACACCTACCGCTCAGGCGTGGCCTCAGGTGAGGTAGCGATACGACCCGTAGTCGTCGGCCGGCACGTCCGAAAGCGGCGGCACATCAGCTCCCGTCGGCACGCCGCACGAACCGTCGAGGAACAGCCCCAGCACGTGCGACGTCCTGTTCTCGGTGGAGTGCGCGGTGAACCGGACGGGCACGCAGTGGCCCACGACCGCGTGATCGGTCGTCTGCTCGGCACCGGTGAAGTTGAGCCCGCTGAAGTTGCAGACCTTGCCGGTGGGACAGGTGAACGCGTGAGCCGGGGACGTCATGGCCACGGACGCGGCGACAGCCAGCACGGTGGCGGCACCGAGGCCGGCGATGCGAGATCGTATGCGACGCATTGCCTTTTCCCTTTCTGACAGGGGTGCCGGAAGAGGCTTCCGGTTGCCCGCAGTGTCCCGCTGGACGACGAGTTTCAGCCAGATAGGCGATCGGGGCGTGCGGTTGCGCTCCGGGGGCGTACGACTGGCGCCCTCAAGCTGCTTACTGACCGCCGGCGCGACGGCGGTCACGCCCTTCACCACTGTCGCTGTTCCGCCGTCCGTGGCTCCGGCTGCCGAGCTGACATAGGTACCGTTCTGATAGAGACGCCTGAACGGACGGAGGCACCATGCCCTGCCGCACGACTGAGCCGAGCCGGCCCATCAGCAGGACGGGGGCACGCTGATGCTGGAAGAAGCCGAGGAGATCGGTCGCCGAGCCCGTCGTGCCCGTCTCCGCCTGGGTATGCCGCAGGCCGACCTTGCCGCCGCGCTGGGCAAGTCGCAGGGCTGGGTCTCGAAGATGGAGCGCGGCCTGATCGAACTGGACAGGGTCGGCGTCCTGAACCTGCTGGCGGCCGAATTGCACGTCCATCCCAACGATCTGATCGGCCGCCCGTACACCAGCTCTCCCGACGAGAACCAGTGGCAGGTTGCCGCGTCCTCGATCCTGCGGGAACTGCGCCGCTACGACCTCGCCCCCGTGTTCGACGGCACCCCGCGTCCGCCGGCGAAGCTGTGGCGGGAGATGACGCGGCTGCACCGGCTGCGGGATGCCGCCGCGAACGTGGCCATTCTGCGCGTCCTGCCGGACCTGCTCCGCGAGTCACGTGCCCTCGCCGAGGTGACTACCGGCCATGAGCGGGAGGAGGCTTACGCGATCTACGCGGTGTGCTGCAAGTTCGCGCACACCGCCGCCCATTCGCTGGGCCACCCCGAGTTGGTCGCCATGGCCTGCGAGCGGGCCGCCTGGTCAGCGCGGCTGTCCGGTGACCCGGTCATGCCCGCGGTTGCCGACTGGATGCGGGTCTGGGACATGTGGGCGAGCGCGGACTGGGAAGACGCCGTCGTCCTGTCCGACAAGGCCATCAGCACTCTTCAGCGGGACTACGAGCGTGGCGAGCCGTTGGCCCTGCGGGCATGGGGCACGCTTCAGCTCCGTGCCGCGGTCTCCGCAGCGCGAGGCGGCCGGGCAGCGGAGGCGGAAGACCGCATCGATCTCGCGAGGGTGGCGGCCGACCGCATGGGCGAGTACGCCGGACCTCCGGTGTACGACAGGCACTCGCTGACGTTCTCGCCCGGCAACGTCCAGATCCACGCCATCAGCGTGGCTCTGGAGATGGGGCACCAGCGGAAGGCCCTGACGATAAACCACCGCACCAGCCCGGAGCTGGTCGCTTCCCTGCCCAACTCCCGTCAGGGCCACCACCACATGGACCTCGCGCGAGCCTGGCTATGGGACGGAAACCGCGACAAGGCACTGGGCGAACTGGAGAAGGCGGAGCGGATCGCACCCCAGCTCATCCGTAACCACCCCATCGCCCGCTCCACCCTTCGCAGCATCGTCTACGCCGAGCGAGCGGTCACACGCGAGAAGTTGCGGCACATGTCCGACCGCTTCCACCTGGACGGATGAGGGTCGTATTCCTCGGGCTCATATTCGGCCCCTGACCCGTTCCTAGCGTCAGGGGCATGAGCGGACGACCAACTCCCCAACTTCCGTCGCAGGTTGCCGAGTTAGGCACAGCGGCCCCCTTCAACCCCCAGCTCGGCGACCTCGCCGCCGACACCGCCAAGGACGGCCGAGTCGGCGTCGTTGTCGCCCTCCCCGGCGTAGGCGCCGCGACGTACCACTTGCGCCCACCAGGCGGTGGTCCGGCATGGTCCGCGCCGGCCGACGCCAGCACGTTGAAGCCGGTGCCCTTCAGGCCCACGCACGCGACGCTGGTCGTAACCGACGCGGTCTACGACCTGCGGGCCAAGCAGGGGTCAGTGGCCATCGTTGTGCATCACGAAGATGGCGACCGCAGCGAGGCCGCGCTGATCCTCACGCAGGCCGACCTTGAGCGCCTGCACGCCCAGACCGGACGCATGCTCGCCGACCACGAGCGCTCTGGCGGCGGGGCGCCGTGATGCCCCAGAGGCGGCACGGCGCGCCGGATCACGGGCCGAGCAACCCGGTCCACCGCGACTCCGGCGGCATCGCCCTGGCCGTCCTGGCCCTGCTCGGCCTCGCCGGCCCCGTGGAGATCCTGCGTGGCCAGGCTGCCGATCTTCTCTCCGCCGACTGGCCCACGGCCCTCTCCATGCCGGATGTCACCGAGCCGGACCCCTAGACCGCTCCGGCCCCCGGCACGGGGGCCTGCCCCCCCCGTGCCGGAGCACCGGACACCGCCCCGGACAAGGTGCGGTGAGGGACTGCCCGAGCTACGGCGGGCTGCCCCACAGCACAACCCGTTCCGCCCGGCAGAGGCCAGCGGCTCCGCCGTACGGAACGGTGCTCGACCTGGCACATGTCGTACGGCATCCGATCGACCGCCCACCGCTGTGGGCGGACCATCACCAGGGAGGGGACCTCATGGAGATCCCGTACATCGTCGTCGACCAGCTCACCCCGTCGCAGCAGCAGGTGTGGAACACCTACTTCGGCGATGCCGACCGACCCCGCTACATCGAGGAGGGCATCTGGCGTCGCACCCAGGAGGAGGCCACCGCCGGTCAATCGGGCTGGAGCGGGGGCGACGACGCCCGTCGTCGCCTCATCCATTACCGCTACCGGTACGGCCTGGTGCCGACCACGGCCGCCCCGGCGATCGGTCTGACCGACCTGTACCTGTACCACTCCGTGACCGCGCCCGGCGGCGAGATCACCGCCCACGAGGACGCGCTGAGGGCCGCGCTCGCTGTCGGGGGATGGAAGCGCACCCCCGGCGGAGCCTTGTGGATGCGCCGCGACCTCAAGTGCCAGATCACGCAGTTCGCACTCCACCCCCAGGACGCCATGGCCCGCCGCAAGCTCCCGCAGAACTACCGCAGCATCGACGTCCAGATCACCTCCGCCCAGTACGCCCCGCCGCCGGCCGTGCGGCAACGGCCGTGGGACGTGCTGGCCTTCGGTGTCCGGATCAAGGACCAGCGCGGCACGCCCACCGTCGTCCCGGACCTGTCCGTCTTGGCTGATCACCTGCCCTTCCATGTCGAGATCGGCTGCGGCACCTCCGTGGAGGCCGGCATCCCGCCCCTGCACCGGCTCCACGAGATCTACCGCGTCACCGACCGCCAGGGCGACGACCCACGCGAACACCGCTTCACTCTCTCCCCCACCTCCGATCCGCTGCTGCACGAAGTGCTCACCGAACCGGAGGAGAAGACGGCCGAGTTCACCGAGATGTTCAAGGCGTGCTTCCTGGCCGAGCCGACGCCCGCCATGCGCGCGCTGAAGGAACTCCACGACGCCGAGCACCTGGTCGGGCCCGTGATCACCAACAACTTCGACGTGCTGGCAGCCCGCGCCGGCTTGGAAGAGTGCTTCATGCGCCGCTACGACCAGGCCGTACCGGACGTCGAGTGGGTGGACGGCGCGAAGGCCCTGCTCGTCGTCGGCCTGCACGCCGACCGACGCAAGGTCCAGGCCCGTGCCCGCGAGCGCGGCCTGAAGGTCGTCTACCTCGACCCCGAGGGCTTCTGGCGCGACGGCCAGTTCAAGCCCTACCCGCTGGAAGGCCCCCAGGACGACGACCTGGTCTGCCGGAAGCCGGCCACGGAGGGCCTGCCGGAACTCGTCAACCTCCTTGCCAGGGCCACCAGCTGACCTACCTGCGCGATCGGATCCGGGCCGGACAGCGGCGCTAGCGTGTCGCCCCTGACCGGCCCGGAGCACCGGGCAGGCGAGAAAGGGAAAGGAGCGCCGCCACTATGCGCGTATCCGTCATCGGCTGCGGCCACCTGGGCATCCCGCACGCCGCGGCCATGGCCGAGATCGGCCACGAGGTCATCGGGGTGGACCTCGACCAGGCGAAGATCGACCGGCTCAACGCCGGCGAATGCCCCATCTACGAAGAGGGCCTGCCGGAACTTCTGGCCACCCATACTGCCACCGGCCGACTGCGCTTCAGCACCGACCTGGCCGAGGCCGCTGCCTTCGCCGACGTCCACTTTCTCGCCGTCGGCACACCGATCGACGCCGACGGCCGCAGCTACGACACCGGCCAGGTCTTCGGCGCGGCCCGCGCACTCGCCCCGCACCTGACCCGCCCCTGCGTGATCATCGGCAAGTCCACCGTCACCGTCGGCACCACCCGCGACCTGGCTACCCTCCTCGCCCGCCTCGCCCCTGCGGGCACCGACGTCGAGGTCGTCTGGAACCCGGAGTTCCTTCGCGAAGGTCACGCTATCGAGGACACCCTCCGCCCCGACCGGATCGTCGTAGGCGTCCCCTCCCCACATGCCGAGGACGTCGTCCGCGAGGTCTACGCCCCGCTGCTGCACAACCAGATCCCCCTGTTCGTCACCGACCCCGCCACCGCCGAACTGATCAAGGGCGCCGCCAACTCCTACCTCGGCATGAAGATCTCCTTCATCAACGGCGTCGCCGACATGTGCGCAGCAGCCGGCGCCGACGTCCACCAGCTCACGGAGGCCATCGGCCTCGACCCGCGCATCGGCCGCGGCGGCCTGAACGCCGGACCCGGCTACGGAGGGGGCTGCCTGCCCAAGGACGTACGCGCGTTCACCGCCTCCGCACAGAGCCTCGGCGCCCTCGACGCGGCAACCCTGCTGCGAGCCGCCGAGCAGGTCAACGAATCCCGCCCGACCGCCGCCCTCGCCTTGATCGAGCAAACCCTCGGCCGACTGGTGGCAGGGGCACGCGTCACCGTGTGGGGCGCCTCCTTCAAGGCCGGCACCGACGACGTGCGGGAGTCTCCGGCCCTCGCCGTCGCCGCCCTCATGCACCAGCGTGGCGCGACCGTCACGGTCCACGACCCCCACGCCGTGCCCACCGCACTCGTACGCCACCCCGAACTCGACTACGCGGAAGACCTGGAGAAGTCGGTCAAGGGCGCGGAGCTGATCGTCCTGGCCACCGAGTGGCCCCAGTTCCGCGACGCCGACCCCAAGGCGCTGTCCGCCCTGGTAGACCAACCGGTCCTCGTGGACCTCCGCAACCTCCTGAACGCCGACACCTGGCGCACAGCCGGATGGACCGTGCGCCAGCTCGGCCGACCCGCACAGCCATAGGACCCCGGCCCCACCCCGGGGCCAGGACACACGGATGGGAGATCCGTCATGGACGACCTGTGGGACGACATCACCAAACTCTCCGCCGTCTGCCGCAAGGCCGGTGAACACCTCCCGAACGAGGAACTCAAGGCCCTCCAGGTCGGCAAAGTCGCAGAGGAGGCCGGCGAGGCCATGCACGCCCTCCACGGCCTGAAGGGCCTGACCACCTGCGGCGACGCCCACAGCTGGTCCGAGGTCCAGAACGACCTCGTCGGCGCCGTCATCACAGCCATGCTGGCCATGCACTACATCGACCCCGAAGGCGCCCGCGCGACCTTCGAGGAGATCTTCCACAGCCGTACCCGCAGGGGCCGCGAAGCTGCTGCCGCCTGACCACTCCCTTCTTCCCCACGTCGGCGGTCGCGTGCCTTCGGGACGTGACTGCCGATCGGTGTCGTAGACACGTCACTCCCACCCACGGGGTGGACGATGGCGGGATGACCGACACCCAGCTGCAAACAGAAGCGATTGAGGCCGGCACGGGGGTATCCGCGCTGATCACGAACAGCCGGGGCGAATACCTGCTCCACCTCCGCGACGACATCGAAGGCATCTGCTGGCCCGGCTACTGGACACCTGTCGGCGGACGTCCCGAACCGGGCGAATCGCCGGCCGAAACCGTCGCACGTGAGGTGGCGGAGGAGACCGGACTCACCATCCCGCTGACAGAGTTCACCACCGTCCAGCAGAAGAACGCCGAACACCTCGGCAAGGGGCCGATCGCCGTCTACACCGGCCACTGGGACGGCGACGCCCACGCCCTCCCCTTGACCGAGGGCATCATGCTCCACTGGTTCCCGGTCTCGGTGCTCCCACGGCTCCGCGTACCCCCGTGGTGCCGAGAGGTGATCGCCCTCCACCAGAATGCGCGAGTGCGCCTTCCCGCTTCGGAGGACGCCCGCGCATGACCGCCGGCCGGGCGGCGAAAAGCCTGGTGCGCGGGGCGGACGGGACCAGGTAACGTCTTTGTCATGTTCTTCCAGACACCGATTTACGAGTGAGCGCGCGACGGGCCCGGCTGACATCCCTCGACGTCGCCGCGCCCGTCCCCCACCGATGAATCCGTAGATCACCGCACATCACCACCGGGAGAACCCGTGACCGACAGCAAGAACATCAACAACCCCGTGGGCCAGGGCGGCGGCCACCGCAAGAAGCTGTCCCGCGCCGAACGGCAGAACAACGGCCCGCACCGCAACCTCGACCGCCAGGGCGCCGCCGACAAGAAGGCGGAGCTGGTTCGCAAGATGCGCGAGAAGGCACGCGCAGCCGAGGCCGCCGCGCAGGCGAGCGACGACACCGCACGGAGCTGACGCACGGCCGCCGCAGGGCGGCACCCCACGGAGCAGGGCCCGGACCGCGACGCACGGTCCGGGCCCTGCCGCCGTACCAGCGCGCGGCGGGTCCCGCTCAGCGCTGTACGGCGCTGCTGGTAGTCGATGAAGCCCTCGGGAAGATTCCTCCTGGGCCCCCGCCCCCCTTCGCCCCTACGCTGGTCCGTATCGCCCACGGCATGAGCACCCGTACCGAGGAGGAGCAGTGGCGGACGAGCCCGAGACGGTGCATGCCCCCGGAGTGCGGCCGCGGAAGCGGAAGCTTTGGTACGAGCTGATCGAGTGTGGGCTGCACGGGCACCGGCTGGAGGGTACCGGCGCCGCCCGGGTGCGGTCCGAGGACGGGCTGTTCGTGCGGGAGGGGGCCGACGGGGTGCGCTGGCATCGTTGTCTGCGTTGCGATGCCTGGCTGCCGCACCCGCCGCCGGAGCGGCCCGGCCGTGAGACGCCTCCGGAGCGTGATGCGATCGAACTGCCCTTGCGTGGGAGGCCGTTGCGGGACCGGTACGTCCTGCGGCTGATCGCCGTGGACCGGATGCTGCACTTCGTGGTGCTCGCCGTGCTGGCTATCGCCGTGTTCCTCTTCGCCGGGGAGCGAGCCCGGCTCAAGGACCCGTTCTACCGCGTGGTGGACGCCCTGCAGAACGGCGTGGGCGGCCCCAGCGGCCGGTCCGGTCACGGCCTGCTCGGCGAGCTCGACAAGGCGTTCCGCGCGCACACCTCCACGCTGTGGATCATCGGCCTGGTGATCGCGGCGTACGCGGTGCTCGAAGGCGTCGAGGCCATCGGCCTGTGGCGGGCCCGGCGCTGGGCGGAGTACCTCACGTTCGTGGCGACCACTGTGCTGCTCGTGCCGGAGGTCTACGAACTCACGGGGCGCATCAGCGCGACCAAGATCCTCACGCTGGTCATCAATCTCGCCGTCGTGATCTATCTCCTCTTCGCCAAGCGGCTGTTCGGCCTGCGCGGCGGCGGACGCGCCGAGGAGGCCGTACGCGCGCACGACATGGGCTGGCACGCCCTGGAACGCGTCTATCCCGGCCCGGCCGCCACCCCGCCGCGCGCTCGCTGACCGTCAGCCGTTCCGCGTGGCCGCTCCCTCCTTGCGCCGGGCCCGGTGGGCGGCGGCGTGGGCGCGGTTGCCGCAGATGAGGGGGGAGCAGTAGCGGCGGGACTGGTTGCGCGAGGTGTCGACGAAGACCTCGGCGCAGCGGTTGCCGACGCAGACGTGGAGGCGCTCCATCCCGCCGGTGGTGATGACGCCGAGCAGGGCCATGGCGGCGTTGACGGCATAGCGGTCGACGGGGGCGGCGTCGGGTGCGGCGACGTGGAGGTGCCAGGTGCCGTCGTGGTCGGTGTAGTGCGGGACGGCGTGGTGGTCGGCGAGCACGCGGTTGAGCAGGGCGACCGCGGTGGCCTCGTCGGGGGCGCCGAAGACCTCGCGCAGCACCGGGCGCAGCCGGTGGGCGGCGGCGAGGTCGGCGGCTGACAGCTCGGTGGCGAGGGGCATGCCGTACCGGGAGAAAAGAGCCGACAGACCGTCAACTTCCGGCATCTTCTCGATATTTCGCACCACGTTGTAGGTGTTGACCAGGTCTTCAGCCAGCGTCACCGAAGCTTCTGAGTAACTAGTAAACCGCACCATGACTCCGTACTATGGCTGCCTGTCGGAGGCACCGCACCCGCGGTTCCGCGGCGCCGCACCCTAATTGCCCGCTCCGAAGCAGAGGGCTCGATGGATTCACAAAAAGAGTTACCCACCCCTGCCACACCTGTCCCCACCGCGGAAACACATTCTCCCTCGGCCGGATTCCGCGCGGAAGCGGCGCAGGGGCTGCGGGCCGCCGTGCCGCTGGCCGTGGCGGTCTTCGGGTTCGCCGTGTCGTTCGGCGTGGTCGCCCGTGCCGCGGGCATGGGAGTGCTGGCGCCGCTGGTGATGTCGGTGACGACCTTCGCCGGCTCCGCGCAGTTCGCGGCCGCGTCGGTGCTCGGCACGGGCGGCGGCACCGCGGCGGCGATCGTCGCGGCCGTCCTGCTCAACTCCCGCTATCTGCCCATCGGCATCAGCGTGGCCCCGGCGATGACCGGCGGAGTGCTCAAGCGGTTCCTCTCGGCCCAGCTGGTGGTCGACGAGTCGTGGGCCGTGGGCCACATCGGCAACGGCCGCTACTCCCGGGGGCGGCTGCTCGGGGCGGGCGTCCTGGTCTACTGCGCCTGGGTCGGCGGCACCGCGGTCGGGCTGCTGGGCGCGCGCTATCTCGGCGACCCGGAGCGCTTCGGCCTCGACGTGGTCTCCCCCGTGCTCTTCATGGCCCTGCTCAAGGGGCAGATCACCAGCAGGAAGGCGCTGGCCGCCGCCTGTCTCGGGGTCGCGATCACGCTGATCCTGGTTCCCTTCGCGTCGCCCGGCGTGCCGTTGATCGCCGCCACCGCCGCCTGTCTGCTGGGGTTGAGGAAGCGATGAGCGGACTGTGGCTCGCGGTGCTGCTGGTCGGCGCCGTCTCCATGGCGCTGAAGGCGACGGGCCCGGTGCTGCTGGGCGGTGAGGAGCTGCCCGCCGCGATGCAACGGGTGGTGACCCTGATGGCCCCGACCCTGCTGGCGGCCCTGATCGCCACTCAGATGTTCGGTCAGGGAAGGGCGTTGGTCCTCGACGCGCGGGTGGCCGGGCTCCTGGTGGGTGCCTTCGGCATCTGGCGGAAGTGGCCGACCCTGCTCGTCGTCGCGCTCGGAGCCGCGGCGACCGCCCTGACCCGTCTGGCCGTCGGCTGACGGCCCCACCCCCCAGGAGAACTCCCATGGTCAGCAGCTCCGGCGAGCACCCGACGATGTGGCCCACGGCCGCCCTGTGGGACGCCGCCGCCCGGCTGGACGCGCCCCTCGGCCTCCCGCCCCGCACTCTCTCCCCCGCCGTCCCCGGCATGCGCTGCTTCGGCCCGCTGCGCCGGATCGCGCACACGGAAGGAGTGGCATCGGTCTTCGAGGGCCTGGACCGCACGGTGCCGGGCGAGGTGCTGCTGATCGACAACGGCGGCCGTACGGACGAGGCGTGCGCGGGTGACCTCGTCGCGATCGAGTCCCGGCTCGCCGGTGCCGCGGGCCTGCTCCTGTGGGGCTGCCACCGCGACACCGACGAACTCGCCGCCATCGGCCTGCCGGTGTTCAGCCTCGGGCCCTGCCCGGCCTCACCCCGCCCCCACCCGGAGGGCCCCGGCGAGGGCGTGCCCCTCTTCGAGGGCCGGGACGGCGACACCGTGGTGGCCGACGCGGACGGCGTCGTGGTCGTCCCCGCGGCCGTACGGGAGGACGTCCTGGCCGTCGCCGAGAAGATCGTCCGCGCCGAACGGGACCAGGCACAGGCGGCGCTGAGCGGCGTGAGCCTGCGGGAGCAGCTCCAGTGGAACCGCTTCCTGGAGCGACGCCGTACGGATCCGGGCTATACGTTCCGCTCCCACCTGGCCCAGGTGAAGGGGGCGTTGGAGTAGGAGCCGCCCCCTCCCCGGAGCGGCGGCATCCGGTGGCCGCGCCGGGGAGGGCACAGCACGATCTCGTCCCGCGGGCACAGCGCGGTCCCGCTCGGCCCGGACAGCGTGGGGATCAGCACAGGAACGCCCTTTCCCGGAACTTCACTGGCCGGATGTACGGCCCGTCAGATGAGTACGTACGAAGGCGAGTTGGCGTCGGAAGAGTGCCACTCGTTCGGCCACGTCGGTGAGGCTGTGCCCGGCGTCGTAGCAGTGGAACTCATGGGGCACTCCGCGCTCCGCGAGCCGCTCGGTGTAGTCGCGCGCCTGGTCCACGGGGCAGCGGGCGTCGTTGGTCCCGGCGCAGACGAGCACCGGGGCGCGGACGGCGTCGACATAGGTGACCGGAGAGGCCTCGCGGTAGCGCTCGGGGACCTCGTCGGGCGAGCCGCCGAAGAGGCTGCGGTCCAGCGCCCTGATCTCCTCCATCGCCTTGCGGTGGGCATCGGCGCAGTCGGCCACTGGTGCCCCGGCGAGCCCCAGCGCCCAGTCGTCCGGCTGCACGCCGAGGGCCAGCAGCGTCAGATAGCCGCCCCACGACCAGCCGGACAGCACCAGCCGGCGCGGGTCGGCGATGCCGTGGTCCACGGTCCACCGCCGCACGGCGGCGACGTCCTCCAGCTCGGTCAGCCCCACCCGGGCACGCAGCGCCTCGGTCCAGGCCCGCCCGTAGCCCGTGGAGCCGCGGTAGTTGACCCGGACGACCGCGAAGCCGTGGTCGACCCAGGCGGCCACCGTCGGGTCGAAGGCGTCCTGGTCCTGGTCGTCGGGGCCGCCGTGCAGCAGGAAGACCGTGGGATACGGTCCCTCGCCGGCGTCCGGGGTGCTGAGCAGGGCGTGGATCCGGCCGCCGGGCCCGTCCACCCACAGGTCACGGGACTCGGCCGTCAGCGGCGGCACCTGCCGCGGGGCGGGGAACCCCGGGTCGTCGAGCAGCCCGCGGAACGCCGGTGGCCGCGAGGAGCTCGACCACAGCAGCCAGGCATCGCCGTCCGGCCGGGTGCGGGCGTGCTCGATCGTGCCCGGCGGGGTGTCGAGGCGGGTGAGCTCACCGCCCCGCAGGTCGTAGCGGTAGGCCGTGGACCGGGCCTCGTGGTCGTGGACCACCAGCAGGGAGCGGGCGTCCTGGAACCACTCGACCGTCACGTCACCGGGCAGGCCGAGGCCGATCTCCGCGCGCTCCCCGGTACGCGGGTCGAAGATCACCGGTTCCCAGCGGTCGTCGCGCCGGTGCTGGAGCAGCAGCCGGGCGTCACCGCGGACCGGCGAGAAGCCGACGGCCTCCAGCCCGCTCCCGTCGTCGGCGAGATCGGCGACGGTGGAGCCGTCGGTGGCCAGGACGCGTACGCCCAGGTCCCACAGGTCGCCCCGCTCGCTGTGCGCGATCACCGCGAGGTCCAGCGAGCGGGACAGGTCGACGGCGTAGGCGGGCTCGTCGTGCCGGTAGAGCGGGCGGGTCGCGCCGCCCGGCAGCACCAGGTGGACGGTGGCGCCGTCCTCGGTCGAGCAGCCGAGCAGGGCGTGGTCCTCGAGCCCGACGGCCAGGCCGGACGGCCAGTAAAGGCCGGTGGAGGGGGCCGCCGGGGTGTCGGGCCCGCCTTCGAATGGCTGCCGCATCCACTGTCCGTACTCGTCCCCGCCGGCGTCGGCGAACCACCACACCGCCCGCCCGGACGCCTCGATCGCGCAACTCTGGGTGCCCGAGGGGCGGTCGGTGACCTGCCGGATGCCGCCGGTCGTACGGTCCCAGCAGTACACCTGGGCGATGCCGGACAGGTCGCTGACGAAGGCGCAGCGCTGCGGCGCGCTCTTTGCCCACGCGGGCAGGGTGTAGCGGGGGGCGCGGAAGCGCTGTTCCCACCGGGGAGTTGCCACGGTGTGCGGCACGGGCGTGGTCATCGCTTGCGTGTCTCCTACGGCTGCGTCGGGTGCCGGCGCGCTCCGCGGGCGGGGAGCGGCGGGCCGGTCACGGGCTCGGGCGCCGGGCGGCCGGGCGGTCCCGGAGCCCGCATCGCGCGGCCGTGGTCAGTGGCAGCCGCAACTGGACGCGGTGACACGGTTCATGCGGCGCCGGGGGCGCCCGCCCTCGCCGGTCTCCGTGCCGGCGCCGGCCAGTGCCCCGGTGCCGACCGCGGCCGTGACGGTGCTGGTCGCACAGGCCAGGGTCAGCTGGTACGGGGTTCGCGGCAGCGCGCCGAGCACCACGTGGACGGAGGCTTTCGCGCGGCCTGTGGCGGACGCGTTGGCCTCGGTGTGGAAGGGCAGCGGCTGGGTGGCCGGGCTCAGGCCGAACCCCACGCCGGAGACGGCGCAGTGGCCGGGGTCCTCGGCGAAGAGGCTCTCCAGAGCGGTCGCGGCGGCGGCCGAACCCGACGCGGCGGCCTTGAGGTCGGTCACGGTGCCGTCGTCGACGGTGAGCACCAGCGGGTGGTGGGACAGGCCCGTCAACCCCTCGTAGAGCTCGTGGCGGCGGGCGTCGTCACCGGTGCGGCTGTGCACGACCGGCCAGCCCTTGACCGCGATCTGGCCGGAGAGCGTCGTGCCGGTGACGTCGGTGGCCAGGCGCAGCCTTCCCGTGGGGGCCAGTTGGACGGCGCCGGGCTTGAAGGCGCCGACGTCCGAGCGCGACCAGGTCGGCCGGGCGAAGCCGGCCTCCGCGAGGGAGCCGGTGAGCGGGTCCTCGATGCGCAGCCCGCCGGCCGCTGCCAGGGCCTCGGCCAACGCGTCGGCGTGGCGCTGCACTTCACCGGGGTCGGTCCGCTCCAGGGCCTCCAGCAGACTGCGCGTCTGGTCGAGGGCGAGCGGTCCGGTGCCCGTCCGGACAGCGGCCACGGTGCGCCCCGGTCCGATCTCGACGGTCGGGGCGGTCAGCAGGGAGTCGGCGGCGGCCACCACGAGGACGTCGGAGTTCTCCGGTACGTCGGAGCGCAGCACGTCGGCGAGCGTGCGGCCGGGCTCCGCGAGGACGGTGGCGTGGTGCTCGTGGCGGGTGCCGTGCTCGAGCCGGAAGAAGTCGGCAAGGGCCTTTTCCACGACCAGCACGAACCGGTTACGGCCCGCCACGTACTGGCGATAGGCCTCAGGACGGACGACAATCATCTCGGCACTCCCAGATGGATAAACGGTGCAGTGCGGCGAGGCGGGTCGAGTCAGCACCTCGACCCGCCTCGCACTGGGCCGGTCCCGAAGGTCCGGCCGTCACTCGGTTCAGCCCAGGAGGGTGCCGAGGTAGTTGCTGTTCTTACGCACCTTGATGGTCTTCTTCATGGCGGACACCTCCCCTCACGATCGAATCCGACGGCCACCCGGGCTCAGCCCAGGAGGGTCCCGAGGTAGTTGCTGTTCTTGCGGACCTTGATGGTCTTCTTCACGGAGAACACCCCCTCTCGCCATCGAATTCGACAGGCCACCGGGGGTCAGCCCAGGAGCGTCCCGAGGTAGTTGCTGTTCTTGCGCACCTTGATGGTCTTCTTCATGGTCGTCACCTCCTCCCTGGTCCGTATTTCCGCGCTTCCTCGCGCCGGGGCCCGGCCGGTCAGTGACCGGCGGCCATCCGGACGCCGGGAGCGCCGCCCTTGTTGCCCAGCACCACTTCACCGCTCTCGGTGTAGACGGTGGTGTCGGGCGAGATGATGTCGAGGTGGTACTGGGTGAAGGGGGTGAGCCCCAGTCCCCAGTGGAGGCAGCCCTGGTCGCCTCCGTACACCTCGTTCATGGCGTGGTTGCCCGGCAGGATGTCCAGGCTCGTGTTGAGGGCGTGTCCGATCTCCCAGACCAGGGTGTAGCGGGAGTCGATCTCGAACATCGCCTCGAAGACCTTGGCGACCGCGGCGCCGGAGGGCCGGTGCGGGCGCAGTGCGGCGATGCTGCCCTTGCGCACCTCGGCGATCACCGCCTCGTGCTCGAGTCCGGCGAGCTTCCCCTGCAACCGGGCCTGGTCCTTGCGGGTGAAGGACGGCGTCCCGTTGTGCAGGATGGGGAACCCGCGCAGGGCGATCTCGCCTTCCAGCGGCAGGTGCAGGCTCTCGTCGAATTCGACGATCTGCATCGGCAGGACACTGATCTCACCCGACGGCACGATCTGCTGCTCGCCCCACTCCAGCGGGCCGGCCTGCTGGTTCCACACGAGGTCGTCGGCGAGGTGGTCGAGGACCGCGCGGGTGCCGTGCCGCTCGTCGACGTAGACGAGGTGGTCCGTGGATTCCGCCAGTTCGAAGAACCGGTCGCTGAATTCGGCCTGTTCCTGCGCCGAGGTGCGCTCGATCACCCCGATGAAATGCCGGATGATCTCCAGATCGGTGGGCGTGGAGTTGCACGCCATGCCCATGAGTTTCCGGCGCGGGCCGAGAGCTTCCTCGGACGGGGACTCGAAGAATCGGTAGGGGGAGATGACCAGTGAGTGCGACTGCTGCGGAATCGTTCCGTCGGCGAGCATCGCCTCGAAGTCGTCCCCGGGGCCCAGGATTATCGTCCGGTACTCCGCGTAGGGGGCATCCCTGACGATGTCGAGTTCCTTTTCCATCTCCTGATTGGTGATCAGGCAGAAGACGCTTCCCTCGGCCGGCCCGAACTGACTGAACCGAGCAGGATCGATCTTTATTGCCATAACCGGCATACCCCCAGGTGGCTGCTGACCTGATCGCAAGAAAACAGCACCGCTCGAAGGCCGCGCAATATCGTCAACGACAACGGCCAGAATGTATGCGGGTTTGATCCACCACATGTCCGTATTGCCGTCCGGGCGGCCTTGGTCCGGATTGGCAGAGGTCTCGCAGGAGTTACGCCCCCGGCCGTTCCTGCCGACATCGGGCCGGATGTCGGGAATTGCCCCGCTCCGCTGCTTCCCTCCCCGATTAGAAGGATCAATTCCACCGGAGGGGTGACAGCCGGAATGTGACTCCGAGGCAAGCCGGCACCTCGCACCCCCGCCGACTTTCGGCCATGGTCCACCACGTCCGGCATGCCCCACCGAGCCGCGACCCGGGAAACCGGTAACGACACACAGATGTGACGTGAATCACATATGGCACGTATTTGTGATATGCCGCAGGCACTCGCGCGTATCTGATGTGACGTCAATTCCCTGCTCGGAGCGGGTTTTACGGGAGGCGGGCCGCCGCCGGCGCGTCCGGCGCCGGTGGCGGCCCCCACCGGTCACCGCCCCGTGAAGAAGTCCCGCACCCGCCGCCGCCCCCGCGTCTCCGTGGGGTAGTCGTCGTCGTCCGTGTCGTCCGGCCCGTGCAGGACCGTCCAGCGCACGGCCGAGACGGCGGGCTCCAACGAGAGCCTGCTGACGGCCTCTTCGAGCAGGCTGTCGTTGCGTCGCTCGGTGGTGAGGTCGGCGGCGACCGTCACCTTGCCGCCGGTCTCCACGTCGCTGCTGTACACCGAGCGCAGCCGGAAGCCGGGACGGGTGACGGCCTGCACGACGAGGGTCCGGATGTGGGCCTCCTCCGGTTCGGTGCAGACGACCTCGAAGTGGTAGTCCGTGGCCACCTCGGCGCCGCCGTGCGGGCCCCGGTCAAGGCCTCGGGCCAGTGGCCGCAGCAGGGTGTTCGCGCCGACCACGCCGACGGTGCCGAGCGCCGCGACCACATAGAGCCCGGTCCCCGCGAGGGCGCCGACCGCGGCCGAACACCACAGCGTGGCCGCGGTGTTGAGGCCGCGGACGCTCAGCCCGTCGCGCATGATGACGCCGGCGCCCAGGAAGCCGATGCCGGAGACGATCTGGGCGGCGACCCGCGAGCCGTCGTAACCCGTGGTGCTCGTCGCCGCCGAGAAGCCGTACTGCGACAGCAGGACGAAGAGGGCGGAGCCCGCCGCGACGAGCGCGTTCGTCCGCAGTCCGGCCATGCGCGCCCGCCACTGGCGCTCCAGCCCGATGATCGCACCGAAGCCCAGGCCGGCCGCGATGTTGGCCGCCATGTGCCACTCATTGACGATGACCATGCCGCACTTTCCTCCTCGTGCTCGTCCGTATCCCTATCGGCCGGTCACAGCCAGGTGCTGAACCGCCGGATGTACCAGGTCTTCACCACCTGGGTGAGCGCGCAGTAGGTCAGCAGGATGCCGATCAGCCAGGGGAAGTAGGCCATCGGCAGCGGCTCCATCGACAGCGCGTGCGCCAGCGGCGAGAACGGCAGGAAGACGCCGAACGCCATCACCAGCGCGGTCATGACCAGCACCGGCGCCGAGGCCCTGGACTGGACGAACGGGATCCTGCGAGTGCGGATCATGTGGACGACGAGGGTCTGGGAGAGCAGTCCCTCGACGAACCAGCCGGACTGGAAGAGCGTCTGGTGCGCCTCGCTGTCCGCCCCGAAGACGTGCCACATCACCAGGAAGGTGGTGATGTCGAAGACGGAGCTGATCGGACCCACGCAGAGCATGAACCGGGCGATGCCCTTGGCGTCCCAGGTGCGCGGCTTGCGCAGGTAGTCCGGGTCCATCCGGTCCCACGGGGTGGCCAGCTGGGAGATGTCGTACGCGAGGTTCTGCACCAGGAGGTGGATCGCGAGCATCGGCTGGAAGGGGATGAACGCGCTGGCCACCAGCACCGAGAAGACGTTGCCGAAGTTCGAGCTCGCCGTCATCTTGATGTACTTGATGGTGTTGCCGAACGTCGTCCGGCCCTGCTCCACGCCCTGCTCCAGGACCATCAGGTCCTTCTCCAGCAGGATGATGTCCGCCGACTCCTTGGCGATGTCGACGGCCGTGTCCACGGAGATCCCGACGTCGGCGTCCCGCAGCGCCACGGCGTCGTTGATGCCGTCGCCGAGGAAGCCCACCGTGTGCCCCTCGGCCTGGAGCGCCCGCACGATCCGGGCCTTCTGCACGGGGTTGGTCTTGGCGAAGAGCGTGGTGGTCCGCACCAGGGCGCGCAGCTCGTCGTCGTCGAGCCGGTCGATCCGGGTGCCGGTGACGACCTCGCCCACGTCGATGCCGACGTCGGCGCAGACGCGCGCGGCGACCAGCTCGTTGTCACCGGTGACGACCTTGACCGTGACGCCCTTGTCGGCGAGGGCCTGGAGGGCCTGCGCCGCGTCGGCCTTCGGCGGGTCGAGGAAGGCGAGGAAGCCGATGAGGGTCAGCTCGGCCTCGTCGGCGACGGTGTAGACCGTCCGCTCGGCGGGGAGCGTACGGGTGGCCACGGCGAGGACGCGCAGGCCCTGCCGGTTATGGTCCTCGGCCGTACGGGTGACCTCGCGGCGCAGCTCGTCGGTGAGCTCCACGCGCTGCCCACGGTCCGTCATATGGGTGCACAGGGCGAGGACTTCCTCGACGGCACCCTTGGTGATCATGATGTGCTCGCCCGGCTCGGGGGCCGCGGCGAGGCTGTTGCGGTTCAGGACCACCGACATCCGGCGGCGGGCGAAGTCGAAGGGGATCTCGTCGACCATCGTGAAGCGCGCGTCGACGACAACCTCCTCGGCCTCGAGCACGCGGTCGATGACCGCCTGGTCCATGAGGTTGCGCAGCCCGGTCTGGAAGTGGGCATTGAGATAGGCGTGTTCGAGAACCTCGGTGTCCTCCTGGCCGCGCACGTCGAGGTAGCGGTCGAGGACGATGCGGTCCTCGGTGAGCGTGCCGGTCTTGTCCGTGCAGAGCACGTCCATGGCGCCGAGGTTCTGGATGGCGTTGAGGCGCTTGACGACGACCTTGCGCCGGGACATGGCGACCGCGCCGCGCGCGAGGTTGGTGGTGACGACCATCGGCAGCATCTCGGGGGTCAGCCCGACCGCGACCGCGAGGGCGAACATGAACGCCTCGTCCCAGTCGCCCTTGGTGAAGCCGTTGACCGCGAAGACGACGGGGACCATGACCAGCATGAAGCGGATCAGCAGGAAGCTGACCTTGCGCACGCCGGTGTCGAAGCTGGTCTGCGGGCGCTCGCCGACCAGGGAGCCGGCCATCGAGCCGAAGTAGGTGTCGGAGCCGGTGGCGACGACCACGCCGGTGGCCGTGCCGGAGGTGACGGTGGTGCCCATGAGGCAGAGGTTGTCGGCCTCGACGGGGTCGGTGGTGGAGCTCTGCCCGTAGTCGTGGGTCCTGGTGTCGGCCTTGGCCACGGGCAGCGACTCGCCGGACAGCGCGGCCTGGCCGACCATGAGGTCCTTGGCGGTGAGCAGCCGCAGGTCGGCGGGTACGAGGTCGCCGGCGGCGAGGCGCACGATGTCGCCGGGGACGACCTGGTCCATGGGGATCTCGACGGTGGTGGGCCGCTCGCCGCGCCCGGCCCGGCGCTGCACGGCCGTGGTCGTGGTGACCAAGGCCCTCAGGGCCGCGGCCGAACGTCCCGAGCGGTATTCCTGCCAGAACCGCAGGGCGCCGCTGACCAGCACCATCGTGGCGAGGATGGCGATACCCGGGTCGAAGGGCTCGTCGCCGGCGGCCCGGAGCCACTGCCAGAGCATGACGAGGTCCAGCGCGACGAGCACGGCGATGAAGGGGTTGACGAACGCCTTGGCGAGCTGCGTGAACCAGCGGGGCGCGCGCTCGTGGGCGACGACGTTGGCGCCGTGGCGCTCCAGGCGGTGGGCGGCCTCGTCGTGGCGCAGTCCCTGCGCGGTGACGCGTACGTCCTGGAGGACCTGGCTGCCGGGCAGGGAGCTGTAGCGGGCGAGCCGCTCACCGGCCGCGCGGGTACGGGTCTCCAGCTCCGCGGCCTTGCGGTCGCGGCGGCCACGGCCCGGCGGCGCGAGCTTCTGAGGGGTGAGGGTGGTGTCGGTCATGGCGGAACCTCTCTCCGGGCACGACGGCACGGCGGCGCGACGAGTTCGCCGGGTTCGACGAAGCGGCGGCGCGCGACAACGCGACGGCATGGCGGCATCGCGGCACGGCGCGGCCGCGCCGGGGCACGGAATAGTGAAGGGTGACCGCGCGGCGGGACGGCGAAAAACGCCACCGTGCGCGGAAATGGGGAATTCGACGGCCAGGGAGGCCGGAAACACCGGAAAGGGAAAGGGCTCGCGACAACAGCGCGGCAATGAACGCCGGAAAAAGGCGGTGCCGCAGGTCAGCTCAGTGGGGAATCAGCGGAACGCCTGCGCCCGGAAAGGGAGAAGCGGGGCGCCTACGCTCGGCGAAGAGCGGCCGACCGACTGTAGCGAGGACTTCCCTCGGGACTCCGACTGGTCATCCCGATCACCTCCTCGCTCGTCACGGACAGCACAGGCGCCGCGCGGCGTAAATACGCGTCAATGCGGCCGGAGCGGCACCTTCAGCGTCTAGCTTGCCATAGGAAGTCAAGCGGGTCCGCCCCGGGCGGGTAATGCGAGGGTCAAACGATGCGGAAAGACCTCGGGAAGGGAATGCGGCTGCCGGGCGGGCGGCGGCGCTGGGCACGCCGGTGCGCGGGGCTGCTGCTGATCCCCGCGAGCGCCGTGCCGCTGTGCCGCGCCCTGGGGACCGACGCCTTCACGCCGGTGCCCCAACTCCTGGCGTTCCTGCCGTGGTTGCTGATCCCCGCCGCCGTCGCGCTGCTGCTGGCGGCGGGCGCGCGGTGGGTCGTCGGCTGCGTCTGCGGGCTGCTCGCCGTCGCGGCTCTCGCCTTCTTCCTCCGCCCGTACCACGCGGCGCACCCGCCCGCGCCGGGCCCGGTGCGGGCCCAACTGCGCATCCTCACCGCGAACTTGGAGTTCGGCGGCGCGACCCAGGGGCTGCTGGAGGCGCTGCGCCGGGAGAAGCCGGACCTGGTGTCGGTGCAGGAGTGCGCCCCGGAGAACTGCGCGGTCGCCCTCGACGGGCCGGAGGTGCGCGCGGCCTACCCGTACCGCCGGATCGTCGGAGGTGGCCGGGCCGAGGGCTCGGCGATCCTGAGCAGGTTCCCGCTGGAGCCGGACGGTGAGGTGCCCGGCACGCTGGCGATGCCCCGGGCGGTGGTGCGCGTGGCGGGGGTGGCGCTGCGCTTCCAGGTGGCGCATCCGATGCCGCCGGTGCCCGGCCAGGTGGCGCTGTGGCAGCGGGAGCTGGCGCGGCTGCGGGCCGTGGCGGCCGGGCGGGGTGCGGCGCCGACCGTCATCGCGGGCGACTTCAACGCCACGCAGGACCACGCGGCGTTCCGCTCCCTCCTGGACACCGGGGTGCGGGACAGCGCGGCCCTGGTGGGCCGGGCGCGCACGCCCACGTGGCCCGCGCTGACCGCGCCGCCGCTGGGCGCGCAGATCGACCACGTGCTGGTCAGCGCCGCGGTCCAGCCGCGTGCGGCGCGGTTCCTGGACCTGGCCGGCACCGACCACCGGGCGCTGGTGGTCGATGCCGCACTGCATGACTGACGGTGTGTCAGCCGGTATTGACCAGCGGGTTCCAGGTGCCGAGGGTGTCCGCGGCGGTGCTGCCGTAGAGCGCGGTCTCGCCGTCGGCCCAGCGGACGAGGAGGCCGTCGGCGCGGCCCGAGCCGCCGAAGTCGCCCGCGGTCATCGCGGGCGCCGCCCAGGAGGGGTTGGCCGCCTGGAGGCGGGTGCCGGAGAGCCCGCTGCCGGAGAGGGCGAAGCTGCCCAGCGAGCCGTCGGTCCAGCGCACGACGACCTGCGAGCGGTCCCGGCCCGCGGGGAGGGTGGCGGCGAGGGCGGTGGAGTTGCGCCAGAAGGAGCCGGAGTCCGCGAGGCGGCGCTCGGTGCCGGTGCCGGACGGGTTCACTCCGCTGTGCAGGGTGACCTTGCCGTCGGTCCAGCGGACGACCAGGTCGGCCGCCTTGCCGGTGGAGTTGAAGCGGCCCGCCGTGATCTGCGCGGCGTCCTTCCAGGCGGAGCCGGCGGCCGCGAGCGTGAACTCCTTCTTGGCGCCGAAGCCCGCCGCGTCCACGTCCTCGTAGTAGCTGACCTTGCCGGTGTCCCAGCGGACCAGGACGTCGGGCCTGCCGGTGCCGCTGAAGTCGCCGGTGGTCACGGCCTGGGCGCGCTGCCAGTAGCTCTTCGGCTTCGCGAGCTGCTGCTCCGCGCCGAAGCCGCCCTTGCCGTCGCCGGGGTAGAGGGTGACCTCGCCGTCGCTCCAGACCGTCATCAGGTCGTCGCGGCCGTCGCCGGTGTAGTCGCCGGAGGTGAGGAACCTGGCGTGGCTCCAGGTCGACGCCGCGCCGGGCAGCCGTGCGGCGTCGGAGGGCGGCTGGTACGGGGCGCGGACGGGCGTGCGGTCGGCGACGGCGTCCTGGTAGAGGTCCTGGATCTCGTGGTCGTACACCGGGGAGTAGCTGATCCAGTCGTCGCCGGTGTCGTTGCCGCCGCCGTTCCAGCCGCCGAGGTTGCCGATGACGTCGCCGGAGCGGCTCTTGGCGTCGTAGTTGGTGATCCAGGGGCTGCCGGAGGTGCCGCCGTAGAAGCCGCCGCACTTCATCTGGAGCTGGCGGAAGCCGGCGAGACGCGAGGTCGGCACCGTGCAGCTGACGGCCTTCTGGTCCGGGTTGTGCGAGCCGGGGTAGCCGGCCACCGTGACCGTGCTGGTCCAGCGCGGGGTCGGGGTGAGCCGGAGGGCGCCGGTGCGGTCCTCCACGGAGGCACCCTGGGCGTTCGGGGAGAGGCGGGCGAAGCCGAAGTCCAGGTTGGAGTCGGGGCCCTTGCTGTTCTTCGTGTAGCGCGGGTCGGTGAAGACCCGGTCGACAGGGAAGACGCCGTACGGCTGGTGGGCCGCGTCCAGGCCCTTGCGGTACTGCGGCACGAAGATCCGCTGGCCGCCGCCCGCGAGGGACTTGGCGCAGTGCCCGGCGGTGAGCACGAGGTTGCGGCCCGCGCTGTGCACCACGCTTGCGGTGCAGTAGGTGGGCCCGTCGGGGCCGGTGCTGCTGAAGAACGTACCGACCATGGGTATGCCGTCGCCGTACGCGCCCTGCGGCGTACCGGCCGGGGCCGCGGCGCCGACGAGCGAGCGGCTCCGGGCGGCGCCCGGGGCGGGCGCTGCGGCGCGGCCCGCGTCGGCCGGCTTGGCGGCGGCCATGCGCTCGGCCGTCCAGAACTTCTCGGCGGCCCGGCCGCCGGCCGTGTCCGGGGTGGCCGCGACGGCGGCGGTGGCGGTCGTGCCGCACGCGGCCATGCAGAGAAGGACTGCTGCGCTGCGGGACCATCTGAAAGGTGACAAGGTGACTCTCTGAGGTGGTTGAACCTGCAATCGAGGCATCCTGCCACAGGGGCACGGGCGCTCCCGAGGCCGTCCCCGGAACGCTGTCTTCCGTACGGTCAGGCCGCGCGTGCGTCCCGGTGGATGGGCGTCCCCGCGCCGGTGAGCGGCACGCCCGTGCCGCCGCGCCGCGTGGCGACGATCTCGGCGGCGATGGACAGCGCGGTCTCCTCCGGCGTACGGGCGCCGAGATCCAGGCCGATGGGCGAGCGCAGCCGGTCCAGCTCGCGTTCGCCCACCCCGGCCTCCCGCAGCCGGCCGAGCCGGTCCTCGTGCGTGCGGCGTGAGCCCATCGCGCCGACGTAGGCGACCGGGAGCCGCAACGCCCGCTCCAGCAGCGGGATGTCGAACTTCGCGTCGTGGGTGAGGACGCACAGCACCGTGCGGCGGTCGAGCTCCTGCGAGTCGAGATAGCGGTGCGGCCAGTCGACGACGACCTCGTCCGCCGCGGGGAAGCGGTCGGCGGTGGCGAAGACGGGCCGGGCGTCGCAGACGGTCACGTGGTAGCCGAGGAACTTCCCGACGCCGGTGAGGGCCGCGGCGAAGTCCACGGCCCCGAAGACGATCATCCGGGGCGGCGGGAGGCTGGACTCGACGAGCAGCACGACCTGTTCGCCGCAGCGCGATCCGCTCTCCCCGGCCCCGTCGGCGCCGTACGCCACCTGGACGGTTCCGGTGCGGCCGAGGCCGAGCAGCGCCGCCGTCTCCCGCGCGGCGGCGGCGTCGAGCGCGCCGGGGCCGCCGAGGGTGCCGGCCCGGCCGCCGTCGGGCCGTACGAGCAGGGGGCGGCCCAGCAGGGCGGCCGGGCCGTCCACCACGCGTGCGAGGGCCGCGGTCTCCCCGCGCGCGGCGGCCGCCAGCGCGGCCGCGTGCACCCCCCGGTCCGGGGCGTCGGCCCGGACCGGGGTGACGAGGATGTCGATGACACCGCCGCAGGTCAGGCCGACCGCGAAGGCGTCCTCGTCGGAGTAGCCGAAGCTCTCGCGCACGCTTGCACCCTCGGCGAGGGCGGCCAGGCACAGGTCGTAGACCGCGCCCTCCACGCACCCGCCGGACACGGACCCGACGACGGTGCCGTCGGCGTCGACGGCCAGGGCCGCCCCGGGCTGCCGTGGCGCGCTGCCGCGCACGGACACGACGGTGGCGACGGCGAAGTCCCGGCCCTGCTCGCACCAGCGGTGCAGCTCCTCTGCGAGGTCCAGCATGTCTCTCTCCTCGGGTGTTCCGTCAGGTGCGGTGGCGGGCCGCGCCGCGGCCTCCTACGCCGCCCCCAGCCACCTCTCGATCGGGTGCAGCGCGAAGTACACGGCGAAGACCAGTGTCAACAGCCACATGAACACGCCCGGTTCGCGCCACTTCCCCTGGGCCGTCCTGATGGCCGTGTAGGCGATGACCCCCGCGCCCACGCCCGCGGTGATGGAGTAGGTGAAGGGCATCAGCACCACGGTCAGGAAGGCCGGGACGGCCACCGCCCGGTCGTTCCAGTCGATGTGCCGGGCGTTGCTCATCATCATCGCGCCGATCACCACGAGCGCCGCGGCGGCGACCTCGCCGGGCACGATCCGGGTGAGCGGGGTGAAGAACAGGCAGGCGGCGAAGAAGAGTCCGGTGACCACCGAGGACAGGCCCGTGCGGGCGCCCTCGCCCACCCCGGTCGCCGACTCGATGAAGACGGTCTGGCCCGAGGCCCCCGCGACGCCGCCGATCGCGCCGCCCGCGCCGTCGATGAAGAGCGCCTTGCTCAGGCCCGGCATCCGGCCGGAGGCGTCGGTGAGCCGTGCCTCGGTGCCGACGCCGATGATGGTGGCCATCGCGTCGAAGAACCCGGCCAGCACCAGGGTGAAGACGATCATCCCCACGCTCATGGCCCCGAGCGAGCCCCAGCCGCCGAACTCGACGTGCCCGAAGAGGGAGAAGTCCGGCATGGAGACCGCGCTGCCCTTGAGTGCGGGCGCGCCGTTCTGCCAGGTGCCGGGGCCGAGATGGCCGACGGCGTTGACGACGACGGCCAGGAGGGTGCCGGAGACGATGCCGATGAGGATCGCGCCGGGGACCTCGCGGGCCTGGAGCATCAGGACGGTCAGCAGGGTGACGCAGAAGATCAGCACCGGCCAGCCCGTGAGCTCGCCGGCCGGGCCGAGGGTGACCGGCCCGCCGCCCGTGGAGGCGTGCACGAAGCCCGCCTTGACCAGGCCGATGAGGGCGATGAACATCCCGATGCCCATGGTGATGGCGTGCTTGAGGGCGAGCGGTATCGCGTTCATGATCAGTTCCCGCAGGCCGGTGACGGCCAGCAGCACGATCACCGCGCCGTAGATCACGCACATGCCCATGGCCTGCGGCCACGTCATGTGGGGTGCCACCTGGGTGGCGAGCACGCCGGAGACGCCGAGGCCGGCGGCGAGGGCGAGCGGCACCTTGCCGAGGAATCCCATGAGCAGGGTGCTGACGGCGGCCGCGAGCGCCGTGGCGGTGATGAGCCCGGCGTGGCCCAGGGTGTGCCTTGACGCGTCGGGGCCGGAGAGGATCAGCGGGTTGAGGAGCAGGATGTAGCACATCGCCATGAAGGTGGTGATGCCGCCGCGTACTTCACGCGCGACGGTGGAGCCTCGCTCGCCGATGTGGAAGTACCGGTCGAGCGGAGAACGCGCGGCGGGCGGACACGGGCCCGCGCCCGCGCCCTCCGCCGTGGCCCCGGTCTCCACGGATGACTGGGTCATGATGCCTTCCCAAGGTTCAGAGGGGCATCCGTGGGCGGCCGGTGGGCCCGCCCGCGGAATTTGGGATGCGGAGCGGCTGCACAACCCGGGGGACGGCCCGAGATGAAGGGATTGCACCACACGACCCTGCGGGGGGCGCGCGGGAGGTGCGGTCCTGATGATCTGTCACATGATGGTGGTTCAGGTGCCGGTGAGGTGTTCCGGCCGGACGGGCACCCGCCCCAGCGGCAGGCCCGTGGCGGCGCGGATCGCGGCGACGACGGCGGGGGTGGAGGAGAGGGTGGGCGCCTCGCCGACGCCGCGCAGCCCGTACGGGGCGTGGTCGTCGGCGAGTTCGAGCATGTCGACCGGTATGGCGGGGGTGTCCAGGATGGTGGGGATGAGGTAGTCGGTGAAGGAGGGGTTGCGCACCCTGCCGTCCGCCGCGACGACGATCTCCTCCATCACGGCCAGCCCGAGGCCCTGGGTGGTGCCGCCCTGTATCTGACCCACCACCGACAGCGGGTTGAGCGCCTTGCCGACGTCCTGTGCGCAGGCGAGCTCGATCACCTTGACCAGCCCGAGTTCGGTGTCGACCTCGACGACGGCGCGGTGGGCGGCGAAGGAGTACTGCACATGGCCGTCGCCCTGCCCGGTCCTCAGGTCGAAGGGCACGGTGGGCCGGTGGCGCCACTCCAGCTCGACGTCGACCACCTCGTCCTCCAGCACGTCGGCGAGGTCGGCGAGCACCTCGCCCCCGTCGGTTGTGACCTTGCCGCCCTCCAGGAGGAGTTCGGCGTGGCTCCAGGCCGGGTGGTGGGCCGCGAACCTGGCGCGGCCGAGCTCCAGCACCTTCTCCCGTACGGCCTCGCACGCGTGCCGGACTGCGCCGCCGGTGACATAGGTCTGGCGGGAGGCGGAGGTGGAGCCCGCCGAGCCGACGCGGGTGTCGGCGGGCCGGATGGTGACCTGGCTGACGCCGAGCTCGGTGCGGGCGATCTGCGCGTGCACGGTGACCCCGCCCTGGCCGACCTCCGCCATGGCGGTGTGCACCGTGGCCACGGGCTGCCCACCGACGGTCTCCAGCCGCACGCGGGCGGTGGAGTAGTCGTCGAAGCCCTCGGAGAAGCCGACGTTCTTTATGCCGACCGCGTAGCCGACGCCCCGCACGACGCCCTCGCCGTGGGTGGTGTTCGACAGGCCGCCGGGCAGGGCGCGCACGTCGGGCGGGCCGCCCGCGCTCTCCCACTCCCGCTCGGGCGGCATCGGCAACGCCTTGACCCGGCGCAGGAGTTCGGCGACCGGTGCCGGGGAGTCCACGGTCTGCCCGGTGGGCATGACGGCGCCCTGCGCCATGGCGTTGCGCTGCCGCAGCTCCACCGGGTCCATCCCCAGCGCGGCGGCCAGCTTGTCCATCTGCGCCTCGTAGGCGAAGCACGCCTGCACCGCGCCGAAGCCGCGCATCGCCCCGCAGGGCGGGTTGTTGGTGTAGAGGGCGAGGGCTTCGCTCTCGACGTTGTCGACGACGTACGGGCCGACGGCGAGCGAGGCGGCGTTGCCGACGACGGCCGGGGAGGACGAGGCGTACGCGCCGCCGTCGAGGACGATGCGGCAGCTCACGTACAGCAACTCGCCGTCCCGCGTCGCGCCGTGCTCGTAGTGCAGCTTGGCGGGGTGGCGGTGGACGTGGCCGAAGAACGACTCGAAGCGGTTGTAGACCATCTTGACGGGCCGTCCGGCGCGCAGCGCCAGCAGGCAGGCGTGGGCCTGCATGGAGAGGTCCTCGCGGCCGCCGAAGGCCCCGCCGACGCCGGAGAGCGTCATGCGGACCTTGTCCTCGGGCAGGCCGAGTACGGGGGCGATCTGGCGGAGGTCGGCGTGCAGCCACTGGGTGGCGACGTAGAGGTCGACGCCGCCGTCCTCGGCGGGGACGGCGAGTCCGGACTCGGGGCCGAGGAACGCCTGGTCCTGCATGCCCACTTCGTAGTCGCCGGTGACGACCACCTCGGCGCGGGCGCGGGCGGCGGCGACGTCGCCGCGGATCACCGGCTGGCGGTGGACGATGTTGGGGTGGGGCACGTGCCGGGCGTGGTCGTCGTCGCGGCCGGGGTGCAGCAGGGGCGCGCCGGGCGCGGTGGCCGTCTCCTCGTCGGTGACGGTGGGCAGTTGCTCGTACGCCACCTTGATCTTCGCGGCGGCGCGGCGGGCGGTCTCGGGGTGGTCGGCGGCGACGAGCGCGACGGGCTCGCCGTGGTAGCGGACGACGCCGTCGGCGAGGACGGGGGTGTCCTTGATCTCCAGGCCGTAGCGGGTCTCGGCGGGCAGGTCGGCGTGGGTGAGGACGGCGTGGACGCCCGGCGTGGCGTACGCCTCGGAGAGGTCGACGGACAGGATCCGGGCGTGGGTGTGCGGGCTGCGGAGCGTGAACCCCCAGAGCATGTCCTCGTGCCACAGGTCGGAGGCGTAGGCGAAGTCGCCGGTGACCTTCAGGGTGCCGTCGGGGCGCTGGGTGGACTCGCCGATGCCGCCGCGGGTGCGGCTGCCCTGGGTGAGCGCGGTGGGGACGCGTGCGGTGGCCGCGCCTCGCACGGCATGGGAGACGCCGGCCTGAGGCGCACCGGCTTGTGACACGACGGCCTGGGAGGCGGCGGCTTCCGACGTGACGGTGAGCGTGTCGTCCGCCCGCGGCGCCGTGCGACGACGGGGCGCGTCGTGGTTGCGTTCCCGGCCGGCGGCCGGGGACCGGGAGCCGGGCGGCTCGACGGGGCCGGGCGGAAAACCACGCCGTGCGCGGGCCGGAGACATCACGTCAGCTCCCCTCTCCGGCGCGGGCGGCCGCGAGGCGCACCGCGTCGAGGATCTTCTCGTAGCCGGTGCAGCGGCAGAGGTTGCCCGAGAGCGCCTCGCGGATGTCGGCGTCGGTGGGGTCGGTGTTGCGCTCCAGCAGTTCGTCGGCGGCGACGAGCAGGCCGGGGGTGCAGAAGCCGCACTGGACGGCTCCGGCGTCGATGAACGCCTGCTGGACCGGGGAGAGTTCGGTGACCGCCGCGTCGGGCCGCCAGTGCGCGGCCGCGCCGGGGTCCGTCGCGCCCGCGCCGCCGGCCCGCCGCTTCGCGTAGTCGGCGAGCCCTTCCACGGTGTCGACCGTACGGCCCTGGACCTGGCCCGCGGCCACCAGGCAGGCACACACCGGCACCCCGTCGAGGCGGACCGTGCAGGACCCGCACTCGCCCTGCTCGCAGGCGTTCTTCGAGCCCGGCAGGCCCAGCCGTTCCCGCAGGACGTACAACAGGCTCTCGCCCTCCCAGACGTCGTCGGCCTGCTGCGGCCGCCCGTTGACCTCGAAGTTCACGCGCATCGGGTGTTCCTCTCGCTGCCGCGGTACGCGTCCCAGGTCCAGCCGAGCGTCCGGCGGGCCATGACGCCCACCGCGTGCCGCCGGTACCGGGCGCTGCCGCGCACGTCGTCGATCGGGTTGCACGCGCCGGCGGCGAGCTCGGCGAACTGCCGGGCGAGCGACGGCGCGAGGGCCGCGCCCGACTCCCAGAAGCCGCCCTCCTCCAGCGCGGCCGCCAGGAAGTCCTCCGCCGCCCGGGCCCGCACCGGCGTGGGCGCGGCCGAGCCGATGCCGGTCCGCACGGTGCGGGTGTCCGGGTGCAGGGCGATGCCGAAGGCGCAGACCGCGATGACCATGGCGTTGCGCGTGCCGACCTTGGAGAACTGCTGCGGCCCGTCCGCCTTCCTGATGCGTACGGCCCGGATGAGCTCGTCCGGCGCCAGGGCGTTGCGCTTCACGCCGGTGTAGAACTCCTCCACCGGGATCAGCCGGGTGCCGCGCACCGACTCCGCCTCCACCTCGGCGCCCGCCGCGAGCAGCGCGGGGTGGGCGTCCCCGGCCGGGGACGCCGCGCCGAGGTTGCCGCCCACGCTGCCGCGGTTGCGGATCTGCGGGGACCCCACGGTGTGCGAGGCGAGCGCGAGGCCGGGCAGCGGGTCGCGGAGCTCTTCCATGATCCGGGTGTACGGCACGGACGCGCCGAGGCGGACGTCGCGGTCACCGATCTCCCATTCGTACAAATCGCCGATGCGATTCAGGTCGAGCAGATACTCCGGCCGGCGGTGGTCGAAGTTGATCTCGACCATCACGTCCGTGCCGCCCGCGATGGGCACAGCCGTGGGGTGCTCGGCCTTCGCGGCGAGCGCCTCCTCCCAGCTGCCGGGGCGCAGGAAGTCCATGGATCTTCTCTTCTCGATCGGGTCCCGTGGAGTGGTGCCGGGGGGTGTTCCTGCCGGGCGGTTCATGTCCTGTTCACGCGGCGTGGAGCCAGTAGAAGGCCGGGCGGGCACCCGGGTGCAGTCACCGAAACCATGAAGCGGTTCGCTGGCCGCGCGCCCCGTCTTGTAGATTCGAACGAAAGACGGGGTTCAGAAACCCCACTGCATTCCACTGGTTACAACAAGACAGATCGGCGGCGACCACGATGCGGCTGCGCGCACTCCTGGAGACCGAAGCACTGGGCCTTCGGCTGCTCGGCGGCGAGGACGAGCTGGACCGCTCCGTGCGCGGCGTGATGACCACCGACCTGCGCGACCCGAGCCGGTATCTCTCCGGCGGGGAGCTGGTGCTCACGGGCCTCGCGTGGCGGCGGGAGCCGGAGGACTCCGAGCGCTTCGTACGGATCCTCTCCTCGGCCGGGGTGGCCGGGCTCGCGGCGGGCGAGGCCGAGATGCGCTCGATCCCCGACGACCTCGTGCAGGCGTGCGCGCGGCACCGGCTGCCGCTGTTCTCGGTGGTCGAGGACGTGTCGTTCGCGTCCATCACCGAGCACGTGGTGCGGCAGGTCTCCAGCGAGCGGGCCGGGGATCTCGCGGCCGTCGTGGACCGGCACCGGCGGCTGATGACCTCCGGCCCGGCGGGCGGCGGCCCCGAGGTCGTCCTCGACCTGCTCGGCTCCGACCTGGACCTGCGGGCCTGGGTGCTCTCCCCCACCGGCCGCCCCATCGCCGGGTCCTCGCTGGCCGGCTCCGGTCCCGCGCTGCCGGCCGCCGTCTGCGCCACCCTCGCGGGCGAGCACCTCGCCGCCTCGCGCACCGGGCGGCGTGGCCCGCACCGGGTGAGCGCCGGGGGCAACACCTACTCCCTCTTCCCCATCACCGGGGCCGGGCGGGGCGCCGCCCGCGACGTCCGGGAGACCGTCCTGTCGGACTGGCTGCTGGCCGTCGAGGCGGACGCCGGCGACTGGCCCGCGGAGCGTCTCGACCTGCTCGACGGCGTCACCCAGCTGATCGCGGTCGAGCGCGACCGGCGCGACGCCGCCCGTACGGTGCGGCGCCGGCTCGCCCAGGAGGTCCTGGAGCTGGTCCAGGCGGGCGCGGCCCCGGCCGAGATCGCCGCCCGGCTGCGGGTGGCGGCGCCCGTGCTGCTGCCGGGCCTCGGCACCGCGCCACACTGGCAGGTCGTCGTGGCCCGGGTCGAGTGGGACAGCGGCGACATCCCCGGCGGCCCGGTGGCCCAGGCCCTGCTGGAGGAGATCCTGGCCGACCCGGACGCGTCCGGCACCGAGCCGTCCGACCGGATCGCGGTCGCCCACCTCGGCGACGAGGCCGTGGCCCTCGTGCCGCTCCCCGCGCTGCCCGCCCGCCCCGACCTCGCCGGTGAGGTCGCCGGTGAGGACGGTGCCCCGGCGGCGGCGCCCGGGCTGCACGCGGACACCCTCCTCGCGGCCGTCCACGAGCCCCTCGCCCGCGGGCTCGACGACGACGGCCGGCTCACGCTGGGCGTCAGCGCCCCGGTGCACTCGGCGGAGGGCCTGCGCGGCGCGCTGGAGGAGGCCCGGCACGCCCGCCGCGTCGCCGCCGCCCGCCCGGGCCGGGTCTGCGCCGCGGGCCACCAGGAGCTGGCCTCGCATGTGCTGCTGCTCCCCTTCGTCCCCGACGACGTCCGCCGCGCCTTCACCGCACGCCTGCTGGACCCCCTGCGCGACTACGACCACCGCCACCGGGCCGAGCTGATCCCGACCCTGGAGGCGTTCCTCGACTGCGACGGCTCGTGGACTCGGTGTGCGACGCGTTTGCATCTGCATGTGAACACCTTGCGCTACCGCGTGGGGCGGATCGAGCAATTGACGGGGCGTGATCTGTCGCGTCTGGAGGACAAGCTGGATTTCTTTCTGGCGTTGCGGATGAGTTAGGGGCTTCTGGGTGCGGGTTGGTGTGTGGCTGGGGTGGGGTGGCCTCAAGCGCCGGCCGGGCTTGAGTGTGTGGTGGGTGCGCTTTCCGCTGGGTGCGGGGGCGATTCTGGGTGCGGGTCCGTTGCCGCCTGCGGCGGGCGGCCTCAAACGCCGGCCGGGCTGGGTTGTGGCGGGTTCCGGGGGCGGCGCCTCCGGGCTGGGAACCTGGAACGCGGTGCGGGCACCCTTACGCGTATTGAGTGCCCTGAAGTCGCACCGCGTTCCAGAACCCCACCCTCCGACCCCACCCCCTCCCACCGGTGGGCAACATCGGGTTGTGGGGTGCGCCGCGTTTTCCTTTCAGCCCGTCCGGGGCGCTCAGTCAGCCCGGGCACGCCATGCTTTTGTCTTCAGCCCGTTGGGGGCACCTCTGGGGGCACCCCCGGACGGAGTCTGGGGGAGGTAGCTGGGGGAGTTTGAGGACGCGGCCGCAGGCCGCTCCCGCCGCAGGCGGCAACGAGCGTGCAGGTTCGGGGGCTGGGGCGGAGCCCCAGTTCGGGGGTCTGGGGGCTTGCCCCCAGTTTCGGGAAGGGGCGGGGTAGGGGAAAAGGCCCGCCGCAGGCGCGAACCGGCTCGCAGCCAGGGGTCTGGGGCAGCGCCCCCCACGCGGCGGAGCCGCACATCAGACGCAGCCGGGAAAGGGCGGGGCAGGGGAACGAAGCGCCGCAGGCACCCACCCGCAGCCGGGGGCCTGGGGCACGGCGCCCCAGTGCGGGAAGCGGCGGGCTGGGGAACAAGCCCGCCGCACGCGCGACCGCCTCACACCCCCGTCAAGAACCGCAAATACTCCGCCCGATTCAGCGGGTTCCCATCCGTGCGGGCCCGCACAGGCGGCAAGCCCGCGCAGCGAAGATCTTCCGCCGGCATCGACCACCACACCGCCTCCCCACTGGAGAGCGCCGGCAGCCGCCGCTCCAGCGAAGCCACCCGCCCCGCCGGGATCAACCCCTTGAGCACGCACGCCTCGCCCCCGACGGCCGTGTCGCGGATCCGTGCCCCCGCCGAAGCGAGCGCGCCGCTCACCCCGCTCAACGCGCCCACGGGAACCTCGAGTTCGAAGGAATGGCAGGGCTCGTACACCGCCGTGCCCGCCGACGCCAGCGCCCCCATCAGGACCAGGGGGGTCACCCGGCGGAAGTCCGCCGCCGTGCTCACCGGGCCCACGAAGCCCGAGCGGGTCAGGGTGACGACGCAGTCGGTGACGGGCCAGCCGTGCAGGCCCTGGGTGAGCGTGCGGTGGACGGTCTCCTCGATGGCGCGGTCGAAGGCGAGCGGCAGGGCGCCGAGTTCGGTGTCGCGGCGGAAGACGTTGCCCGACCCCGGTGGGCCGGGCTCGACGCGCAGGCCCACCGTCGCCCAGAAGTCGTGGCCGCCGTGGCGTTCGATCTGCTCGTACGCCTCGCCCGTGCCGGCCGGCCGCTCGCGGTGGACCGTGCTGCTGGGCTCGAAGAGCGCGTCGACACCGAACTCCTCGCTGAGCGTCGCCGCGATGATCTCCTTCTGCACCTCGCCGTAGAGGAGCACCGACATGCCGGCCCCGGCGGGCAGGGCGCGGGTCCCGATGAGGGGGTCCTGGTCGGCGAGGGCGGTGAGCGCGGCGTGCAGCCGGGCCGCGTCGGCGGCGCGCACCGGTCGTACGACCGTCTCCAGGCTCGGGCCCGCGAAGTACGGCGTCGCGTCGCCGCCCGCCGCGCACCCCAGCCGGTCGCCCACCCTGACGCGCGGCAGGCCGCGGATCCTGGCGATGCCGCCCGCGGTGAGGCGGCGCCGGTCGCCGGGTGCCCCGCCGATCACGTCGAGGGCGGTGATCCGGCCGGAGTGCTCGGCCCGCATGCCGTCCCCCTCACGCCGGTGCAGCGTGATGTGCTGACGTTCCGTCACCTCACCGGCAAACAGGCGGAGATACGCCGTCTTCGCGCCCGACGCGCCCCGCTCCACGGCGAAGACCGTGCCGGTCGGACCGTCGCCTTCTGCCGGGCGCGGTGGCAGCCAAGCGGCGATGCCGTCGACGAGTGCCGCGACGCCGTCCCCGGACAGCGCCGAGCCGAAGTACACGGGGTGGACCAGCCCGCGCGCGGTGCGGTCGGCGAGCAGGGCGCGCAGTTCGTCCGCGCCGGGCGGCGCGCCGTCGACGAGCCGGGCGAGCAGTTCGTCGTCGGCCTCGGCCAGGGCCTCGCCCACCGCGTCCCGGAAGGCCGGGTCGGCGAAGGAGCCCGGGACCGTACGGGCGCCGGGCGTGCCGATGCCGTCGACGGTGCCCATCGGCACCACCGCGGGCGCGAGTCCGCGGCGGATGCCGGCCAGCGTCCCGGCGTCACGCGCCCCCGCGCGGTCGGTCTTGTTGACGAAGATCAGCGTGGGCAGCCGCAGCCGCCGCAGGGTCTTCATCAGCACGCGCGTCTGCGCCTGCACACCCTCGACGGCGGACAGCACGAGCACGGCGCCGTCGAGGACGCCGAGGGCGCGTTCCACCTCGGCGATGAAGTCGCTGTGGCCCGGGGTGTCGATGAGGTTGACGCGGCGGTCGCCGACGCGGAAGGGGGCGACGGCGGTACGGATGGTGATGCCGCGGCGGCGTTCCAGCCCGCCGCTGTCGGTCAGGGTGCTGCCGTCGTCGACGCTGCCGAGCCGGTCGATGACACCGGCGTCGAAGAGGAGACGCTCGGTGAGGCTGGTCTTGCCGGCGTCGACGTGGGCGACGATGCCGATGTTGAGGGTGTGGCTGGCGTCACTCGCGGTGTTCCGGGAGCGCGAGTTGCTGCTGGTGGTGTGCATACGCGAAGAAGTCCTCGGGGACGGTCGTCCGGTCAGGGCGCTGGTGGTTTCCGAGGTTTCCGCGCATGCCCGTGTCTCCCGAGGTCTTCGGCGTCCTTCGCGCCCGCGGTGGTGCGGGCGCCGGTCATCCTGCCAGCAGCGCACCGGCCGGGGCGACGCATTTTCTTCCGCACCACATGAGCACCCTCACGCTCATAGGTCCGTTCACTCTCCGGTAATCTTCGACTACTGCTGGAAGTCGTCCGCCCTTTGTGAATTGCTTCACACCTGACCCTTGGCCGCGTCCGGGTCTTCGTGCTGAGATTCGGGTCACGGCTTCCAGCTCGACGGCGCGCTTGGGGAGGGCACTGTGGCGGATACCGCCATGCGGAATTCTGGGTTGTCGGAGGAGCCACCAGGACCACAGGGGCGGGACCCGCAAGGGGACGATCCCCTCGAAAGAGCCGTATGGCGACTGCGGTCGCGCGCCTGCTGGGACGACGCCGCCGCGCTGCTCGCCCCGCACGCCGCCGAGGATCCGGGCGCGGCGCTGCGGCGGACGGAGGTGCTGACCGAGCGGTGCGTCTTCACCGGACGGGGCTGGGGGGCCGCGGAGGACGCGCTACGGGCGGCCGAGGCGCTCGCCACGGACGACGAGGAGCGGGGCGCGGCAGCTTGCGAGCGGGGCCATCTCGCTTACGCGGCCACCCTTTTGGGCGTACGGGACCGGGCGGACGAGGCGCGGTCCGCGCTGGGCCGGGCGGCCGCGCTGCTGGCTCCCGCCTCGCCGACGCGGCCGTTGCTGAACTTCCGGCGGGGGCTCATCGCCCAGCACCTGTCGGAGAATCCCTCCGACGCCACCGCCGCCTTCCAGCGCGCCCACGCGGGGGCGGCCGCGCACGGCCAGCGGCTGCTGCTGTCCTTCACCTGGCGGCACGTGGCGGCCATGGCCGAGCACGACGGCAAGCTCACCGAGGCCCGGTACGGCTTCGCGGAGTCGCTTCGCATAAGGGAAGAACTGGGCTATCTGATCGGCATCGCCCCGGCCCTGGCCTCCCTGGCCGCCGTCCTGCCCGACGCGGAGGAGGCGGCACGCCTACGCGCGGAAGCGGGCCGGCTCGTACGCCTCCTGGGCGGCGTCCCGGCATGGCTGGCGGACCGACTGCCTCCGGACACGGCTCCGGCCTGAAGCCGGGTCCCGCCACCCGTCAACGGCGAAGAACCCGACAAACCAGCCCGGCCAGCGTTCGAGGACGCGCCCGAAGGGCGTTCGGGCCACACTCGGCGAAGGCGAACCCCACAATGAGCCCGGCCGGCGTTTGAGGCCGCCCGCCGCAGGCGCACACAACCCGCACAAGACAACGGCGAGCAACCCGAATCACCGCCCACCCGAAAGGTGCCCGGTCAGCAGCGTCTCCACCCGCCCCAGATCGCCCGCCGCCAAGGCGTCGAGCAGGTCCAGGTGTTCGGCCGCGTCCGCGGCGAGGCAGGCGGTGCGGACGGCGGGGCCGTGGGCCGCGGGCCACTGGGCGCGGCGGTGGAGCTCCTCGGCGATGGTGACCAGTTGGCGGTTGCCGGAGAGGCCGAGGAGCGCGCGGTGGAAGGCGCGGTCGGCCTCGGCGTAGTGGGCGCGGTCGCCGGTCGCCGCCACGGCGGCGGCCGTCTCGGCGAGGGGCCGCAGGTCGGCCCAGCGTGCGGCCGGCACGCTGCGGGCCAGCCGCAGGACAGCCGGGACCTCCAGGAGGGCGCGCACCTCGGCGAGTTCGGCGAGGTCGCGGGCGGTGCGGCGGGTCACGCGGAAACCGCGGTTGGGGACGACCTCGACGGCGCCTTCCATGGCCAGCTGCTGCATCGCCTCGCGGACGGGCGTCGCGGAGACGCCGAAGCGCTCGCCCAGGGCGGGCCCGGAGTAGACCTCGCCGGGTATCAGTTCGCCGCTGAGCAGCGCCTTGCGCAGGGCGTCGAGGATCTGCCCGCGCACGGAGTACCGCTGCGGCATGCGGCGTGCGGGAGCGGACCGCGGGGCGGGGACGGCGGCCGGGGCGCCGTACGCGTCCTCGCCGTACGCCTCCTGGCTGTGGACGTGCTCGCCCCGGACGTGGCCGGTCGGCGCGCCGTGCGCGGTGGCCCGTCCGGGCGCGCCGGGGCCGGGCCGCGGTGCCGCGCTGTGGGGTCTGCCCTGCTCCATGGGGGTCCTCCTGTGTCCACCCGAACCATAGGCGGCCGTTCTGACAGTTCAAACCCCGAAGCATCCGGGTAAGGTAAGGCTTGCCTGTAAACGATCGCGATTCGGTGGTATTCGCATGCCTCCCGCCCCGGCCGCCCCGTTCTCGCACGTGCCCTCTCCACCTGCCCCGGAGTCTCCCGTCGGCGACGCGTACGCCCGGCTCGCCGAGCTGCTCCCCCGGCCGGCCGTCAGTGTGGAGCCGCCCCGGCGGGGCGACGGCTGGGTGACCGCGGCGGGGCTCGCGGCGGGCGGGGCCGAGCTCGACGCGTTCCTCGCGTGGGACGACGAGCAGCTTCTGCGCGACCACGGCGAGCGGGCCCGCCCGGATGTCGTCGCGAGCGTCGGCCTGCACCGCTACGCCTGGGCCCTGTGCCTGCTCGTCACGGTGCCGTGGTTCCTGTGCCGCCGGGTGGTGCGGCTGCCCGTCGAGGCCGTCTCCTGTCACCGGGAGCAGGGCCGGATGACGGCCCGGATCACCGAATTCGCCTGCCTGGCCGACGATCCGGCGGCGGGGGATCCGGGCGCCCGGGTCGTCGCGGACGAGGAAGAGCTGCGGGCCCGGGTGCGGGAGGCGGTGGCCGAGCACCTCGCGCCGGTGCTGGCCGCCTTCCGGCCGCGGATGCGGCGCGGCTCGCGCGCCCTGTGGGGCATGGCGACCGACGAACTCGCCGAGGGCCTCTGGCGGCTGGGCGGGCTGCTGGGCGAGGGGCCGCGCGTGGAGCGGGAGTTGGAGCTGCTGCTGCCGGGCGCCACCCCGCCGTACGCGGGCGGTGCGGCCTTCCGTGCGCTGACCGGACCCGCGGGCGAATCGCTGCGAACTCGTGACCGAGCCAGCTGCTGCCTCTTCTACACCCTGCGTCCCGATGACACCTGCCTCACCTGCCCTCGTACCGGTGATGCCGTACGAGTAGCACGTATGACCACAAGCTGATTACCTTCACACCACTCGATCGGGTGGAGTGAAACGAACGCAATTCCCTTTTCGCTGGGCGGCGTTCGAATACTCCCACACCTATCTGTATGCCCTTGGCGTCCATTGGCAGGCAGTTGCCCGGAAACCCTTTGGCGAACGGTCCGATTCCGTCAGGATGGCGCGCGAAAGGCCGTACTGCTATGCAAGGGACGCAAGATGAGAGTGACCGATATACCGCTGAATTGGATGCTCCCCAGTGTGGTGGCGCTCGCCGGGGCCGTGGTGGCGGTGACGGTGCTCGCGCGCGGCGGCCGGAACGGCGGCGCGGACGACACGGGGGCTCCCACGGACTCCTGGGAACGCACCGAGGAGCGCAGGCGCCGCAAGGAGGCCATCTACGGCAGCGCCTCGTACGTCCTGCTCTTCTGCTGCGCCGCCGTGGCCGCCGCCCTCTCCTTCCACGGGCTGGTCGGCTTCGGGGTGCAGAATCTGGGTCTGACGGGCGGCTGGGAGTATCTGGTGCCCTTCGGACTCGACGGTGCCGCCATGTTCTGCTCGGTGCTCGCCGTGCGCGAGGCCAGCCACGGTGACGCGGCGCTCGGCTCCCGGCTGCTGGTGTGGACCTTCGCGGGCGCGGCGGCCTGGTTCAACTGGGTGCACGCGCCACGGGGAATGGACCACGCCGGGGCGCCGCAGTTCTTCGCCGGCATGTCCCTCTCGGCCGCGGTGCTCTTCGACCGCGCGCTCAAGCAGACCCGCCGGGCAGCGCTCCGCGAGCAGGGACTCGTGCCCCGCCCACTCCCCCAGATCCGCATAGTCCGGTGGCTGCGCGCCCCCCGCGAGACCTTCGGCGCCTGGTCGCTGATGCTCCTGGAGGGCGTGCGGACGCTGGACGAGGCGGTCGAGGAAGTCCGCGAGGACAAGCGGCAGATGGAGCGGGACCGGGTGCGGCGGCGGGAGGCGGGCAAGCTGGAGCGCGCCCGCATCAAGGCGTACAACCGCCAGCACCGGGTCTGGGGCCGCGCCCGCACCGGGCGGCAGGTGGAGGTGACCGGGCCGGCCGTGCCCGCCGCCGCGCAGCCGCCGCAACTCGGCGCGGAGCCTTCCATAGCGGCCGAGGGACAGCTTCCCGTACGCGCGCGTCCGCTCCAGGCGGTGAGCGGCCCTGATCCGATCGACCTCACCGCCGAGGACGACACCCAAGCCATCCCGCGGCTCGACTCGCTGGAGGCCAAACTCGCCCAGATCGAGCGACAGTTCGGCTGAGCCCCCATGAGCCCTGGGCCGCCGCGCGGCGGTTCAGGGCTCTTGGGCGTCCAGCTCGAACCAGACCGTCTTCCCCACGCCGTGCGGGCGGACACCCCAGCCGTCGGCGAGGGAGTGTACGAGCAGCAGACCGCGGCCCGAGGTCGCGGTCTGCTCGATGTCGTCCATCGCTTCGTGAGGGCCGCCTGGAGGGCCGGCGTCCGGTGCGCCCGTGCGTGCTCCCGGGACGCGCAGGGCCGGGTGCCGCGCGGCGAAGTCCCGCACCTCGACGCGCAGCCGTCCCTTGGCCCATGCCTCCGTGCCGCCGGTGAGCGCGGCCTTCACCACCGCCGCCCCGTCGGTGTGCACCAGTGCGTTGGTGACCAGCTCGCTCGCCAGCAGCTCGGCCGTCTCCGCGCGGCCCGGTGCGCCCCAGTGCGCCAGCAGCGCGCGCAGCTCCGCCCGCACTTGGCCCACCGCCGTGAGGTCGCGGCGTCCGAGCCGTCTTTCGAACCGTGGCCCCCAGGACGCCGGCACCTCCTCCCGCTCCGGCCGCCTCTCCCCCGCTCCGCTCGCCGCCATGCCCTCCGCGGCCCTTCCCCGGCCCGCGTGGCCGTCCGCGCTCGCCAAGCCTGCAGTCCGCCGTTTCATCCTTCCCTGTACCCGACCCCTCCCCGGCGCACCGGCATCGAACACGTTCACGCTCGCTCACGGCAATGCATGCCCCGGCCCACTGGTGGCGACTCCTGTTGACCCGTCAACAGCGCGATATGACTGGAATACCGAACTGCCTTGTGCCTCACGCGAATATGCCGTCGGTCTGTGGCGGACGGAGGTTTTCCGCACGGCATTCCGTGGTCAGGGGCGCGGTACGGTGCGGAGGCCGCAGCGCGCCACCCGGAGCATCGGGCCGGTGCTCCGGAAAATAAACCGGTGCCGGTCTCGCCGCTGGGGATGTGCGAGGCGAGGACCGGCACCGGGGTCATGGAGCGGTGGGCGTCGTCAAGGCCGTTGATCAGGTGAAGGTGGCCGGGGCGCTTCTTCCCCGTGCACCCGTGGAACCCATGGCTATGCCTCCCAGAGCGCGCACGCGGTGCGGTCGTCGGCGTACCCCGTCACCCTCAGCTGGGCGTCCCCGAGGAACGCCGCCAGACCCGGCGGCTCGCCCCCGGACCAGCGGCGGGCGAGCTCCTTGCCCAGCTCCGGCTCGCCGCGCAGCGGCTCGGCCAGGCCCGTGCTGCACAGCAGCAGGCTGTCGCCCGGCCGGGCGACCGACGCCCGGAAGCGGAATGGCTCGCCCGGCACCTCGACCGGTTCGACGGCCGGGGTGATGCCGGGGGTGGGGATGCCGAGGTCGATGGTCATCCGCTCGTCGGGGGTCGTGCCCTGGTCCACCGCGGGTTCGAGTCCCGGGCAGAGGTCCGCGGGATCCGGGTCGAGGTCCTGCCAGACCCCCTCCCGGAGCCGGAAGAGGCCACCGGTGCCGACGCCGAAGAAGACGCGCGTACGGCAGGCCGGGTCCGCGGTCAACAGCAGGCAGCGCACGGCGGCGGTGTACTCCTCCGGGCGCAGGCCCAGTTCGGCCGCGCGGGCGCGCAGCCTGCCGTACGAGCGGTCGGTGAGCCGGTGCAGCCCGGACCTCAGCTCGCCGCGGCGGCCGCCGCGGATGTCGTCGGCGAGCCGGGCGTGGCTGCGCCCGACGGCGCCGCCGAGCCAGGCGCAGATGTCCCGGGCCGCGCGGTGCGCCTCGCCGGCCGCGCGGGTGCCGCTGGCCATCGCGACGAAGACCAGGGCGCCGTCGCCCTCGCCGAAGCGGGTGGTCAGCAGGGCGTCGCGGCGCGGCTCACCGCGGTAGCGCGCGGAGTCGCCGCGCAGCGAGGTGGCGCGCAGGGTCACCGCGCCGTAGCAGGCGCCGTCGAGCACGGTGTCCGGCACGACGTCCGCCAGGTGCCGGGGGTCACCGGCGGGCCAGGCGGTCGGCTCCGCGTCGTACGTGGGCGGGCGTTCCCCCACGAACTCGGCGGCGCGGGCGGGCTTCCGCCCCTGCCGGGGCACGGTCGGCAGCCGTGGTGCCCGCTCCTCGGCGGGCTCGGGCCGGGCGGAGAAGAGGGCGTCCCAGGGCTGCATGGTCTGCGGCGGCTGGGAGGCGTCGCGGGGCTGGGGCGACCTGGCGGGCGAGAGCGGCTCACGCGAACGGCGGGATCCGGGTGACAGGGGGTCGCCGGGCTGCCGGGGGTCGGCGGGCGGGACGGCGGGGTCGCGCGGTGGACGGGAGGACGTGGGGAAGAGGGCGTCGAGAGGCGAACGCGGATCGGTGGGCGGAAGCGGATCGCGGGACGCACGGGAGCCGTTGGACGGAAAGGATTCGCGCGACCGGCGGGAATCGGCGGGCGGCTGAGGATCCCGCGAACGACGTGAAGCGGGCGCGGGCGACGCCTCGTTCGACCGGGACTGCGGGGACTTGCGCGAGGGCGTCGCCCCGCGCTGCTGCGGCTGCCGCTCACGGGGGGCCGGGGCGGTGTCGCGCGGCTGCTCGCGCCGTGGTGTCGGGAGCGTGGCCCGGCGCTCCGGGGGCGCGGCCGGCGGGTCGTCCGGCTGCCCGGCGTCCTGGACGGCGTCCTGAGGCGCGTCCTCCGGTGAGGGCTGTTCAGTCCCACGCGGGGCCTCCGCGGCGGCCTTCTCCCGGGACTTCGGGGACCAGAGGGGCTCCCGCGACTGCGGGGGCCGGGGCGGCAACGGCCCCTCCCACAGGTCCCCGGGCTCCTGCTCCAGGGGCTGCGGAGGCTCGTCCCGCTGCGGCAGATCGTCCCTCTGCGGCAGATCGGGCGGCGGGAGCGCGTCCCGCACGGGGAGCGGTTCGAGCGGCTCCCCCGGAAGCGGGGACTCCGCGGAGGGCAGCGCCTCCCGTGGCGGCGGCACGGCCTGCCCCGGCGGTTTACGCAGCGGAGACGTGGGCCGCGGGGTGTTCATGGGCCGGGGCGACGGCCGCCGTACGTTCACGGGCCGGGGCGCGCTCGCCGGCCGGGCGACGTTGGCCGGCCGCAGGGACTCCGGGAGCTTCACCGGCTTCTCGGTCGGGCCGCTGGGGTCCGCGGGCTCGGGAAGCCGGGGCGGCGGGGCGGGGGCGCGGGGCGGTGGCACCTGCCCCCTGGTATCGGGCGGGGGTGCGTCCCGGGTGATCCGCTGCGCCCGGTCCGGCGTGGGGAGCGGGGGCGGACCCACGAGGTCGGCGGGCGGCTGGAGTTCGGGCGGGCCGGGCAGGCCCCGGGTGTGCGGTGCTCCGTAACCCATCGACAGCGAGGGGAGCCCTCCCGAGGGTGGAGCGGGCCGGTCGCCGCCGTCTCTCGCCGCGCGCGCCGCCCGTCCGACCGGTTCCGCTTCGGGCACGGCACCCGTCGCCCTGACGACCGCGGCGACGGAGGTGAAGCGTTCGTCGAGGCTGTCGTCCGCGGCGGCGGAGCCGGTGTCGGGTTGATTCTTGTCGTACAACTCGCCCCACCAGGCGTCCTCTTGGCCGGAGCGTTGATCCCCCTGCTGACTCATGCCCTTATTGTCCACACCTCGGGGCATACGGGAAGAGTGCACGAAGGAACCGCCCCCAGGGATGATGTCCGTATTCGAAACACGGTCGCGGGGAGGGATGTCGCTTGCTCAGTGCCATAGGTCTGGACGCCGTCCGGGAGACAGGGCAGTGCGAGCGGCCGACGGAACAGCCGGTCGGGAACGGCGTGGTGGAACTGGTGACCGGTTACCACGCCGTCGCCGAACGTCTGTTGCGACTGCGGCTCGCCGCCACCCGCGAGATCTGCACGCTGATGGCGGACAGAGCGTGGCTCACCACGGGTGACGCGGTCAACGGCGTGCACCAGCGCATCGTTGTCGGACGTGACGCTCCGGCGCGCGGCGCCGCTCCCGCGCCGGTGCCGGGCCGCGGGCAACCGCTCACCCGGGTCCGGGCCGCCGCCCGGGTGCCCGCCGAATTCGTCGTCGCCGACCGCTCGGCGGCCCTGGTGGCGCTGTCGCCGCACGCCGCCGAGCCCGCGGCCCTGGTGGTCCGCCCCGGCGCGCTGCTGACCTCGCTGGCCGACCTCTTCGAGGACGTGTGGCACCAGGCCTCGGGGGCGGGCGCGGACGACGTTCCGTACGAGGGCACCGGGCCGGACGCCGTCGACCTGGAGGTGCTCTCGCTGCTGCTCGCCGGGCTGACGGACGCCAGCGTCGCCAAACAGCTCGGGCTCGGGCTGCGGACGGTGCAGCGGCGGGTGAAACGGCTGATGGAGCTGGCCGGGGTCACGACCCGGCTCCAGCTGGGCCGGCACGCCGCCGAACGGGGCTGGACGGCACGGCGCTGACCTGCACTGATCCATTCGGCGGCCGAGGGGCGACGGCAGAGGGGCGATTACCGGCCATGCTGTCCGCAATCGTCCGGAAGCGGTGCCGCGCGCCTTCCGGCAACCTTGGTCCATGGGGACGTGGCAGCTGGTCCTGGTCGGCCTGGTGATGCTGCTCGGCCTGCTCGGCGTGGTGACCCCGGGGGTGCCCGGACCGCCGATCGTCTGGGCCGGAGTGCTGTGGTGGTCGATGACCGAGCGGACCGCCCTGGCCTGGGCCGTGCTGGCCGGCGCCACGGGAGTGCTGCTGCTCAACCAGGCCGTGATCTGGCTGCTGCCCGCCCGGCACCTACGGGGTGCGGGCATCACTCGGCGCGCCTTCCTGGTGGCCGGTTCGGCCGGGATCGCCGGGTTCTTCCTCGTGCCGGTGCTGGGCGCGGTGCTGGGCTTCGTCGCCGGGCTCTACGGGGTGGAGCGGCAGCGGCTCGGCGGGCACGGCGAGGCGTGGGCGTCGACGCGGAACGTGATGCGGGCGCTCGGGACGAGCGTCCTGGTCGAACTGTTCGCCTGCCTGCTGGTCGTGGGGGCGTGGATCGGATCGGTGTTGCGGGGGTGATCTCCCGCGACACCGATTGACGAAACGTCCAGTTCCGTTGACCGAGGTGGTCAAGCGCGCGGTGCTTCGAGACCCAACAGCAGCCGCTTGCGCTCCAGTCCGCCCGCGTATCCGGTGAGCGAGCCGTCCGCCCCGATGACCCGGTGGCAGGGGCGCAGCACCAGCAGGGGGTTGGCGCCGATCGCGCCGCCCACGGCGCGGACGGCGGCGCGCGGGGCACCGATGCGGGCGGCCAGTTCGCCGTATGTGGTGGTCGAGCCGTACGGGACGGTGTCGAGCGCGTCCCAGACCCGGCGCCGGAACTCCGTCCCCTGGACGGCGAATTCGAGCGCGAAGCCCTTGGACTCCCCCGCGAAGTACGCCGCGAGCTGCCGTGCGGCCTCCGTGAAGGCGCCGGGGTCGCGCTGCCAGTCGGGCCCCACGGTGGCGCCGTTCTTCTGCTCCGGCACGGACAGCGAGACGAGGGCGGTGCCGCCGGGCGCGGTCGCGGAGGGCCGGCCGGCGAGCAGGAGCGGGCCGAGGGGGCTGTCGATCTCGGTGTAGAGCACGGTCAGGCGTCCTTCGGTGTGTCGGGGCGGGGCTCGGGGCTGCGGAGCCGCAGGTAGTGCCGGGCGTACGAGCGCCAGGGGCGCCAGGCGGCGGTGTTCTCGACGGGTGTGCCGGTGTCCTCCGCCAGGAAGACGTCCGGGTCGCCCAGGGCCCGCATCCGGATGTGACCGGCCGTCCGGGCGTCGATACCGGGCAGGGCGAGCAGGGCGCGTTCGGCGGCGTCGCGGTCCGCGCCGGGATCGAGCCGGACCGTGCCGTCCGCCAGGGCGGTGGTGAGGGCGCGCAGCGCCCGGCGATCCGGCTCCGGGACGTCGTCGAGGGCGGCACCGGCGAGGGTGCCGGCATCGGGGAAGACGTGGGTGAGGGTGCCGTCCGGCGCCGCGAGGGGCTTCCCGCACGCGGCCACGAGCCCGCCCGCGAGCGCCGCCGCGTCCCCGGCGGACCTGCCCCGGGCCAGCACGGCGCGTACGGCGAGCTCGTCGCCGTCGGCCGCACCGGGCGAGCGCAGGCCCGGCCGGGCGTCGACGAGGGGCCGCAGCAGGGGGTCTGCGCGGAGGCGGTCGGCCACGGCGTACGGATCGGCGTCGAGGTCGAAGAGCCGGCGCGTCCGCTGCACGGCGGTGGCCAGGTCACGCGGGTCGGACAGGTGCAGGCGGCAGTCCAGCCACCGGCCGCGGTGCGCCGGGGCGGGCTCGCGGACCTCGACGACGGCGGTGCCGTACGGAAGGCGCAGGGTGCGGCGGAAGAGGCGGGCGCCGGGGGCGCCGCGCGTCTCCTCGACGCCCGGGACGGCATGCCGCTGGAGGTCGTCGAAGATCTCCCGCGCGGCGTACGGGCCCCGGTGGGCGAGCCGCAGCGGAATGCCGGCCGTCGTGGCCGGCGCACGGCGGCCCCGGGCGTCGTCGCGCAGCGCGGTCGGTGTGCGGGCGTAGATCTCCCGGACGGTGTCGTTGAACTGCCGGACGCTTCCGAAGCCGGCCGCGAAAGCGATCTCCGTGACCGGCAGCGACGTCGTCGTCAGCAGGATCCGCGCGGTGTGGGCCCGCTGCGCCCGCGCGAGGGCGACCGGGCCCGCGCCGAGCTCCGCCGTGAGCTGGCGGTGGACCTGCCGGGCGCTGTACCCGAGCCGGTCCGCGAGGCCCTCGACGCCCTCGCGGTCCACGACCCCGTCCCCGATCAGCCGCATCGCCCGGCCGACGAGATCGGCCCGCACGTTCCACTCCGCGGACCCGGGCACGGCGTCGGGCCTGCACCGCCGACAGGCCCGGAACCCGGCCCCCTGCGCGGCGGCCGCCGACGCATAGAAGCTCACGTTGACCCGCTTCGGGGTGACCGCGGGGCAGCTGGGCCGGCAGTAGATCCCCGTGCTCGCCACGCCGAAGAAGAACTCTCCGTCGAAGCGGGCGTCCCTGCTGCTCACCGCTTGATAGCGGGAGTCGTCGAGGGGGGTGGGGGTGGGTTCCATACGGTCAAGTTTGCGGCATGGGGGGGTGGGGGTCTGGCGGGAATCGGACGGCGTTGTCGAGTGGGGGTTGTCTGTGGCTGGGGTGGGGTGGCCTCAAGCGCCGGCCGGGCTTGGGTGGTGGTGGGTGCGCTTTCCGCTGGGTGCGGGGGCGTTTCCGAGTGCGGGTTGTGTGCGCCTGCGGCGGGCTTTGTTCCCCTACCCCGCCCCTTCCCGAAACTGGGGCTCCGCCCCAGACCCCGATGCGCGGGCCGGTTCGCCGCCTGCGGCGGGAGCTCCCCCAGCTACCTCCCCCAGACTCCGTCCGGGGGTGCCCCCAGAGGTGCCCCCAACGGGCTAAAAGAAAGGCAAGAAGGGCGTGCCCGGGCTGGAATGAGCGCCCCGGACGGCGAAAAGAAAGAATGGCGCACCCCACAACCCGATGTCGCCCTCCGGCGGGAGGGGGTGGGGTCGGAGGGTGGGGTTCTGGAACGCGGTGCGACTTCAGGGCACCCAATACGTCTTACGCTGCCCGCACCGCGTTCCAGGTCCCCAGCCCGGAGGCCCCGCCCCCGGCCCCACAACCAAAGCCCGGCCGGCGTTTGAGGCCGCCCGCCGCAGGCGCCACGCACCCGCACCCAGAACCGCCCCCGCACCCAGCGGAAAGCGCACCGCGTTCCAGGTCCCCAGCCCGGAGGCCCCGCCCCCGGCCCCACAACCAAAGCCCGGCCGGCGATTGAGGCCGCCCGCCGCAGGCGCACAAAACCCGCGCTCAGACACACGCAGCCCGTCCGGCGCCTGAGGACAAACAGAACCCCCGCCCCCACGACAAAGCGTCAGCGCCCCCGCTTGCGAGCCAGCATCTCCCGCCCCTCCGCCTGTCGACGCTTCCAGTCGCGCCGCATCTCCGAGCGGAGCCTCGCGTCCGTGCGGGCGGCGATGCGCTCGTTCTCGCGGAGCAGCTTGCGGTAGCTGTCGAGGCGGCGCTGCGGGAGGTCGCCGGAGGACAGCGCCTCCAGGACCGCGCAGCCCGGCTCGCTCTCGTGGGCGCAGTCGTGGAAGCGGCAGCGTGCCGCGAGGGCCTCGATCTCCGCGAACGCCCGTGCCACGCCGGTGTCCGCGTCGTACAGGCCCACCCCGCGCAGGCCCGGCGTGTCGATGAGGACGCCCCCGCCCGGCAGCGGCAGCAGGTTGCGTGTGGTGGTGGTGTGGCGGCCCTTGCCGTCACTGTCGCGTGTGGCGTTGACGTCCTGGACGTCCTCGCCGACCAGGGCGTTGGCGAGGGTGGACTTCCCGGCGCCGGACTGGCCCAGGAGTACGGACGTGCCGCCGGTGAGCGTCGCGGCGAGGGCGTCGACGCCCTGGCCCGTCGCCGCGCTGACCGCCAGGACCTGTGCGCCCGGTGCGGCCGCCGCGGTGTCGTCGAGGAGGTGGCCGAGGACGACGGGGTCGGCGACGAGGTCTGCCTTGGTGAGGATGACCAGGGGCGCGGCCCCGCTCTCCCAGGCGAGGGTGAGGAACCGCTCGATCCGGCCGAGGTCCAGCTCGGCGGCGAGCGAGGAGGCGATCACGGCGTGGTCGACGTTGGCGGCGAGGATCTGGCCCTCGGAGCGCTGGGAGGAGGTGGACCGGACGAAGGCCGTACGGCGCGGCAGCAGCGCCCGTACGAAGCCCCGGTCGAGGTCGACGGCCGCCCAGTCGCCGGTGCACATGATGCGCAGCGGGTCACCCGTGGTGACGAGCGCGGTGTCGGCCTGCACGGTCCGTACGCCGTCGCCGTCGGGGACGACGAGGTCGCAACGACCGCGGTCGACGCGGACGATCCGGCCGGGCGTCAGGTCTTCGGCGGCGTGGGGGGCGAAGCTTTCAGCGAACCCTTCGTCCCAGCCGTAGCGGGTGAGGGGGTGCGGAGCGGTGAGCTCGGACAAGGTGATGGTCCTTCAGGAGGGAGTGGATCGTTACCTGCTTCCGTGTGCGGGCAGCGCCCGTCGCCGTGACAGTCATCGGTCCTCACCTCCTGTTCCTGCACCCTGTTGTGCGAAGCGATCGTATGCAGGGGGTGCATACGATCGCCATTTGTTTTTCCGCCTCGCGGCCGGACGCCCTGCGGGCGGTGTCCTCAACCGCCGGACGGGCTGTCATTGCGGCACCCGCATCAGCCACATCCAGCCCGTCCGGCATTTGAGGACACCGCCGCGTAGCGGTGGTGCGGACGAGAGCCACCCGCACCCGAGCACAGCCGCCCGCCGGAGGCGCCTAGTGCCCGCCGTTGGGCCTCGCGTGTTTGCCCGGTGAGTCCGGCTTCGCGTGTTTCGGGCGGTGTTCCGGGCGCTGGATGCGCGAGCGTACGTCCTCCGGCGGGAGGAACTGCGCCCAGCGCTCGGGGAATTCCGAGGGCGGTTCGCGGTCCTGGCCTATGACGCCTTCCTCCACCTCGTCGTCGGAGTCCTCCTCCAGGCCCGCCTCCAGTGCGCGGGCGGCCCGTTCCGCGGCCTCGCGGGCCAGGGCCACGGCGCGCTGGCGGTCGACCTCGGCGCGGGCGCCGGCCGTCGCTACGGACGGCCAGACGCGGTCTATCGCGGCGTTCACCGCGGCGCCGACGAGGACCGCGAACGCCGAGACGCCGATCCACAGCAGGACGGCCACGGGCGCGGCGAGCGACCCGTAGATGGTGAGGCCCTCCACGGTGTGGGTGAGGTAGACGCGCAGCAGGAGGCTGCCGATCACCCACATCGTGAGGGCGACCAGTGCGCCGGGGATGTCCTCCTGCCAGGGCGAACGGACCGGCACGGACACGTGGTAGAGCGTGGTGAGGAAGGCGACGGAGAGCAGGATCAGGACGGGCCAGTAGAGGTAGCGGACGAGGTCCGCGCTCCAGGGCACGACGTTCACCACCTCCTCGGGTCCGGCCACCATCAGCGGCAGGACGATCGCCCCGATGACGAGGGCGACGACGTAGAGGACGAAGGCGAGCACGCGCGTCCTGACGATGCCGCGTTTGCCCTCCAGCCCGTACATGATCGTGATCGTCTCGACGAAGACGTTGACGGCCCGGGAGCCGGACCACAGGGCGACCGCGAAGCCGAGCGAGATGACGTCGGGGCGGCCCTTGGTGACGTCCCGGAGCAGCGGTTTGGCGATCTCGGTGACGCCCTTGTCGCTGAGGACGGTCGCCGACGCCTTGAGGATGTTCTCCTGGATCGAGCCGATGGTGTTGGTGCCGGTCCAGTCGTCGAGATAGCCGAGCAGACCGAGGAGCCCGAGCAGCAGGGGTGGCAGGGAGAGCAGGGTGAAGAAGGCCGCCTCGGCCGCCAGTCCGGTGACGCGGTACTCGACGCAGGAGTTGACGGTGTCCTTGAGGAGCAGCCACGCCATCCTGCGTTTCGAGACATTTCGGTACAGGACCCTGGCCCTGTGGAGCCGGCCGACCCGCCGCCCCGATCGTTCGTTTGCTGCCTGCACGCTCTAACCGTATCGGCCCTGGCCAGGTTGGTTCGCACAGTGGCCGGGCGGGCCCGCGAGGGGCGCGACGGTGACGGAGGCCCGGGGCGGAGGGTGATGCTGCGCCGACTCGGCACCACCCTCCGGCCGCTCGTGGAAAAGCTTCCGCCCGCGCACTACCGGACCGCAACGGTTGCATGGAGTTGCAATCACGCGGATGCCCCTGCGCGCGGGGCCCCGCGGCGGCACCATGGCAACGTGAACCGCGGAACCATCGACTCACGCCTGCTGCCGGCCGTCCGCGAGGCATGCCTCGGCGACGGCGAACCCCCGGCTCCGCCCCGGCCGGTGATCGGGGACTCCTGGCGCCGGGTGCGGCTCCACGGCCTCGACCCGGAGCACGGGAGCGCGGCCCCGCCCCCGCTGCCGGTGGAGGAGGTCGAGCACCGGCGGCACACCTCGCAGTTGGGCGGTCTGCTGCCGCAGCTCCGCGAGGGACTGGGCGCCTTCGTGGACGTGGAGCGGCACCTGCTGGCCGTCACGGACGGCGAGGGCCGGGTGCTGTGGCGGGAGGGGAGCCCGGGGACGCTCCGCAGCGCCGACCGGCTGGAGTTCGCGGTGGGCGCCGCGTGGACCGAGGAGCGGGTGGGCACCAACGGCATCGGCACGTCCCTGGTGGAGCGGCGGCCGGTGCAGGTGCACTCGGCGGAGCACTTCGTACGGACCCACCACGCCTGGACGTGCGCGGCGGCTCCGCTGCACGACCCGCGCGACGGGCGGCTGCTGGGCGTCGTGAACGTCAGCGGCCCGGCACCCGCCTTCAACCCCGCGACGCTTCCCCTGGTGACCGCCGTCGCGAAGGTGGCCGAGGGAGAACTGCGCGCCCGGCACTGGGAGTCCGTGGAGCGGCTGCGTTCGGTGGCCGCGCCGATGCTCTCGCGCCTCGGTGGCCGGGCGCTGGCCATCGACCGGGAGGGCTGGATCGCGGCGGTGACCGGGGCGGCGCCGGTGGGCCGGGTGGCGCTGCCCAAGTCGGTGCGGGCGGGGCTGGTGTGGCTGCCGTCGCTCGGGCTGTGCTCGCTCGAACCGCTGCCGGACGGCTGGCTGGTGCGGGTCGCGGAGACCGCGCAGCCGGACGCCCAGCCGAACCGGGTGGTGCTCGACCTGCGGCACGCCCGCGACTGGACGGTGACGGTCTCCGGCGCCGCGGGTCAGTGGTCGCAGGAGCTGAGCCCGCGCCATGCGGAGCTGCTCTGCATCCTGGCGCTGCATCCCTCGGGGCGGACGGCCGCGGAGCTGGCGGCGGATCTCTTCGGGGATCCGTCCCGGACGGTAACGGTACGGGCTGAGATGTCCCGAATGCGGCGCACGTTGGGTGGGGTACTGGGGCATCGTCCGTACCGTTTCGCCGATGGCATCGAGGTGCGGCTGCTGTCGCCGGCGGATCCGGACGATCTCCTGCCGGGGTCTACGGCGCCGGCGGTTGTGGGGGTGCGGCGGGGTTAGGCGGTGGTCTGGGCACCGTTGCCGCCTGCGGCGGGCTTTGTTCCCCTACCCCGCCCCTTCCCGAAACCGGGGAGACCCCGGACCCCCTGACCGCGCTCCGCGCGGTGTCCTCAATCGCCGGACGGGCTGGATTTGGCTGATGAGGGTGCCAATTCAGCCCGTCCGGCGATTGAGGACACCGCGGCGAAGCCGTGTTGCGGGATCTGGGGCAACGCCCCGGTTTCGGGAAGGGGCGGGGTAGGGGAACAAAGCGCCGCAGGCACGGGCTGGGGAACAAGCGCCGCAGGCGCCAACCCACCCGCATCAGCCCACCCCCCGCCCCATGATTGGCTGAGCCCCATGAACACCCGCACCGTCACCACCTGGTCCCTGGAGCAGACCGCCCCCGGCGACCTGCTTCCCGCCCGCGAACCCGACGCGTCCGCCGGGATCCGGATCGTCCGGGCCGAAGTGCCCTCGCCCGAGTTCAGCCGCTTCCTCTACACCGCCGTGGGCGGGGACATCGTCTGGACCGACCGGCTGCGCTGGACGTACGAGCGGTGGCTGGCGTTCCTGGAGCGGCCCGGCGTGGAGACGTGGGTGGCGTACGACCACGGGACCCCGGCCGGTTACATCGAGCTGGACGCGCAGGACGACGGCGCGGTGGAGATCAGTTACTTCGGCCTGCTCCCGGCGTTCCGCGGCCGTCGGATCGGGGGTCACCTGCTGTCGTACGGGACCGCGCGGGCGTGGGACCTGGCCGAGCGGTGGCCCGGGCTGGCGCCTACGAAGCGGGTGTGGGTGCACACGTGCACGCTGGACGGGGAGTTCGCGCTGGCGAACTACGAGCGGCGGGGATTCCGGCTGTTCGACACCGCGGTCGCGGACGAACCGCTCGTCCCCGCCCCGGGGCCGTGGCCCGGGGCCTGACCCTTATCCGTCCCGCATGACGGTACAGATTCGTCCGCCATGCGGACAATGGTGGACTCCCCCGAGACCGCCGTGCCACGCTTCCGTCATGTCCCGCGCCGGAGTTGCCTTGGTGAGTCGACGTCACGTCGATCTCGGCCGCATGTCCAGCGCCATCTGTCCGGCGCGCTGACAGCCTCAGCACCGCCGCGCCTCTCCCCACCTCCCGCATCCCCGCGCCAGCGTCGACGCGTCGGGCCATTTCGGCATACGCGCAGGTCAGCAGGGCCCCTCATGATCCGGGGCCGCTGCTCGCCGACGCGCTCCCGAGCGCCACCCCCAGAAGGACAGATCGCCATGGCTGCCACCTCGGAACTCCCCGCCGCCGCCACGTCCCGCCGCAAGGCCGGCCGCCACCGCGGCGAGGGACAGTGGGCCGCCGGCCACTTCACCCCGCTCAACGGCAACGAGCAGTTCAAGAAGGACGACGACGGTCTCAATGTGCGGACACGCATCGAGACGATCTACTCCAAGGCCGGCTTCGACTCGATCGACCCCAGCGACCTGCGCGGCCGGATGCGCTGGTGGGGGCTCTACACCCAGCGCAAGCCCGGGATCGACGGCGGCAAGACCGCGATCCTGGAGCCGGAGGAGCTGGACGACAAGCACTTCATGATGCGGGTCCGCATCGACGGCGGACGGCTCACCGTCGCCCAGCTGCGGGCCATCGGCGAGGTCTCGGAGCAGTACGCCAGAGGCACCGCGGACATCACCGACCGGCAGAACATCCAGCTGCACTGGGTGCGTATCGAGGACGTGCCCGCCATCTGGGACAAGCTGGAGGCCGTCGGGCTGTCCACCACCGAGGCGTGCGGGGACTGCCCCCGCGTGATCATCGGCTCGCCCGTGGCGGGCATAGCGGCCGACGAGATCATCGACGGCACGCCCGCGGTGGACGAGATCCACGACCGCTACATCGGCAGCAAGGAATTCTCCAACCTGCCGCGGAAGTTCAAGACCGCGGTGTCCGGCTCGCCCGTGCAGGACGTCGTGCACGAGATCAACGACATCGCCTTCGTCGGTGTGGACCACCCCGAGCACGGCCCCGGATTCGACGTCTGGGTGGGCGGCGGGCTCTCGACCAATCCCCGGCTCGCCGAACGGCTCGGCGCCTGGGTGCCGCTGGCCGAGGTCGCCGACGTATGGGCCGGTGTGGTGGGCATCTTCCGCGACTACGGCTACCGCAGGCTCCGCAACCGCGCCCGGCTGAAGTACCTGATGGCCGACTGGGGGCCGGAGCGGTTCCGGCAGGTGCTGGAGGAGGAGTATCTGGGGCACAAGCTGCTCGACGGCCCCCCGCCCGCCCAGCCCGTCTCGCGCTGGCGCGACCACGTGGGCGTGCACCGGCAGCGCGACGGCCGCTTCTACGTGGGCTTCGCCCCGCGCGTCGGCCGGGTGGACGGCGCCACCCTCACCAAGATCGCCGAACTCGCGGGCGCGCACGGCAGCGACCGGCTGCGGACCACCGTCGAGCAGAAGATGCTGATCCTCGACGTGGCGGCCGACCGCGTCGACTCCCTCGTCGCCGGCCTGGAGGCGCTGGACTTCCAGGTGCGGCCCTCGCCCTTCCGGCGCGGCACGATGGCCTGCACCGGCATCGAGTTCTGCAAGCTCGCCATCGTCGAGACCAAGGCGCGCGGCGCCTCGCTCATCGACGAACTGGAGCGCCGGATGCCGGACTTCGAGGAACCGGTGACGATCAACATCAACGGCTGCCCCAACGCGTGCGCCCGTATCCAGACCGCGGACATCGGTCTCAAGGGCCAGCTGGTGCTGGACGCGGACGGCAATCAGGTCGAGGGTTTCCAGGTGCACCTCGGCGGCGCGCTGGGGCTGGAGGCCGGTTTCGGCCGCAAGGTCCGCGGTCTCAAGGTGACCTCCGCAGAACTCCCCGACTACGTCGAGCGCGTCCTCACCCGCTTCTCCGAACAGCGCCGGGAGGGCGAGCGGTTCGCGACCTGGGTCGGGCGCGCGGCCGAGGCGGACCTGGCGTGAACGGCGCCCGTACGACCGCCGGAATGCGGGCGGGGAAATCGGTGACAGGCACAGCACGGACGCGGACAAGGGGAACGGAATGAGCGAGCGGGCCGCCCCCTTCTACTGCCCCTACTGCGGTGACGAGGACCTGCGCCCCTGTGAGGAGGGCCACGGCGCCTGGGAATGCGGAATGTGCAACCGTGCGTTCCGGCTTTCGTTCCTCGGGCTGCTGGCCAAAGGTCTCGCGCCCGGACACCGTGAAGGGGGCAGCACATGACCAACGGCACCGATCTGCGCGACATCGCCGTACGGGCGGGCCGCGAACTGGAGGACGCCACGGCGTCCGACGTCCTGCGCTGGGCGGCGGACACGTTCGGCGCGCGGTTCTGCGTCACCTCGTCCATGGAGGACGCGGTGGTCGCCCATCTCGCCTCGCGCGTACGGCCGGGCGTCGACGTCCTCTTCCTCGACACCGGCTACCACTTCCCGGAGACCATCGGCACGCGGGACGCGGTGGCGGCCGTCATGGACGTCAACGTCGTCACGCTCACACCGGAGCGCAGCGTCGCCGAGCAGGACGCCGAGCACGGTCCCGCGCTGCACGACCGCGACCCCGACCTGTGCTGCGCGCTGCGGAAGGTCGCCCCGCTGGCGGCCGGTCTGGACCGCTACGACGCGTGGGCGACCGGCCTGCGCCGCGACGAGTCGCCGACCCGCGCGAACACGCCGGTCGTCGGCTGGGACGAGCGGCGCGGCAAGGTGAAGATCGCGCCGATCGCCCGCTGGACGCAGGACGACGTGGACCGGTACGTCGCCGAACACGGCGTGCTCACCAACCCGTTGCTGATGGACGGCTATGCCTCCGTCGGCTGCGCGCCCTGCACCAGCCGGGTCGCCGCCGGGGAGAACAATCGCGGCGGCCGGTGGGCCGGCCGCGCCAAGACGGAGTGCGGGCTGCACGGATGAACGGACACGGAGAGCAAGTGATGAGCGGGGCCACGATCTGGCTCACCGGCCTGCCGAGCGCGGGCAAGACGACGATCGCCAAGGCGCTCGCCGGGCGGCTGCGCGGCGAGGGGCACCGGGTGGAGGTGCTGGACGGCGACGAGATCCGCGAATTCCTCTCCGCCGGGCTGGGCTTCTCCCGGGCGGACCGGGACACCAACGTGCAGCGGATCGGCTTCGTCGCCCAACTGCTCGCCGCACACGGCGTGAAGGTCCTGGTGCCGGTCATCGCCCCGTACGCGGATTCACGCGCGGCGGTGCGCGAGCGCCACCGGAAGCAGGGCACCGGCTATGTGGAAGTGCACGTGGCGACACCGGTGGAGGTGTGCTCCGTACGGGACGTGAAGGGTCTGTACGCGAAGCAGGCGGCCGGGGAGATCGCCGGGCTCACGGGCGTGGACGACCCGTACGAGGAGCCGGCCGATCCGGACCTGCGCATCCATGCGCACGAGCAGAGCGTCGCGGAGTCGGCGGCGGCACTGCACGCCCTGCTGTCCGAAAGGGGGCTGGCGTGAGCGGATTCCCCGACGACGGTCTCTACGCGCTGTCGCACCTGGACGTGCTGGAATCCGAAGCGGTGCACATATTCCGCGAGGTGGCGGGTGAGTTCGAGCGGCCGGTGATCCTCTTCTCCGGTGGCAAGGACTCCATCGTGATGCTGCACCTGGCGCTGAAGGCGTTCGCGCCCGCGCCGGTGCCCTTCGCCCTGCTGCACGTGGACACCGGGCACAACTTCCCCGAGGTGCTGGCCTACCGCGACCGCACCGTGGCCGAACACGGCCTGCGGCTGCACGTCGCCTCCGTGCAGGAATTCATCGACGACGGCCGGCTGCGGGAACGCCCGGACGGTACGCGCAATCCGCTCCAGACCGCGCCGCTGCTGGACGCGATCGAACGGAACCGTTTCGACGCGGTCTTCGGCGGCGGGCGGCGCGACGAGGAGAAGGCGCGCGCCAAGGAGCGGGTGTTCTCCCTGCGCGACGAATTCGGCGGCTGGGACCCGCGGCGGCAGCGGCCCGAGCTGTGGCAGCTCTACAACGGCCGGCACGCGCCGGGCGAGCACGTCCGTGTCTTCCCGCTGTCCAACTGGACCGAGCTGGACGTCTGGCAGTACATCGCCCGCGAGAAGATAGAACTGCCCGGCATCTACTTCGCCCACGAGCGCGAGGTCTTCTCGCGGCAGGGCATGTGGCTCGCGGCCGGTGACTGGGGCGGCCCCAAGGACACCGAGCCGCTGGAGCGGCGCAGAGTGCGCTACCGCACGGTCGGCGACATGTCCTGCACCGGTGCCGTCGAGTCCGACGCCGTGACCATCACGGACGTCATCACCGAGATCGCCGTCTCCCGGCTCACCGAGCGGGGCGCGACGCGCGCGGACGACAAGCTGTCGGAAGCCGCGATGGAGGACCGCAAGCGCGAGGGGTATTTCTAGCCATGAACGTCATCGACTCCCTGGCCGGCGAGGTGACCGCCCCGGCCTCGCTGCTGCGTTTCGCGACCGCGGGTTCCGTGGACGACGGCAAGTCGACCCTCGTCGGGCGGCTGCTGCACGATTCCAAGTCCGTGCTCGCCGACCAGCTCGAAGCCGTCGAGGACGCCTCCCGCCGCCGCGGCCAGGACACCCCCGACCTCGCCCTCCTCACCGACGGCCTGCGCGCCGAACGCGAACAGGGCATCACCATCGACGTCGCCTACCGCTACTTCGCCACCCCCCGACGCCGCTTCATCCTCGCCGACACCCCCGGCCACGTGCAGTACACCCGCAACATGGTCACCGGCGCCTCCACCGCCCACCTCGCCGTCGTCCTCGTCGACGCCCGCAACGGCGTCGTCGAACAGACCCGCCGCCACGCCGCCGTCGCCGCCCTCCTGCGCGTCCCCCACCTCGTCCTCGCCGTCAACAAGATGGACCTCACCGACTACGCCGAGCCCGTCTTCGCCGCCATCGCCGAGGAATTCGCCGCCTACGCCACCACCCTGGGCATCCCCGACGTCACCACCATCCCCATCTCCGCCCTCGCCGGCGACAACGTCGTCGAACCCTCCGCCCACATGGACTGGTACGGCGGCCC
>NZ_JBIAWF010000006.1:0-288792 GCF_042895325.1 Streptomyces sp. NPDC001407
TCAACGTTCTGTGGGCGATGATCCGAGACGGAGAGTGCTTTCACTCTTCACCCCCCGTCACGGGAGCAGCTTGACAACACGATTGGGAAGTTCCTCCCTGTAGACCTGATTCATGGCCTTCATCGAGGAACACGGGAAAAGTGGTGCCGGGGTTGCCTGTGGATGCCATGTAATTCAAGGGAGTTGAGGTCCGCACGGCTCTTCACGGGTCTCCCGGCACGGGCCGGGCCGTCGGTGATCATGTCACCATGGTGGGCTGAATGATTGACCCGACAACTACCGTGGAGCGCGACGCATGACGGACCCCGGCCGCGGCACAGCCGCGCCCCAGCGTGCCCCCGAGGGCGGCTCCGGCGGACACGGCGACCGGATAGCCGCGGCCCGGCGTACGGGCCTGCTCGTCACCCTCGTCCTCGGCGGCCTCACCGCCCTGCCGCCGCTGTCCATGGACATGTATCTCCCGGCCCTGCCGGAGGTCACCGACGCCCTGCACCGGCCCGCGGCGACCGTCCAGCTCACGCTCACCGCCTGCCTCCTGGGCATGGCGCTCGGCCAGCTCGTGGTCGGCCCCATGAGCGACAAGTGGGGGCGCAGGCGGCCCCTCCTCACCGGCATGGTGATCTACGTCCTCGCCACCGCGGTCTGCGCCCTCGCGCCCACCGCCGAGCTGCTGATCGGCTTCCGCCTCGTGCAGGGGCTGGCGGGCGCGGCGGGCATCGTCATCGCCCGCGCCGTCGTGCGCGACCTCTACGACGGCGACGCCATGGCCCGCTTCTTCTCCACCCTCATGCTGATCTCCGGGGTCGCGCCCGTCGTCGCCCCGCTCATCGGCGGGCAGGTGCTGCGGCTCACCGACTGGCGGGGCGTCTTCGTCGTCCTCACCGCCGTCGGCCTGCTGCTCACCGTCGTCGTGTGGCGCGGCCTGGGCGAGACGCTGCCGCCCGGGCGGCGCCAGGCCGGCGGGCTCCGCGAGACCCTGCGGGCCATGGGCGGGCTCCTCGGCGACCGGGTCTTCACCGGCTACATGCTCTCCGGCGGCTTCGCCTTCGCCGCCCTCTTCGCCTACATCTCCGCGTCGCCGTTCGTGATCCAGGACATCTACGGCGCCTCCCCGCAGACCTTCAGCCTGCTCTTCGGCGTCAACTCCGTCGGCCTCGTCATCGTCGGCCAGATCAACGGCAAGGTGCTCGTCGGCCGCGTCAGCCTCGACAAGGCGCTCGCCGTCGGCCTCGCCGTCGTCACCCTCGCGTCCGTCGCCCTGCTGCTGATGGCCTCCGGCGTCTTCGGCAAGGCGGGCCTGGTGCCGGTCGCGGCCGGGCTGTTCGTGCTGATGTCCGCGATGGGCCTCGCCATGCCCAACACGAACGCCCAGGCGCTGATGCGCTCGCGGGACGCGGCGGGCTCGGCGTCGGCCCTGCTGGGCACGTCGACGTTCGCGCTCGGGGCGGTGGCGTCGCCGCTGGTGGGCATCGCGGGGGAGGGTACGGCCGTGCCGATGGCGACGGTGCAGGTCGTTTGCGCGGTGGCGGCCGTGGTGAGCTTCCTGGCGCTGTGCCGGCCCTGGCGGCGCTGACGCTCCGCTCATGGTGGGTCGTGGCTGGTCACGCCCACGCGGTGGAGCCGCATGTCGAAACAGCCCCGCGCCCCTTCGGGGCACTGCCGAACCGCCCCGGCCTTCGTCAAGCCTGCTTGGATCCGACAGGTGAGGACGGTCTCGCCAGACCGTAGAATTCTGCGAATGCACGCCCCCCACCCCCTTCCCGTCGCGGACGATCTGCGCTCCGCGCTCGCCGCGGTGCTCGACGGGCTGCCGCCGCGGGTCGCCGCGCAGGCCGTCGAGCGGCTGATCGCCAACTACCGGGGGCGTACCCCCACGCACACGCCCGTGCTGCGGGACCGCTCCGACGTCGTCGCGTACGCCGCCTACCGCATGCCCGCGACCTTCGAGGCCGTGCGGTCCGCGCTGGAGGCATTCCGGGACCGGCTCCCGGAGTGGGTGCCCGCCTCGCACGTCGACGTCGGCGGCGGTACGGGCGCCGCGAGCTGGGCCGTGGCCGCTGCGTGGCAGGGGCACGCGCGCCGCACGACCGTCCTCGACTGGGCCGAGCCCGCGCTCGCCCTCGGTGCCGAACTGGTCCGCGCCGCGCACGACGAGGGGCTGCGCACCGCCGAATGGCGGCGCCAGACCATCGGCAGTGCCCTCGCCATCCCCGACGGCACGGACCTCGTCACCGTCTCGTACGTCCTGGGCGAGCTCACCGAGGCGGACCGCCGCGCGGTGACCGACGCGGCGGCCCGCGCCGCCCGTGCCGTCGTCCTGATCGAACCGGGCACGCCCGACGGCTACCTCCGCGTCATCGAGGCCCGCGACCGCCTGATCGCGGCCGGTTTCCGCGCGGTCGCCCCCTGCCCGCACAGCGCCGCCTGCCCGATAGAGCCGGGCACGGACTGGTGCCACTTCTCCGCCCGGGTGAGCCGCTCGTCCCTGCACCGGCAGGTGAAGGGCGGTTCGCTGCCGTACGAGGACGAGAAGTTCTCGTACGTGGCGGCGGTGCGCGACCTCGACGCACCGCCCGCGCCCGCCCGCGTCGTACGCAAGCCGCAGATCCGCAAGGGCCAGGTGCTGCTCGACCTGTGCACCCCGGAGGACGGCCTCACGAGGGAGACGGTGACGAAGCGGCACGGTGGGGTCTACAAGGCGGCGCGCGACACGGCCTGGGGCGACGACTGGGCGCCGCCCCAGAACTGACCTTCTGTGCCACCGGGCTGGGTACGCGAGGCTCCGCCCCGGACCGCGCTTCGCGCGGTGTCCTCAATCGCCGGACGGGCTGAAAGACAAAAGCAAAGCGCACCCCGAAACCTGATGTTGCCCACCGGTGGGAGGGGGTGGGGCCGGAGGGTGGGGTTCTGGAACGCGGTGCGACTTCAGGGCACCCAAAACGCGTAAGGGCACCCGCACCGCGTTCCAGGTCCCCAGCCCGGAGGACCCGCCCCCGGCACCCACCACAACCCAAGCCCGGCCGGCGTTTGAGGCCGCCCGCCGCAGGCGCAGTGGACCCGCACCTAAACACGCCCCCGCACCCAGTGGAAAGCGCACCCACCACCACCCGAGCCCGGCCGGCGTTTGAGGCCGCCCGCCGCAGGCGCACGCGGGCCCGCACCCAGAACCGCCCCCGCACTCAGCGGAAAGCGCACCCACCACAACCCAAGCCCGGCCGGCGTTTGAGGCCGCCCCGCCGCAGGCGGCAACGCACCCGCAGATACTGACGCGCCGTCACCGAAGCTCCTGCGTGCAGCACTTCACGCTTCCGCCGCCCTTCAAGAGCTCGCCCAGGTCCAGCCCGATCGGTTCGTAGCCCCTGGCTCGCAAGGGGGCGAAGAGGCCCACCGCGGCCTGGGGCAGGAATACGTGGCGGCCGTCGCACACCGCGTTCAGGCCGAGCGCCGCGGCGTCCTCCTCGGTGGCGATCAGGGCGTCGGGGAAGAGGCGCTCCAGCACGGCCCGGCTGCCGGGTGAGAAGGCGCCGGGGTAGTACATCACCTCGTCGCCGTCGAGCACGGACAGCGCCGTGTCCAGGTGGTAGTAGCGCGGGTCGATCAGGTCGAGCCCGATCACCGGGCGGCCGAAGAACTCCTGTGCCTCGGGGTGGGAGAGCGGGCTGCTGCGGAAGCCGCGCCCGGCGAGCAGCCAGGAGTCGGTGACGGCGAAGTCGCCCTCGCCCTCGTTGATGTGCTCCGGTTCGAGGACGTCGCGGTAGCCGTGCGCGCGGAACCACTCCGCGTGCACGCCCGCCTCGGCGGCCCGCTCGGGATGGGCGAAGCGGGCGCCCAGCACCCGCCCGTCGACGACGGTCGCGCCGTTGGCGGCGTAGACCATGTCGGGCAGGTCGGGGCGCGGTTCGAGCTCCTCCACGGTGTGCCCGAGGGCGACGTACCGGTCGCGCAGGTCCTCCCACTGCGCGAGCGCGAGGCGCAGGTCGACCGGCTTGGCCGGGTCCATCCAGGGGTTGATGGAGTAGGTGACCCTGAAGTGGGCCGGGGGGCACATCAGATAGCGCCGCGGCCGGGCGGTCCGCCGGGTGGCGGCAGCGGCAGGTGGAGCGATACGCAAGGAGAGCTCCTCACGGTGGTGTGGGGCACGTGCGGGGTTGTGGCACGTGCCCCAAATCGTCCTCGCTCCAAGGGCTTTGGCACATGAACCGTACGGGTGGTTTACCGTGACCCGCTCACGCTCCGGTGGTTTCGCCCCTTCCCTCCCGCAACTTCCGCAGCAGTTCCCGCTTCTGGGCGTTCGCGTCCGCGCCGCCACCCCCGGTGCGGCCGCCGCGTCCGCCGCCGCGGAGCGCGCCGCGGGAGAGGTTGCTGCGGGTGCCGCCGACTCCGAGCATGTTGCCCGAGCTGCCCCGGCTCATGAGATCTCCTCCCGATCCGACGAGACGATTCGTCTCGCTTCGCCGTCAAGGCTGGACGAGACGCGGCGTCTTGTCAAGACGATACGTATCGATTCGTAGGGTGCGGATCCTCGCTAGGATGCGGCCATGTCCCAGAAGACGCCCGCTCCCAAGAGCCCCGACGTCAGCCGCCGCAGCGAGCGCTCCCGCCGCGCGATCCTCGACGCCGCCCTCGAACTGGTCGCGGAGGTGGGGTTCTCCAAGCTCACCATCGAGGCCATCGCCGCCCGCGCGGGCGTCGGCAAGCAGACGATCTACCGCTGGTGGCCCTCCAAGGCGGCCGTGCTCTTCGAGGCCGTCGTGCCCGAGGGCATCGACGACCCGGCCACCGTCGAACTGCCCGACACCGGCGACCTCGAGGCCGACCTCAAGCAGGTCCTGCGGGCGACCGTGGACGAGCTGACCGGGGAGCGCCTCGAAGCCGCGACGCGCGCGCTGTCCGCCGAGACGCAGAACGACGCCGAGCTCGGCCGCGCCCTCACCGAACGGATCCTCGAACCCCAGCTCCAGTCGTACGTCCGCCGCCTGCGCTCCGCGCAGCGGGCCGGGCAGGTGGCCGAGGACGTCGACCTCCGCGTCGCCCTCGAACTTCTGGTCGGGCCGGTCTTCCACCGCTGGCACAACCGCACCCTGCCGCTCACCCACGACTACACCGACACCCTGGTCGACCTGGCACTTCGCGGCCTTGGCCCCCGCTGACGGCGGCGCGAGCGGCCGGTCTCACACCACCCGGATAGGTCCGACGGTCACACCAGGAGCAGGATGGTGGCAGCATTGACCGAAGACCGCGGTCGAAGTGAGGGGATAGATGGAACGCAAGAGCAGGTTCTCCCAGTGGCTGCGCCGCCCCAGGAGCGGAGCGGGCGGCGATACGGGTACCGGAGCGGCCTCCGAGGCCGCCCGCGAAGAACTGCTCCTGGCCGCGGCAGCCGCCGGCTTCCCGCTGGCCCCCGCCGCGCACCCGTCGGGCTACGGCTGTTCCTGTGAGCGCATCGGCTGTCCGACGCCCGGCCGCCACCCCGTCTCCTTCGCCTGGCAGACCCTCGCCACCACCGACGCCGAACAGGTGACCAAGTGGCTGCGGGCCCAGCCGGAGGCCAATTTCATCACCGCCACCGGCATCGCCCACGACGTCCTGGACGTCCCCGCGGAGGCCGGCCGCAAGGCCCTGGACCGGCTGGAGGCGGCCGGCGTCGAGGTGGGCCCGGTCGCCACCGTCACCCCCGACCGCATGCTCTTCTTCACGGCCACCCGCGGCACGCCCGACGACGAGGACGAGTGGTGGCCCTGCGAGCTGGACTGCCACCCCGAGACGCTGGACGAGCATCCGGGGCTGCGGTGGCATTGCCGGGGGAGCTACGTTCTCCTGCCGCCGTCGCGTCTGCCCTCCGATGGGTGCGTCGCTTGGCTGTACGGGCCGGAGCGGGGTCTTCCTGACCCGTTGTCGTTGCTCGAGGCGCTTACGGATGCGTGTGCGCAGGTTGAACACCACGAGTCTGCGGCGTGGCCGATCGGGCGGTAGGCGGGCCTCGCCTGCGGCGGGCTTGTTCCCCTACCCCGCCCCTTCCCGGCTGCATCTGATGTGCGGCTCCGCCGCGTGGGGGGCGCTGCCCCAGACCCCGACGTGCGGGTCCGTCGGCTGACGCGCAGCGCCTGCGGCGCTAGCGCGCGAAGCGTGCTTCGGGGGTCTGGGGGCTTGCCCCCCAGTTCGGGAAGGGGCGGGTAGGGGAAAAGCCCGCCGCAGGCGCGACGCACCCGCACCCGCCCACTCCACCTACTCCCCCTTCACCCCCGTCACGCTCTCGATCCGGTTGAGAAAGACCACCGGCCCCGAAGACTTCGGGATACGAACCGCCGCCTCCGACACCTTCGTATACGTCACGGACCGCCGAAGATCACCGCGAAGCAAAGCCTTCATCCGAGGATCAGTGATCGCCGGCCGCAGGCCCTGAGCCATCGTGCGCCGCTCGCGGTGGTGCGCGGTGAAGAAGGCGAGCGCGCCCCCGTCGGACGTGCGCAGAGCCGGGGCAGGGAAGCCGTCGGAGGTCTCCGGAGTGTCGATGAAATCCGTCCAGAACGTGGGCGTCCGCCGGATCTTGTCGCGGTCCTCGCGCAGACCGGTCGTGCGCGGGCCCGGCGCGAACGTCCGGCCGGTGCCGGTCCGCAGGAAGTCGGTGTAGGCGGTGCTCACCGCGTCCGGCGCGACGGCCAGGCCCGGGTCCTTGCCCTTGGCGGCCGGCACGGCCTCGGCGTAGCCGTCCTTGTCGGTGGCGAAGGACGGCACCTTGTCGGGGCTGAGGATCGACAGATAGGCGGCCCGCCAGGGCTCCTTGACGCCGTCGCGCAGGAAGACCACGAACCAGCGGTTGCCGTCGCGGTTGCTGCGGGTGTCGGCGAGGAAGAACTTCGGCCAGCCGGCCTGCTTGGGGATCGTGAAGCGGGCGTCGTCGAGGACGAGGGGCGGATACTGCGGGTTGCCGCCCGGCGTCAGCGCGCTCTGCGTCGTCATGTCGGCATTGCCGATCTCGGCGAGCGGACCGCTCTCGACCCGGGCTATGACACCCCGGTCGAGCTTGCGGTACGCCTCGTTGTAGCCCTCCGTGAAGCGCTGGAGGACCTTGGGGGCCTCAGCCCTGTCCACCGACGGGACGATCTCCCGTTCGCCGTGCACCGTCACGCACCCGGTCGCCGTCAGCAGCAGCGCCGACACGGTCAGCACCGCCGGGGCTATCGGCGATCGGCGGGACGGCCGGGGTCTCATGCGGCTTCGACTCCTTGGTGGCGGCTCGGGACGGCGCCACCCTACCCGGGGCGAAGAAGACCAGAAGGGTGGGTACCAGATACAGCGCCCACACCGCGACCTGGAGCCAGGTCGGGTCCGGCTGGAAGTTGAAGACGCCCTTGAGGAGGGTGCCGTACCAGCTGTCGGCCGGGATCTGCGCGCTGATGTCGAACGCCTTGCTGCCCAGCCCCGGCAGCGCGTCGGCCTCCTGGAGGTCGTGGAAGCCGTACGCGAGCACGCCCGCCGCCACCACGATCAGCATGGCGCCGGTCCAGGTGAAGAACTTCGCGAGGTTGATCTTCAGCGCGCCCCGGTAGAACAGCCAGCCCAGCACCACGGCCGTCAGCAGGCCCAGCAGCGCGCCGACCAGCGGCCGTACGCCGTCGTCCGTCGCCTGCACGGCCGTCCAGATGAACAGCGCGGTCTCCAGGCCCTCGCGGCCCACGGCCAGGAAGGCGGTGACGACCAGCGCGGTCGTGCCCATCGCGAGCGCCGCGTCGAGCTTGCCGTGCAGCTCCTTCTTCAGGTGCCGCGCGGTGCGCCGCATCCAGAAGACCATCCACGTCACCAGGCCCACCGCGACGACCGACAGCGAACCGCCGAGCATCTCCTGCGCCTTGAACGTCATGCTCTGCGAGCCGAACTGGAGCAGCGCGCCGAAGCCCATGCTCAGCAGCACGGCCACGGCGATGCCGAGCCACACCGGGCGCAGCGCGTCCTTGCGCCCGGTCTTGACCAGGTAGGCGACGAGGATGCAGACGACCAGGCTGGCCTCCAGGCCCTCGCGCAGGCCGATCAGGTAGTTGCCGAACACGCGGCTTCCCCTTCCGTAGAGAGACCGTCCATCATGCGAAGAGCGCCTTGCCCCACCAGTCGTCCTTGCCGCGGACGCCGGGCGGGACGGCGAAGACCGCGGAACCCACGTGCTGGATGTACTCGTTGAGGGCGTCCTTGGCCGCGAGCCGCGTCTGGAGCGGGACGAAGCCGTCGCGTACGTCCTTCTGGTACGCGATGAAGAACAGGCCGGCGTCCAGGCGGCCCAGGCCGTCCGTGCCGTCGGTGAAGGAGTAGCCGCGGCGCAGGATCGTCACGCCGTTGTTGCTGTCCGGGTGGGCCAGCCGCACGTGCGCGGTGTCCTTCATCGCCCGCAGGTCGGGCTCGTCGTGCTCGCGCTGCTTGCCCTGGGGCGCGCCCTCGGCCTTGTCGCGGCCGAAGACATCCTCCTGCTCCTTGAGCGAGGTGCGGTCCCAGGTCTCGATGTGCATGCGGATGCGGCGGGCGACGAGGTAGGAGCCGCCGGTCATCCACTCGGGGCCGTCCTTCTCGCCGACCCAGACGTACTTCGCGAGGCGGTCGGTCTCGGTGCCCGCGATGTTGCGGGTGCCGTCCTTGAAGCCCAGCATGTTGCGCGGGGTCTGGGCGTCGGGCGTCGTGGAGGACGTCTTGCCGAAGCCCAGCTGCGACCAGCGGATCGCGACCCGGCCCATGCCGATCCGGGCGAGGTTGCGGATCGCGTGCACGGCGACCTGGGGGTCGTCGGCGCACGCCTGGACGCACAGGTCGCCGCCGCTGCGGGCCGCGTCGAGGTTGTCGCCGGGGAAGGCCGGCAGGTCGATCAGGGCCTTCGGACGCCGGGACTTGAGCCCGAAGCGGTCCTTGCCGTCCTTCTCGAAGAGGCCGGGGCCGACGCCGAAGGTCAGGGTCAGCCGGGAGGGCTTGAGGCCGAGGGCCTCGCCCGTGTCGTCCGGCGGCAGCTCCTCGTTCTCACTGATCGCACCCTCGCCGACCTCGTGCCCGGCCGTCATCCGCGCGGCGGCGGCCGTCCACTCCTGGAGCAGCTTCACCAGGGCGGCGCGGTCGGTGGTGGTCACGTCGAAGGACGCGAAGTGCAGGCGGTCCTGCACGGGGGTGGAGATGCCGGCCTGGTGCTCGCCGAAGAACTCCACCGCGTCGCCCCCGGAGGCGGCGGGCGAGGTGTCGTCACCGACGCGCAGCGCGGCGACGGTGCCACCGGCGGCGGCCGCGCCCAGCGCGAGCCCGGCACCGCCCCAGCCCAGCACGGAACGGCGGGAGGGCGCGGGCTTCTTGCTGTCGGAGGACGTCTCGTCCGTCATCTTCTCGTCATTCATGAAAGATCGTTTTCCCCGGGCTACTTGGCGACGGCCGCGGCGAGCTTGGACAGCGGCTCGGAGAGGGCGTTGACGGCGTCGGACAGCTTCTTGCGGTCGTCCTTGCCGACGGTGTCGTACGACTTGAAGCCGTCGCCCTCGCGGTAGTCGTCGAGCGCCTTCTTCACCGCGGCGAACTGCTTGTCCAGTTCCTTGGTGAGCTCGGGGTCGTGCTTGGAGGCGACCGGCTTCAGCAGCCCGTACGCCTTCTCGGCGCCGTCGACGTTGCCCTCGAAGTCGACCAGGTCGGTGTGGCTGTAGCGCTCCTCCTCACCGGTGATCTTGTTCCGGTAGACCTCGTCGAGGAGTTCCTTGGCGCCGTTGGCCATGCTGGTCGGGGTGATCTCGGCGGTGCCGACGCGCTTCTGCCAGTCCTTGAGGTCCGTCATCAGCTGGTCGGCGAGCTTCTTGTCGTCGTCCGTGATCTTCTTGTCGTCCCAGAGCGACTTCTCCAGCCGGTGCCAGCCGGTCCACTTCTGGTCCTTCTCCAGGCCGTCCTCGCGGACGTCCACCTTCGGGTCGATGTCACCGAAGGACTCCGCGACCGGCTCGGTCCGCTCCCAGCCGACGCGGGAGACGGCGTACTGCTTCTTCGCCTCGTCCAGGTCGCCGCTCTTGACCGCGTCCGCGAACTTCTGCGCCGCGGGTATCGTCTCGTCGGCCTGCGCCTGCGCGTACTTGCGGTACTCCGCGACCGCCTTGTCCAGCTCCGGGTCGCCCTTCTTCGCGGCGCCGCCGCCCGTCACGGTGATCTTCTGCCGGATGCCGTCGCCCTTCATGCCGGGCTTGCAGGCGATCTCGTACGAACCGGCCTTGATGGTGGCGGTGATCTCCGCCTTGGTGCCGGGGCCTATGTTCTCGCGCTCGGTGACGATCCGGTCGTCCGGGGCGTAGACGTAGACCTCGGTGACCTTGGAGCCCTTGTTCTGGACATTGATCTTGACGTGCCCGGCCGGGAAGGTCGTCCGGGAGACCTCGCACTTGTCGTCGGACGCGGTGACGTTGACGGCGTCCGAGCCCTTGCCGTCCGACTTCTCGGCACAACCGGACACGGCGGTCAGGGCCGCTGCCGCCGCGACGGCGGTGACGGCGGAGGTGCGGAGGACGCGCATACGGGACTCCAGGCATGCTCAAGGAGGACGGAACTGAACTCGGCCCGTTGGCCGAAACAGCATGGCCTATTTAGGCCGCCCTAACTTATCTGAGGCTTGCCTATCCTGTTCCCCGATCGGTGCGTGATTCTGCTCTCATGGGGCAAATTCTCGCCCCTCGCGTCTCGGGAGCACCAAAGGTTCACCGGTGCGCGGATGATCAATTATCTCGACCGGCTGCATATAGATCTGACTCAGCAATTCCGCGTCGAAGACCGCGGCCGGCGGGCCTTCGGCCGCGATCCGGCCCTGGTGCAGCACGGCCACCCGGTCGGCGTACGCCCCGGCGAGGCCCAGATCGTGCAGCACGACCACCACCGCGTCACCCGCCGCGGCCCGCTCCCGGCACACCCGCAGCACCAGTTCCTGGTGGCGCAGGTCCAGCGCGGCGGTCGGCTCGTCGAGCAGCAGCAGCGGCGCGCGCTGCGCGAGGACGCGGGCGAGCGAGACCCGGGCCCGCTCGCCGCCGGACAGCGCGGCGAAGGGCCGGTCCGCGAGGCCGGTCACCTCGGCGGCGGCCATGGCACCGCGCACGGCCTCGTCGTCCTCCTCCTGTGCGCAGGTCCCGGCCCAGGGCGCGCGCCCCATCCGCACGACGTCCCGGGCCGGGAAGGGGAACGACAGCCCGGCCGACTGCGGCAGCACGGCCCGGCGCAGCGCGAGGTCGGCGGGCGTCCAGGCACCGGCGGGCCGCCCGTCGATCCACACCTCGCCCGACTCCGCGGGCAGGTCATGGGCGAGCGCGGCGAGCAGGGTGGACTTCCCGGCGCCGTTCGGCCCGACGAGCGCGAGCACTTCGCCCCCGGCGACGACCAGCTCGACCTCGGAGAGGACGGTACGCCCCCCGAGCCGCACCCGCAGCGCCCGCGCCTCGGCCCGCACGGTCCCGATGGGCGCGGGCAGCGGCGAGTGGGGCGTACGGGACCGGAAGGGGGATCGCATCATGCCCAGCCTCCCTGTCCGCGCCGCGTTTTCCGCAACAGCCAGCTGTGTCTTTCCGGGGGCAACCCCCGGGCCCCCGGCCGGACACCCGGTCGTGGTCTGCGTGGTTGCCTTGGCGGTGGGGCGTTCATGCCCAGCCTCCTTGCCCACGCCGCGACTTCCGCAGCAGCGCGAAGAAGAACGGGCTGCCCAGCAGTGCCGTCAGGACGCCCAGGGGAAGTTCCGCCGGCTGGGCCGCCGTGCGGGCCGCGAGATCGGCGGCGGTCAGGACCAGCGCGCCGCCGAGCGCGCTGCCCGGGACGAGGAAGCGGTGCCCCGGGCCCGCCGCCATGCGCAGCAGGTGCGGCACCAGCAGCCCCACGAAGGTGATGATCCCCGCCACGGCCACCGCCGCCGCCGTCAACAGCGCCACCACCAGTACCAGTACGAGGCGCAGCCGCTCGACGTCCACCCCGAGGTGCCGCGCGGGCCGCTCCCCGAGGGCGAGAAGGTCCAGCTTCCGCGCGTACCAGGGCGCGACGGCCAGCCCGGCCACCGCGCACGGCAGCACGGCGAGCACTTTCGGCCACGTCGCCTGGGCGAGCGAGCCCAGCTGCCAGAAGGTGATCTGGGTGAGCTGCGCGCTGTCCGCGAGGAAGACGCACAGGCCGATGAGGGCGCCCGCGAAGGCGTTCACCGCGATGCCGGTGAGGATGAGGGTGACCACTTCCGTACGCCCGCCGGACCGCGACAGCGCGTACACCGCCAGCACCGTCACCAGCCCGCCCGTGAACGCGCAGACCGTGACCGTCCAGTTGCCGAGGAAGGTCAGGCCGAGCGCGATCGAGGCGACCGCCCCGACGGCCGCGCCCGCCGAGATGCCGATGACGCCGGGCTCGGCGAGCGGGTTGCCGAACACGCCCTGCGTCAGCGCCCCCGCGCACCCCAGCGACGCGCCGACGAGCAGCGCGAGGGCCACGCGCGGCAGCCGGACGTTCCACAGCACGCTCTCGCCGACCCGGTCCAGCGGGTGCCCGCCGAGGCCCACGCGGTGGAGCAGCGAGCGGAGCACGTCGCCGACGGAGATGTCGTACGCGCCGAGGCCCGCGGAGAGCAGGCACAGGACGAGGAGGGCCCCGGCCATGCCGAGGGTGAGGAGCGTGGCTGTGCGGGGGCGCCGGGGCGGGCTGTCGCCGCCGGGCGCCGCCAGCTCCGGCGGCTTGGCCAGGAGGGCCACGTCAGGACCTCTTCGGGTGGATCTGCTCGATCAGGGAGGTGAGCACGGTGTCGGTGCGCGGCCCGAAGTTCAGCAGGGCGCCGTCGTCGGACGAGGCGACGCGGCGGTCCATCCCGGCCGGCGTCTGGGCCACGCCGGGGATCTTGAGCAGGCCGTCCACTCCGCCGACCGATTCGAGGCCCTTGCGCATGACCAGCAGGACATCGGGGGCCGCCTTGGCCAGGGCCTCGCTGGTGACGGGGGTGAAGTCCCGCTTCAGCCCCGACTCCTCGCCCGCGTCGACCCCGCCCGCCGCCTCGACGAGCGAGTCGGCACCGGAGCCCGGACCGCCGAGCAGATAGACGGACGCCGAGCCGCGCAGATAGAGAAAGGCGACCCGGGGCTTCTTCCCGTCGTGCGGGACACCCTTCCGGGCGGCGTCGAGGCGCTGCTCGGTGCGGCGGCGCAGCTCGTCACCGGCGGAGCGGACACCGAGCGCCTCGGCCACCTTGTCGATGCGCGGCCCGATATCGGCCAGCTTCTTCGCGGGGTCGAGCACGACGACGGGGACGCCGGCGTCCCGGATCCTGCCGACCGCCTCGGCGGGGCCGGTGCTGGTCTCGGCGAGGACGAGGGTGGGCTTGAGCGAGAGGACGCTCTCGGCGGAGACATCGTGGCCACGCGTGACGACGGGGAGTTTCCTGGCCTGTTCGAAGGTGGCGGTGACGTCACGCGCGACGACATGCTCGCCGAGGCCGAGCGTGAAGACGGTCTCGGCGAGCGCCCCGGTGAGCGGCACGATCCGGTCCGTGGCGCGCACGGTCACGTCGTGGCCGTCGGCGGACCGTACGGTGACGGGGAGTTGGGCCCGGTGCACGCTCGCGAGTGGCTCGACGCGGTCGGCGCCTTCAGCGGCGGCGCTCTTGGACGGGCTCGGGCTGCCGCTCGCGCTGTCGTCCTTCGAGCAGCCGGTGAGGCCGATGAGCGCGGCCAGGAAGGCGAGGAGGGCGACGAGTGCGCCGACGCGGCGCGGGGTACGTATCAGGGAGCCCGCCGACTGCCGTTGAAGCACGGTTCCGCCTTTCGCTCAGGCCGGGGATTCCGACGCGATGGGGATAATTTAGGTTAGCCTTACCTAACCCGCAATGGGGTGGGGTGAGTGTGGCGCGTTCGCTTCCGCTGGGCGTCGGCGCGGAGGCGTGTTCCCGGCGGTACGCAGCTGCGAGGTGGCGTCCGTAACGCGGATATCTGGTTCCGTTTCAGGGAAATGACCGGCCTGCCCGGTGTCGCCCGTGACGTACCCTCATGTGGCTCGGCCGACCCGGCACTTCCCCGGTCCCCGGTGACCTGATGTCATGGAGGTCAAACTCTGATCCCAGTTGTCTCAAGTTTCTCTAGGAGAACCACACATGACCGTCACCGCACGCCGTGCCGCGCTCGCCGCGCTGGCCACGGCGACTGCCCTCGGGGCGACTGTGCTGACCGCGCCCGCGTTCGCGGCGGAGGCGCCGAAGCAGGGCGAGGCGTCGGCTCCGGCCGATGCGTCGAAGCTGGGCGGCGCCCCGAAGCCGGTCGAGGCGCCGTCGTCGAACGACGCGTCGAAGCCGGAGCTCAAGGACGGCAAGCTCGAGTGGGGGGTGAAGCAGTCGCTCCGTGACGACATCAAGGGCGGGAAGGTCAAGACCGACGGCGCCCGGCAGGCCAAGGGCAACGGCGTCTTCACCTTTGGCGAGGGCAAGGGCACGTACGACACGGCGACCGACGCGGTCACCATCACCTTCAAGGACAGCCTGCGCTTCCAGGGGAACGGGGACGCGGAACACGGCTACAAGCTCGACCTCAAGCTCTCCGACCTGAAGGTCGTCACCGCGACCAAGGACAAGAAGGGCGAGATCACGGCGACCGTCACGAAGGGTGGGGGCACGCCCAAGGAGAAGGTGGTCATTGCCACCCTGGAGCGCGTCGAACACAGCGCGCAGGGCGGCGTCCACACCTTCAAGAAGATACCCGCGAAGCTGACGGCGGACGGGGCGGAGGCGTTCGCGCAGACGGACGGCGAGAAGCCTTACAAGGAGGGCGACGAGCTCGACTCGCTCGACTTCTCGGCGAAGGTGGCGACGGCCGAGCCGACGAACAACGGTGGGAACACGGGCAACGAAGGCAACGGCAACGGAAGCTCGGGCGGGGCGAGCGGCGGCGAGCAGGGGAAGGAGACCGACAACAAGGGCAAGGAGGGTGAACAGAAGGCCGGGACCGACGTCGTCGACGGCAACCTGGACTGGGGACTGTCGGACACCTTCCGTCAGTACATCGACCGCACGAGCGGCAAGGCCACGGTCGACGGTGACGCGAAGCGTTTCACGGGGGGCTACCGCTTCACCAAGGGCGAAGGTAAGTACGACGCCACAGCCAAGAAGCTCGACGTCACGTTCAAGGGTGCGGTCCGCTTTACCGCTCATGGTGGCGACGTGGATCTGAAGCTCACGGACCTTCAGGTCAAGGTGGAGGGCAAGGCCGGCACGGTCACTGCCATGACCAACCGAAGCACCAAGGCGATCCCGCTCGCCAAGCTGGCGCTTGCCGGGGACTTCCCGGAGATCAAGGACGGCGTGTTGACGCTGTCGGCGGTCCCGGCGACGCTCACGCCTGAGGGCGCGGCTGCGCTCACCTTCAAGAACAAGGACACGATCGTCAAGAGCGGTGACGCCCTGGACCCGCTGACAGTGAACGTCGCAACAGACAGGAACGCCAAGCTCCCTGACGTACCGGCGGGCACCGGTTCCGACAAGAGCACCGCCACCACGGACACCACCGGCGCGACCGCCACCAACACCTCTGCCACCACCGGCGGCACCGGCTCCACCGCCACCACCGGCGGTACGGCGACGGACACCACCGCTTCCGGCTCGCTCGCCTCCACTGGCGCGAACACGCCTACCGGCCCGCTCCTCGGTGGCGCGGCCGCGCTGATCGTGGTCGGCGGCGGTGCGGTGTACGCGGCGCGGCGCCGTAAGACCGGCCGGCAGGGCTGACGTCCAGCGCCTCGCCCACACGCCCTTCGGGAGAAGCGTGTGGGCGGGGCGGTCATCGGGGCTACTTGATGACCGCGGACCACTTGCCCCGTGAGAGATGGCAGGTCCCGTCAGATTCGATCTCCACGCGACTGCCGTAAACCGGTAGGCCACCCTCCGCGTTCTGCCGATGCCGGATGCGTTCGAGGGCGTCCCAGAGTCGGCGGGGCCCACCCTGGTGAACGGTGGGCGGCTCCAGCCGTGCGGCAGTCGCCCGCGCCCGTGATCCATCCTCGTGGATGAGCCATGCGGTGCGCTGCCCGCCCTCCTGCCGATAGTGGGTTTCCACTCCGGGGGCGGAGAGTTCGAGCATCGACCGCAGTTCCCATGCGTCACTGAGGTTCAGGACCGGGTACCGACCCTGGGTGACGTGCTCTCCCTCCGAGTCCTTGATCGCGTCGAGTCGGCTCCCGAGTCCGGGCGGATAGTCGTCGCCTTGGCGGGTGTGCATGAATCCGGCCCAGTCGCGTTCGATCTGTCCGACTGCCCCGCCGTCATCGGTCTTCCATGCCGTGAGGATCATCGAGGTGTTCGCGATGGTGGTCACGAGACGTCCGCCGGGCCGGAGCGCGGACAGCCATGAGGCCGGAACGGGCCAGGCGGAGACCATGGACACGATCCGGTCGTAGTCGCCCGGGATCGGACCCGTTGCGTCGCACGTGATGACGTTCGGCTGAAGCCCGATGCGATCGAGGCGCTCCCGCGCGGCTTCTGCGAGGTAGGGGTCGACGTCCAGCGCTGTGACGTGCTGTTCCCCAAGTGCGCGTGCCGCGAGAGCGGTTCCGTAGCCCGAGCCCGTGGCGACGTCGAGAAGATCGGCGCCTTCATACAGTCGGCCGTAGCGGTACATCTTGACGACCAGGCCCGGAAGCGTCGAGGACGATGTCGGTCGGCCGGAGGTGATCTCGTCGGCTTCCGCGTGGTCGGCGTGGAGCGGCCCGATCTGGGTGACGAGCGTCTGATCCGAGTAGGTGGCGGTCATCCACGCTTCCGGCTCTCCGGGCCCATCGTGCAACAGCCATCCGTCGTCGGCCCGCTCCCACCACCGGGGTACGAACGCGTGGCGGGGAGTCTCGGAGATCGGCACACCCCATCGCGAGACGGGGTCGGTCACCTGCGCGGCGAGTCGTCGCGCGTGCGGCTTCCAGCCCACGGGCATCACTCTCACTTCTTGTCGCCGTCGCCGATGTCGGCGTACGCGGGGTCACATGCTTCCTGCTCCGCGGGGGCGCAGTCACCCCCGTCCAGCGCCGGGAGGCAGTCGGGGTCGCACGGGTTCTCCGCGCGAGCCGGGATGTTCTCCAGCGCGCTCCGCCACTCGGTGCCGCCCAAGGTGTCCGCGAGGGGCCGCTCCCGCACTGTGCCGCAGGGCAGGAACGGACTTTGCCATCGAGGAGCGGCTTTGAGGCCGCGCCCGCACGGGCGCTCCGCGCAGGCGTGACGGACCAGGTGGCTCGACTGTGTCTCAGGGAACCGCTGGCGCGAAAGAGCCCCGCCCGTATGCCTCGGGGAAGCGTGTGGGCGGGGCGTTGTGGGGTGCTAAGCACTGCACGAGCACGGGTAGCTGACGGGCTCCCCGTTGTTGACCATGACGATTTTCCCGAGACCCCGGCAGTTGGCGCATCCGCGCCTGCCCTGTCGGACCGCTTCAGCTACTTCGTTGCGGAAGTGCTCGACCACGTGGGCCTGTTTCGGGTCGGTCCACTCGACCGGTTCGCCTGATGCTCTGTCCTCTGACCGTTCCGCCATCTTCGCTGGCCTCTCTGCCCGTTGAACGCGACACGGGCAAGGTACTGCCGACGTGCTAGTTGGGAGAAGGGCCGTTGTCCGGGGGTCCGCTACTTGCCCAGACCCGTTGCAGACCGAGCAGGGAAGATCCTTCATCTTCCCGTCCGAGTCCGTGTAGATCGTTCGACCCATGCCGTTACAGGCTGAACAGTTGGCCATGGTGCGCGCCTCCGATCATCGCTGATGGGGAGTAACTGCACTTGCTGACCCGTCCGGCCAGACCTGCCAAGTCGAAGGCCGGACGGGCGCTTGGGACCTGCTCCTGTGTCGGGAAGAGGGAGAGTCAACCTCACGGGGTGAGGGGGCGTCCGGTAGAGGGGCAGGCAGCCTAGGGATGTAGTCGGCAGGGTGTTGCTCTCCGCGCTCAATAGTCCACGTCCCGCGGGCCGAGTCCGAGGGTGCGGCGTTCCTCGTTCGTGGCCAGGCGGACGGCCGCTGCCGGTGTCGTCCAGCGATCGGCGTTCCCGATCCCCGCGAGCGTGTACCGCTCGCCGTCGAACGCGTGGGAAACGCCCAGCCGGCCGGTGGTCCTGTCCATCACCAGGGCGCCGGACCGGTAGCCGGTCCACAGGGCCGCACCCGTCGGTTCCGTCATTGTGTTCGAGCCTCCGCGTGTCCCGCTCATGGGGAGCGGGCATCAACCGTGAGGCTCAGATTCCACCGGCGCCGCTAGGCTGACCAGGGTTCCAGCGATTCCAAACCGGGCTGGAATATGGGGAGTTGAACACATGAGCGATGAGTCGGGCTCGCCGGAGTCGCCTGTCGGGACGTTCGGCGCGGAGATCAAGTATGCCCGTGAGGCGCGCGGGTGGTCGCAAGCCGTGCTCGCCGAGAAACTGTGCTTCCGGCAGCCCTACGTCAGCAAGGTCGAGACGGGGCAGCAGCTGGCCAGTGCCCAGTTCGCCGAACAGTGCGACAAGGTCTTCGGTACGCCGGGGGTCTACGCCAGGATGCGTCAGCGGGCGGCGGACGCGGGTAATCCGGCGTGGATGATCCCGTATCTCCAGTTGGAGCGCGAGGCGGCGGACGTCTGTGACTACTCGCCGATCCTGGTGGCAGGCATATTGCAGACCCCCGAGTACGCCGAAGCCGTCTACCGGGCGGCTCGGCCAGGCGACGCGACGCCACTGATCAAGCAGCGCGTAGAGGACCGCATGCGGCGCCGGGAGGTGTTCGAGCGGCCCGAGCCTCCATCGTTCTGGGTCATCCTGCATGAGGCCGCGCTGTGGTCCGGCATGGGTGGCGCTGACGTGATGCGGAGGCAACTCCGGCACTTGGTGGCGGTAGCCGAGCATCCGCACATCACCGTTCAGGTGTTTCCCCTCGACGGTGCCCCTGCGAGGGGAACGCCGTTTATCTTGCTCAGGCAGAAGGACGGGACCGAAGTCCTGTATTCGGAGAACTATGTGCAGGGGCAAGTGCATGACCAACCGGTAACGGTCGCGGAAGCGCGCGTGGCCTATGAGCGGCTGCGTGCCAACGGCCTGTCACTTGATGACTCCCTCTCCCTGATTCGGCATGTTTTGGAGGCGTACGACTATGAGCACCACCCCCGATCTGACCCGCGCGATATGGGTGAAGTCCAGCTACAGCGAGGGGAATGGCGGAACCTGCGTCGAATGGGCCCCCGCATTCGCGGCGTCCGGCGCCGTCCCCGTCCGTGACAGCAAGACCCCGCGGAACCCCGCGCTCGTACTCCCGGCGGCTGCCTGGTCCTCGTTCGTCACCGCCGTCCGGGGGGACACGCTCACCGCGCTCTGACTACGCGCTCAGCGGGAATTCCCGGCCCAGTTCATGGAACACCTCCGTGTTCAGCGCGAAAGCGCGCTTGCACTCGTCCACCACCCGCTGCTTCTCCAGGTCGTCCACCGGCAGCGCGTCGAGCAGTTCGCGGTACTCCCGCTTGAAGGCCGCCGGGTTGCCGATGCCCTCGAAGACGTAGAAGCGGACGCCGTCGCCCTTGCGCGCGAAGCCCCACGTCTTCTCGGCGGTGCCGCGGATGATCTGGCCGCCGGAGAGGTCGCCCAGATAGCGGGTGTAGTGGTGGGCCACATAGCCCGCGGGCCACTCGCGGGCGCAGGCCTCGACGCGCGCGGCGTAGGCGGCGGTGGCCGGGAGTGGCTCAAGGCCCGTGCGCCAGTCAGGGCCGCCGAGGTGGGCCAGGTCGCGCTCCAGCTCGGGCGTGCGGGTCAGCTCGGGACGTATGAAGGGGCCCGCCACCGGGTCGTCCGCGAGGGCCGCCGAAGCGGATTCCAGGGCGCGGTAGACGAACCAGAGCTGTTCCGTATAGCGGCGGTAGGCGGCGACGCCGAGCCGGCCGCCGAGCATGTCGCTCATGAAGGACGAGTTCTCGGCCTCCGTGTGCTGCTCGTGCGAGGCGGTGCGGATCAGCGTGGAGAACGGCGTGCTGGCGGGCGCGTCCAAGGCGGACCTCCGGAGGCCGAGGGGGCGGGAGTGGCGGGACGGGGCGCGGGCGCGCCTGCGATACCGATACTCTCTACTTAGGCTTACCTAAGTCAATGGGTTCCCGACGTGCTGTCGGTAAAACCTTACCGCCCCCGGCCGCCTTACGGCAGGGTCAGGATCTCCGCCCCGGAGTCCGTGACCACCAGCGTGTGCTCGAACTGCGCGGTCCGCTTGCGGTCCTTCGTGACGACCGTCCAGCCGTCCGCCCACATGTCGTACTCGTACGTCCCCAGCGTCAGCATCGGCTCGATGGTGAAGGTCATCCCGGGCTGGATCAGGGTGTCGTGGTGGGGGCTGTCGTAGTGCGGGACGATCAGGCCGGAGTGGAAGGACGAGTTGATGCCGTGACCGGTGAAGTCACGGACGACGCCGTAGCCGAAGCGCTTGGCGTACGACTCGATGACCCGGCCGATGATGTTGATCCGGCGGCCCGGCTTGACGGCCTTGATCGCGCGGTTCAGCGCCTCGCGCGTCCGCTCGACCAGCAGGCGGGACTCCTCGTCCACGTCGCCGCACAGGTAGGTGGCGTTGTTGTCGCCGTGCACACCGCCGATGAAGGCCGTCACGTCGAGATTGACGATGTCGCCGTCGCGCAGCACGGTCGAGTCGGGGATGCCGTGGCAGATGACCTCGTTCACGGAGGCGCACAGCGACTTGGGGAAGCCGCGGTAGCCGAGCGTGGAGGGGTAGGCGCCGTGGTCGCACATGTACTCGTGCGCGACGCGGTCCAGCTCGTCCGTCGTCACGCCCGGAGCGATGAGCTTGGCCGCCTCCTCCATCGCCCGCGCGGCGATGCGGCCCGCGATCCGCATCCGCTCGATCGTCTCGGCGCTCTGGACCTCGGCGCCGTCGTACGGCGTCGGCATGTCCTTGCCGACGTACTCGGGCCGCGGGATCGAGGCGGGCACGGAGCGGGTGGGGGAGAGCGTCCCCGGACTGAGAAGCGACTGGCCAGACATGTCAGCGAGTGTATCCAGGGCGCATCGGGGAGCATGTGGGCGAGAGCCCGATGAGTGTTGGGAGAGCTGATGGCACTGTTCAAGAGGCGTACGGCCGGCCAGGCGGGGGAGTGGTACTTCTGCCTCAAGCACGGCGTGGTGGAGGAGGGGCCGGAGTGCCGGGCCGCCGACCGGATGGGTCCTTATGGGACGCGGGAGGAGGCGGCTCATGCGATGGAGACGGCGCGCGAGCGGAATGAGGAGTGGCGGGAGGATCCTCGTTGGAACGACGACGGGGGGCGGCCGTCGGGGGAGTGACGGGGGTTGGGGGGCGGGTGCGTGGCGCCTGCGGCGGGCTTTTTCCCCAGCCCCGCCCCTTCCCGAAACTGGGGCTCCGCCCCAGACCCCGAAGCACGCTTCGCGCGCTGTCCTCAAACGCCGGACGGGCTGAATAGGGGGGCTGGGAGCTTGCTACTACGCCGCCTCAGCCATCGCCTTGGACGCCCGCATACGAACCGCATGCTCATCCGTCCGCCCGTCATAAGCCAGAAGCTTGGGCAAGGCGACAGCCAGCAACCCCACCGAGGCCACACAGGCGACACCCCCCGCCCACACAGACGTCCGCGCATTCGTCAGCGAAGCCATGCCGCCCGCCCGGACCTGGCCTATCTGGGGGCCCAGGGAGTAGGAGAGCATCTCTATGCCCGCCAGGCGGCCGCGGAGTTCGTCCGGGATGGTCTGGTCCCAGATCGCGGAGCGGAAGAGGCCGCTCACCATGTCGCAGCCGCCCGCCACCGCGAGGAACAGCAGCACCAGCCAGACGCTGTGCATCCAGCCGGCCACGGCCATCGCCGCGCCCCAGCCGAGGGCGGCGAGGACGACCATCCGCCCGTGCCGGTGGACGCGGGAGGCCCAGCCGCTGGTCAGGCTCACGACGAGGGAGCCGACCGCGCCGGCCGAGTACATCAGGCCCAGTGCCCAGGGCGCGCCCAGGTCGTCGGCGAGGAAGGGGAAGATCGCGGTGGGGAAGGCGAACAGCATGGCCGCCATGTCGATGGCGTACGTCCCGAGCAGTTCCTTGCGGCTCCACGCGTAGCGGCCGCCCTCCAGGATGCCGCGCAGCGACGGCTTGCGTGCCTCGCGCGCGGCGGGTGAGGGGGCGAGGCCGAGCAGCAGCAGGCCGGAGACGGCGTACGAGACGATGTCGAGGGTGTACGCCCACGGCAGCCCCGCGAACGCGATGATCAGGCCGGCCAGGGACGGGCCCGCGATGGCGCCGAGCTGCCAGCGCATCGAGTTCAGGGCGATGGCCGCGGGGAGCTGGTCGTGCGCGACGATGCGCGGCACGATCGCCTGCATCGCGGGGCGCTGGAGCCCGCTCAGGGCACTGGTCAGCGCCGCCACCACGTACAGCGGCCAGATCATCGGGTCCGGCAGCAGCGTGTTGAGCAGCAGGATGACCGACAGGACCCCGAGTCCGGCCTCGGTCCACAGGATCAGCTTGCGGCGGTCGAGGGCGTCGGCGAGCGCGCCGCCGTAGAGGCCGAAGACGATCAGGGGGACGAGCTCGACCGCGCCGACCGCGCCCACGGCGAGTGCCGAGCCGGTCAGCTCCTTGAGCTGGAGCGGCACCGCGATGAAGGTCAGGAACGTGCCGAAGACCGTCACCAGCCCGGCCAGCCACATCCGGCGGTAGTCGGGGGAGGAGCGCCAGGGGGACAGGTCGGGCAGCAGCGCGCGCAGGCGGCGGCCGGGCACGGGGGCGGAAGGGGCGGAAGGGGCGGAAGGTTCGGAAGGGGGGTCTTGCGCAGTCACGGGAGACCATGGTCCGTAACCGGGCCGGGTGGAGCAAACCGTTTTCTGCGGAATCGTCACCAGCGGGGCGGCGGCGGGGCCGTCAACTGGTCGGCGAGGCGCGCCAGCCGGTCGCGGAAGCGGTGGCCGCGCCGGGTGGGCGGGCTGTTCTCCCCGGCGGCGGCGCTGACCAGGTGCTGCACGGTGTCGAGGTCGAGTTCGGTGGTGGTGGAGGACGGCGAGGCGGGCACGGTCAACCGGTCGTGGGCGAGGGCGCACAGCTCGGAGTCCGTACCGTCCGGGGTGCCGTCCAGGGCGAGCACGGTCGCCCCGCCGCGGCGCACGTCGTGCACCCGCTCCAGCATCTCCGCGCCGGGCCGCCGGTCCGTCACCACCAGCAGCGTCTCGCCCCGCCGGGCCGCGGCGAGCCGGCCGAGACCGACCGACAGGTGCGCGGGGCCGCCGGGCGGGACCCGGTGCCGCACGAGGGTGGGCGACAGCTCCGGCAGGCCGGACCAGGCGGCCTCGTCGTCCAGATGGGCGGCCAGGTGCCAGGGTTCGTACTCCGCGGTGCCGACGAGGAGCAGGCCGCCGTGGTTGCGGGTGACCGACGTCCGCAGCGTTCCCGCGAAGCGGCGGGTGGACTGGAGCCATTCCGTTCCGGCGAGGACTTCGCGCAGGAGCGCGACGCGTACGGCATCCATGCGGCTGGATTGTGCCGTGCCGCGGTGTGGCCCTGGGGCGGGTTGCCCGGGTTCTCACCCGTACGGGCCGGGAAACGCCGGAGGCGATCCCTCCGGGTCTGCGTGACAGGATCGCTCCCATGACTACTTCTGACGACACGAAGAAGGCCCCCGCCAAGGACCCCTGGGACCTGCCCGACGTCTCCGGGCTCGTGGTCGGCGTGCTCGGCGGCACCGGTGACCAGGGGCGCGGCCTCGCCTACCGGCTGGCGAAGGCCGGCCAGCGGGTGATCATCGGCTCGCGCGCCGCCGAGCGCGCGCGGACCGCCGCCGAGGAGCTGGGCCTGGGCGTCGAGGGCGCGGACAACGCCGAGTGCGCGCGGCGCAGCGACATCGTGATCGTCGCCGTGCCGTGGGACGGGCACGCGAAGACCCTGGAGTCGCTGCGCGAGGAGCTCGCCGGGAAGCTGGTGATCGACTGCGTCAACCCGCTCGGCTTCGACAAGAAGGGCGCCTACGCGCTGAAGCCGGAGGAGGGCAGCGCCGCCGAGCAGGCCGCCGCCCTGCTGCCGGACTCCCGGGTGACCGCCGCCTTCCACCACCTGTCGGCGGTGCTGCTGTCCGACCCGGAGATCGCCGAGATCGACACGGATGTGATGGTCCTGGGCGAGGCACGGGCCGACACGGATCTTGTGCAGGCGCTGGCCGCTCGCATTCCGGGGATGCGGGGGGTTTTCGCGGGGCGGCTGCGGAATGCGCATCAGGTGGAGTCGTTGGTGGCGAATCTGATTTCTGTGAATCGGCGGTACAAGGCGCATGCGGGGTTGCGGGTGACGGACGTGTAGGGGTTCGCCGTTGTGGGGTGCGGGTCCGCTTCGCCTGCGGCGCTTTGTTCCCCAGCCCCGCCCCTTCCCGAAACCGGGGAGACCCCGGGCCCCCTTGACCGCGCTCCGCGCGGTGTCCTCAAACTCCCCCAGCTACCTCCCCCAGACTCCGTCCGGGGGTGCCCCCAGAGGTGCCCCCAACGGGCTGGATTGGCACTCACATCAGCCAAATCCAGCCCGTCCGGCGTTTGAGGACGAGCGCCGCAGGCGCTGCGCGTCAGCCGACGTACCTGCACATCGGGGTCTGGGGCAGAGCCCCGGTTTCGGGAAGGGGCGGGGCTGGGGAACAAAGCCCGCCGCAGGTGCACCTCGCCCCTGGGGGACAATGGCCAGGAAACAACGCCCGCCCCGACAGGAGCCGTCCCCCATGCCCCGCCTCGCCCTCTACGCCATCGCCGTATGCGTCCTCGCGGCCGTCGCGGCCGTCATCTCGTTCGTGCAGGGCAGCTGGCTCGGCGTCGTCTGGGTGCTGCTGCTCGGCGTCTCGTCCAACATCGCCTGGTACTACGTGCGCAAGGCGAAGAACGACCGGGCCGCCGAGCAGGCCGCAGGCCGCTAGCCGATGACGATGTCGCTGAGCCGCGGGATGTCCGGCGTGCCCTGCCAGAAGCGGAACAGCTGGCGTCCCCAGTAGGTGTCCCACTCCGTCACGCCCAGGCCGCGCAGCAGCGAGTTGATCATGTCGAAGAAGGCGTGGTTCACCTCGGGGATCCACAGGAAGCCGAAGACCGCGAGCAGGCCGAACGGCGCGAAGGGCTCCACCTGCCGGCGGATTCCGTGGGAGAGCCAGGGCTCGATCACGCCGTAGCCGTCCAGGCCCGGCACCGGCAGGAAGTTCAGGATCGCCGCGGTGACCTGGAGCAGCACCATGAAGCCCAGGGCGTAGCGGAAGTGGTCCGGCACGCCGTCCATCGCGTCCAGCCAGAAGGGCGCCGCGACGACGGCCGCGAAGAGGGCGTTCGTCAGCGGGCCCGCCGCCGAGACCAGGCTCTGCTTCCAGCGGCTGCGGATGCGGTGCCGCTCGATGAAGACCGCGCCGCCGGGCAGGCCGATCCCGCCCATGATCACGAAGATCACCGGCAGGACGATGCTGAGCACGGCGTGCGTGTACTTCAGCGGGTCGAGTGTCAGATAACCTTTCGCCCCCACCGAGATGTCACCGCCGAAGAGCGCGGAGCGCGCGTGCGCGTACTCGTGCAGGCAGAGCGAGACGATCCAGCCCGAGACGATGAAGAGGAAGACGGCGAAGCCGGGGCTCGCCGAGAAGTCCGTCCACACCGCCCATATGGAGACCGCCATGATGGCGACGAGGGCGAGGAAGACGGGGCTCACGCGCCGTTCGCCGCGGGTCGCTGTTGACATAGGTGTGCGCTCCTGAGGGTTTGACCGGTGCCGCCGGGAATGCCCCGGGTGTACGAACGTACGGGGCGAACCGTACTTCCTCCGGCCGCGTCCGCGTAACGCGTGCGAGGGCCGGTGGAAAAACCGGGTGGACGGGCCGGGGAGAATGGGTCCGTGCGCTACGGCATCCTCGGCACCACCCAGGCCCATTCCGGCGACGGCCGTCCCACCGGCGTCGGCGGCCCCCGGCTGCGCGCGCTCCTCGCGGCGCTCGCCCTGCACCCGGGGCGCACCCGCACCGCGCAGGCGCTGATCGGCGCCGTCTGGGACGACGAACCGCCCGCCGACGCGGCCGGTGCGCTCCAGGCGCTCGTCGGACGGCTGCGGCGCGCGCTCGGCCCGGACGCGGTGGCCTCCGTGGACGGCGGCTACCGCCTGTGCGCCGAGCCCGACGACGTCGACCTGCACCGCTTCCAGCGGCTCGCCGACGAGGGGGCGGCCGCGCTCGCCGCCGGTGCCCCCGAGCGGGCCGAAGCGCTGCTCGGCGAGGCCCTCGCCCTCTGGCGCGGCCCCGTGCTCGCCGACCTGCCCGGCCGCTCGGCGATGGCGGGCCGCTACGAGGCCCGGCACCTCGACGCCCGCCGTGGGCGGCTCGCCGCGGCGGTCGCCCTCGGCCGCGCGGAGCGGGCCCTGCCGGAACTGGCCGAGCTCTGCGCCGACCACCCCCTGGACGAGCCGCTGCACGCCCTCCACCTGCGTGCCCTGCGCGCCGCGGGCCGCCCGGCGGAGGCCCTCGCGGCGTACGAGACGGTCCGTGCCGCGATAGCCGACCGCCTGGGCGCGGACCCGGGCCCGGAGCTGCGCGCCCTGCACGCGGAGCTGCTGTCGGGGGATGACTCGGTTCCGTCGGCGCCGGGCGGAGCGGCCGCGTCGCAGGACGCCGCCACGCCGGGCGGTGGCCCCGGTTCGTCCGGGGTGCCCGCGCCCGGCGCCGCTCCCGCCCCGCACGCCCCGTACGGCGCGACCCGGCACGGCAATCTCCGTGCCCGGCTCACCTCCTTCGTCGGGCGGGAAGGAGATCTGGAGCGCATACGCGGCGACCTCGGGCGGCACCGGCTGGTGACCTTGCTCGGGCCCGGCGGCGCCGGGAAGACGCGGCTGTCGCAGGAGGCCGCGGAGACGGCGGCCGACGCGGGCGGCGGCTGGCCGGACGGCGTGTGGCTCGCCGAGCTCGCGCCCGTCGACGACCCCGGCACCGTGCCCGAGGCCGTGCTCACCGCGCTCGGCGCGCGCGAGACCGTCGTGCGCGGCACCACCGCCGAGGGCGTACGGGCCGAGGCCGCCTCGCTCGACCCGCTGGACCGGCTCGCCGAGCACTGCGCGCCGCGCCGCATGCTGCTCGTGCTCGACAACTGCGAGCACGTCGTCGACGCCGCCGCCCGCCTCGCCGAGACCCTCCTCGCGCGCTGCCCCGACGTCACCGTGCTCGCCACGAGCCGCGAACCGCTCGCCGTACCGGGCGAGTTGGTGCGCCCCGTGGATCCGCTGCCCGACCCCGTCGCGCTGCGGCTGCTCGCCGACCGGGGCGCCGCCGCCAGCCCCGGCTTCCGCGTCGAGGACGACCCCGAGGCGTGCGCCGAGATCTGCCGGCGGCTGGACGGCCTGCCGCTGGCCATCGAACTGGCCGCCGCCCGGCTGCGGATGCTCACCCCCCGCGGGCTCGCCGACCGCCTCGACGACCGCTTCCGGCTGCTGACCTCGGGCAGCCGTACGGTCCTGCCGCGCCAGCAGACCCTGCGCGCGGTCGTCGACTGGTCCTGGGACCTCCTCGACGCGCCCGAACGGGCCGTTCTGCGCAGGCTGTCCGTCTTCTCCGGCGGCTGCGACCTCGGCAAGGCCGAGGAAGTGTGCGCGGGGGGAGACGTCGGGCCGTGGGACGTCGCCGCGCTGCTCGGCTCGCTGGTCGACAAGTCGCTGGTCGTCGCCGCGCCCGCCGCCGACGGCGACATGCGCTACCGCCTGCTGGAGACCGTGGGGGAGTACGCCGCCGAGCGGCTGGACGAGGCCGGGGAGCGTACGGCCGTCGAGCGCCGCCACATCGTGGCCTACCGGGAGCTCGCGCGCACCGCCGACCCGCTGCTGCGCGGGCCCGAGCAGCGCGTCTGGCTGGACCGGCTGGAGCTCGAACACGACAATCTGCGCAGCGCGTTGCGCAGATCCATCGCCGCCCGGGACGAGCAGGAGGCGCTGTGCCTGGTGCTGTCCCTGGCCTGGTTCTGGCAGCTGCGGGACCACCGCGGTGATGTCCGCGCCTGGGCGGAGGCGGCCGCGGCGCTGGGCCCGGACCCCTTCGCGGACCCCGTGGAACCAGCCCCTCCGCTGTATGTGGGCTGCACCGACGCGCCCCCGCCGATGTCGGGGGAGCTGCTGACCGAGGCCCGCCGCCAGGCGCGGATGATCGCGCTCGCCAACGCCGAGAGCAACATGCTGGTGATCGGCACGCCCGAGATGAAGCAGCGGATGCGCGGCGTGCTGGAGGCGTACGGCGACGGGCAGCCGCAGAACTGCCGGGTGCCGGGCTTCATGTGGTTCTTCGCGATCCTGCTGTCCGGCGACTTCGACGGCGTGCAGGCGGCCGTGGACTCGGGCGTGGCGCGCTGCCGCGAGCTCGGCTACGACTGGGAGCTCGCCCACGCCCTCCAGCTCCGCGCCAAGATCCTCAACGACCGCAAGGGGTGGCTGGCGCAGGGCGCGCGGGACGCCGAGGAGGCCCTGGGGATCTTCCGCCGGATCGGGGACGCCTGGGGCGTGGCCGAGGCGTTGTCCGGGCGCGGCGAGGCGTACGAGCGGCGGAGCGAGTTCGCGCTCGCCGCGGAGGCGTACCGCGAGGCCGTCGACCAGGCGGTGGAGCTCGGTGCCATGGGCGAGGTGCCCGCCATTCGGGCCCGGCTGGCCGAGGCGTTGCTGGAGACGGGGGCCATCGGCGTCGCGGAGGGGGAGGAGATGCTCCGGCAGGCGATCAGGGAGGCCGACAAGGCCAACCCGGAGGCGTCCGCCTTCGCCCGGGTCCAGCTCGCCGGCCGGATCGCCCGCGACGGCCGCACGGCCGAGGCCCGGGAGATCTTCGACGAGCTGATGGCCGACTTCACCAAGGGCATCCTCGTGGTCTTCCAGAGCCTGATGCACGGTCAGCTCGGCTGGCTCGACATCCTGGAGGGCAAGTTCGACGACGCGCTGGAGCGGCTGCGGGCCGGGCTCGCGATGACCGACGACGTGCTGGCGCAGCTCGTCCTGCCGCAACTGGCCGCGCTCCAGCTGAAGTACGCGGCGCTGGCGTACGCCGAGATGGGCGGCGCGGAACACGCCGGCACCGCGGCCCGCCTGCTGGGCGCCTCCCAGGCGCTGCGGCCCCTCGACTACTGCCCGCCGTCCATCGAGCGCGAGACCGTGGCGCGTGTGGAGACCCTGGCCCGCGCGGCGCTCGGTGGCCCGGACTACGAGCGCGCGTACGCCGAGGGCGGCGGCCTCACCATGGCGGAGGCCACCGCTCTCGTATGACGCGACGCCCCGGGCGGGCCCGGCCGTCAGGTCTTCCTGCGGAAGCGGGAGACGGCCAGCGGCGCGGTCACGGCCGTGATGGCGACGGACCAGGCGAGCACCATCCACACGGAGTGGGCCACCGGGCCGCCCCTGATGAGGTGCCGCGCGGCGTCGGCGAGGTTGGACAGCGGGTTGTACTTCGTGAAGCCCTCCAGCCAGCCCGGCATGTTCGTCGTGGGCGCGAAGATGGAGCTGCCGAACTGGAGGGGCATCAGGACGAGCATGGCGATGCCCTGGACGGCCTGCGGCGTCTTCATGGTCAGGCCCAGCAGGATGAAGACCCACATCAGGGAGGCGCCGAAGACGATCGACAGCGCCACCGCGGCCAGCAGGTGCAGGACCGAGGTGCTGACGGTCAGGCCCAGGGCGAAGCCCATGCACAGCAGGATCGTCGTCGCGATGAGCATCCGGCCGACCTCGACCACGATCTTCGCGACGAGGACCGAGGACCGGGCTATCGGCATGGTGCGGAAGCGGTCCATCACCCCCTTCTTGAAGTCGTCGTTGATGCCGGTGCCCACCGCCATGGAGATGTTCATCCCCATCATCGCCATCAGGCCGGGGACCAGGTAGTTCAGATACTCCCGCTCGTGGCCCTTGCCGCCGATGGAGCCGCCGAAGACATAGGTGAAGAGCAGGATGAAGATTACCGGCATGAGCACGGCGTCGAACATCGACTCCGGGTCCTGCTTGATCTGGAGCATGTTGCGGCGCGCGAGCGCCCCGATGTGGCGGACGTTGGCCCGGAGGCCGATCCGGCCCTCGCCGGCGGCCTTCCTCGCCGGCGCGCACGCCGTTGCCGTTGCGGTGCTCACGCGGCGACCTCCTGGAGTGCGTCTGCGCCGGCTGCGTCGTCGTCCCGCGCCGCCGGGGCGGATGCCTTCTGGCCGGTGATGGCCAGGAACACCTCGTCGAGGCTGGGCAGGTGGGTGCCGATGTCGGCGATGGCGAAGCCGCGCTCGCTCAACATGCCGATCACCGAGGTCAGTTGCTGGTCGCTCAGCAGCGGGAGGCTGACCACGCCCTCCGCCTCGTCGGCGGTCGCGCCGGTGACGCCGTCCAGCCCGGCGTGGGCCAGCGCGCCCACCATGCGGGACAGCTCACCGCGGTCGGCGGGCCGGATCACCAGGGTGCGGCCGCCGACCTTCGCCTTGAGCTCGTCGACGCGGCCGCCCGCGATCACCCGGCCGCGGTCGATGACCGTCAGCTCCTGCGCGAGCTGCTCGGCCTCCTCCATGTACTGCGTGGTGAGCAGGACGGTGGCGCCCTCGGCGACCATCCGCTGGACCTCCTCCCACACCTCGTTGCGGGTGCGGGGGTCGAGGCCGGTGGTCGGCTCGTCCAGATAGAGCACGGCCGGCTGTCCGATCATGGACGCGGCCAGGTCCAGCCGGCGGCGCATGCCGCCGGAATACTGCATGGCGGGCCGCTTGGCCGCCTCCGTGAGAGCATCGCGTCGGCGCGGCGCCGGGCGTCCTTGCGGGAGAGGTCGAGCAGCCGCCCGATCATGTAGAGGTTCTCGAAGCCGGACAGCTTCTCGTCGACCGAGGCGTACTGCCCGGTCAGCCCGATGACCCGGCGCAGCTGCCGGGGCTGGGTCAGTACGTCGTAGCCCGCGACGCGGGCGGTGCCGGCGTCGGGCCTGATGAGGGTGGACAGGGCGCGGACCAGAGTGGTCTTGCCCGCGCCGTTGGGGCCCAGCACGCCGAGGACGGTGCCCTCGCGTACGTCCAGGTCGACCCCGTCCAGGGCTTTGGTGGCACCGAAGTGCTTCACCAGGCCCCGGACTTCGACGGCGTTCCCGCCGCGGTTGTCGTTTCGCGTCATGGGTCCACGGTCGCAGCACCCACTGACAACGCGCCTACAGTCCGCCGACAGCTCGCCGATGGCTGGGGCGGGTGTTGCGCCTGCGGCGGGCTTTGTTCCCCTGCCCCGCCCCTTCCCGGCTGCGTCTGATGTGCGGCTCCGCCGCGTGGGGGGGGCACTGCCCCAGTCCCCTGGGTGCGGGTCGGTTCGCGCCTGCGGCGGGCTTGTTCCCCTACCCCGCCCCTTCCCGAAACTGGGGCTCCGCCCCAGACCCCGAGCTGCGGGCCCGTTGCCTCCCCCAGCTACCGCTGGGAGGTGCCCCCAGCGGCGGGAGCGCACTGCGTGCGCGTCCTCAATCGCCGGACGGGCTGAAAAACAAAAGCATGGCGTGCCCCGAAGCGTGATGTCACCCTCCGGTGGGCGGGGGTGGGGTCGGAGGGTGGGGTTCTGGAACGCGGTGCGACTTCAGGGCACCCAATACGTCTTACGCTGCCCGCACCGCGTTCCAGGTTCCCAGCCCGGAGGCCCCACCCCCGGCACCCACCACAAACCCAGCCCGGCCGGCGATTGAGGCCACGCCCGAAGGGCGTCCAAGCCGCACCCGACAACGGCGAACCCCACCACCCAAGCCCGGCCGGCGTTTGAGGCCGCCCGCCGCAGGCGGAAACGAACCCGCACCCAGCAGCGAATCCGCACCCCAGGAATCCGCTAGTGGAAAGAGTGCTCCTCCGCCGGGTAAACCTCCCCCACGACCTCCGCCCCGAACGCCCGCGCCGCCTCGCCCAGCGTCTCGCGCAGGTGCGCGTACTGCTTCACGAAGCGCGGCAGCCGGCCGGGCGTCATGCCCGCCATGTCCGTCCACACCAGCACCTGCGCGTCGCACTCCCGGCCCGCGCCGATGCCGACCGTCGGGATGTGCAGGGTGCGCGTGACCTCGGCGGCCAGTTCCGCCGGGACCAGCTCCAGGACGACCGAGAACGCGCCCGCGTCCTGGACGGCCTTGGCGTCGCGGAGCAGCTGCTGGGCCGCCTCCTCGCCGCGGCCCTGGACCGGATAGCCGCCGAAGGCGTTGACCGACTGGGGGGTCAGCCCGATGTGGGCCATGACCGGGATGCCGGCCTCGACCAGCAGCCGGATCTGCCCGGCGGAGCGCTCGCCGCCCTCCAGCTTGATCGCGCCGACGCCCGCCTCCTTCACCAGCCGGGTGGCGTTGCGCAGCGCCTGGACGGGGCCCTCCTGATACGACCCGAAGGGCAGGTCGGCGACGACGAGGGCGCGCTGGGTGCCGCGTACGACGGCGGCGGAGAGCACCGCGATCTCGTCCATCGTGACGGGCACGGTGGAGTCGTAGCCGAGGTGACAGTTGCCCATGGAGTCGCCGACGAGCAGGACGGGGATGCCGGACTCGTCGAAGACGGAGGCGGTCATCGCGTCGTAGGCGGTGAGCATGGGCCACTTCTCGCCGCGCGCCTTGGCGGCGGCGATGTCGCGGACGGTGATCCGCCGGGAGCTCTTCCCGCCGTACAGCGCCTTGGGGTTGGCCGGGCTGCTGTCGGGGGTGTTCGGGACATGCGTCATGACGGTGGCTCCTGTGATGTCGTCTCGAGGCGCCCTGACGGCGTCCCCGGATCACCTCCATGCTGACACGCCCCGGCCGGGCAGACCAGAGCGGTCCTTCGCAAAGACTTTCCAATACGAGACGGGTTCGTATCGAAAGAAACGTAGGCTGTGCGCATGTCGACCGATATCCCGGCCCGCAGGGTTCCCGAGGCGGTCCACCGCAGACGGTGGGCGATCCTGACGGTGCTGTTGTTCAGCCTCCTGATCGTGGTGCTCGACAACTCGATCCTCAACGTGGCGATGAAGACCATCGCCTCCCCGGCCCCCACCGGCCTGGGCGCGACGCAGAGCCAGCTCGAGTGGGCGATCAACTCCTACACCCTGGTCTTCGCCGGAATACTCTTCACCGCCGGGCTGCTCGGTGACCGGCTCGGACGCAAGAAGGTCCTGCTCTTCGGCATGGCGGTGTTCGGCTTCGGCTCGGTGCTCTCCGCCTTCGCCGGCTCCTCCGGCGAGCTGATCGCCTTCCGCGCCGTGATGGGTTTCGGCGGCGCGTTCGTGATGCCCGCGACCCTGGCCATCATCATGAACGTCTTCGAGCGCGACGAGCAGCCCAGGGCCATCGGCATCTGGGCCGGGGCCGTCGGGCTCGCCATCGCCATCGGGCCGATCACCGGCGGCCTCCTGCTCGACCACTTCTGGTGGGGCTCGGTCTTCCTGGTGAACGTCCCGATCGTGATCATCGGCGTGATCGCGATGGTGCTGCTCGTCCCCGACTCCAAGGACCCGCGGCCCGGCCGCCTCGACCCAATCGGCGTGCTGCTGTCCGTCGTCGGCCTGGTCCTCCTCGTCTACGGGATCATCAAGGGCGGCCAGCTCGCCGACTTCACCCGGCCCGAGGTCTACGGCACGGTCGGCGGCGGCCTGCTGGTCCTGATCGCCTTCGTCCTGCACGAGCGGCGCAGCGACCACCCGGCCATCGACGTGCGGTATTTCAAGAACCCCGCCTTCTCCGCCGCGGTCTCCTCCATCTCGCTGGTCTTCTTCGCGCTGATGGGCACGACCTTCTTCATCGTCTTCTACACCCAGAGCGTGCGCGGCTACACCCCGCTCCAGAGCGGCCTGCTCCTGCTGCCGCTGGCCGCCGCCCAGATGTTCTTCGCACCGCGCGCCCGGCTCGTCGTCGACAAGTTCGGCGCCAAGGCCGTGTGCACGGCGGGCATGCTGCTGGTCGCCGCCACCACGGCGGGCTTCATGCTGCTCGAGACCGACACCCCGATCTGGGTCCTGGAGGTGCTGTTCTTCCTCCAGGGCACCGCGATGGCGCACATCATGCCGCCCGCCACCGTCTCGATCATGCAGTCGCTGCCCCGCGAGAAGGCCGGTTCCGGCTCCGCCGTGAACAACACCTTCCGGCAGGTCGGCGGCGCGCTCGGGGTCGCGGTGCTCGGCTCCCTGCTCTCCACCACCTACCGCGACGGCATCTCCGGCGACCTCGACGCCGTCCCCGGCCTGTCCGACTCCGCGCGGCACGCCGCGGGCGAGTCCGTCGAGGCCACCCTGGGCGTCGCCGAGAAGCTCGGCCCGCAGGGCAAGGCGCTCGTCGCCCCGGCCCACGACGCCTTCATCCACGCCATGCACGTCACCGTGCTGGGCTCCGCGGGCGTCGCCCTGCTCGGCGCGGTCGTCGTCGCGCTCTTCCTGCCGGGCCGCGAGGCCACCGGCCAGGACGGGGCCGACACCCGGCCGGGCGCGGAGAAGGAACAGGCGGGAGCGGGCACATGACCGGGCGGGCAGCGGGCGGCATGACCACCGCGGCGACCGGGCCGGCCCCCGCCCCGGCGGCGGAGCCCGCCGAGCGGCGCGGCCGGCCGCGCAACGCCGCCGTCGACACCACCGTCGTCGAGACCGTCCTGCGCCTCCTCGAGGAAGGCGTCACCATGGGCGAGCTGTCCATGGAGCGGATCGCCCGCGAGGCGGGCGTCGGCAAGGCCACCCTCTACCGGCGCTGGGCCGGCAAGGAGGAGCTGATGCTCGACGTCCTGCGCTCCATGGACGACGCCGTCCCCGAGCTCCCCGGCACCTCGGCCCGCGACGACCTCGTCGTCCTCCTGGAACTGCTGCGCAGACGCGGCCTCGCCAAGCGCTCCTCCGCAGTCCTGCGCACGGTCATCAGCCAGGTCCAGGCCCACCCCAGGCTGTGGAAGGAGTACCACCGGACCGTCATCCTCGCCCGGCGCGCGACGGTCCGCACGGTGCTGCGCCGCGGTGTGGCCACCGGCGAGCTCCGCTCCGACCTCGACGTCCAGCTGCTCTCCGACCTCTTCGTCAGCCCGATGCTCTCGCGGGCCATGTTCGACGAGTGGGAGGACCTCCCGGAGGGGCTCGCCGAGGAGATCGTCGACGCCGTCATGGAGGGCGCGCGGCCCAGGGCGGAGGGCCCTGCCCACCGGCCTGCCGACTGACCCGCCATACGACCCGCCCACCGGCCCGCACGACCCGGCCGCTGCCCCGCGAGGACCCGCGGGGCGGCGGCCGCGCTCGAATATGCCCGTTGTGTCACAGCCCGCCCGCGCGGCCCGCCCACCGGAACCCGGCCGGGCCGGGGACACGTCCTCGATACCGACACCCCATCCGGGGTGGACGGGACCGCCCCGGCACCGGAGATCACCTATGGTCGTGCGGGGGCCGCAGCGGATGATCAGTGAGGCAGTCGATGGCGCAGGCGTACATGCAGGAGACGGGTCGAGACGGGAACGGTCCGGAGCGGGCCGGCGCCCGGGCCCGGCGCCTCATGGGCCAGTGGCGCGGCCCGGGCGTCTGGCGGCGCGGCCTCGTCGTCGCCGCCTTCGCGGTCCTCCTCGGACTGCTGATGCTGCTGCACACCCACCTCCCCAACCGGGTGGGCAACCTCGGCAGCCTCACCGAGACCTTCCTGCCGTGGCTCGGCCTCGGCATACCGGTGCTGCTCGTCCTCGCCGTGCTGCGCCGCTCCGCGACCGCGCTGATCGCCCTGCTGCTGCCGGCGATCGCCTGGGTCAACCTCTTCGGCGGACTGCTCACCGACAAGTCCGGCAAGGGCGGCAACTTCACCGTCGCCACCCACAACGTCAACGCCGAGAACCCCGACCCGACCGGTACGGCCAAGGACGTCGCCGCCTCCGGCGCGGACGTGGTGGCGCTGGAGGAGCTCAAGGCGTCGGCCGTCCCGACGTACGAGAAGGCCCTCGCGAGCAGTTACAGGTACCACTCCGTGCAGGGCACCGTCGGCATCTGGAGCAAGTACCCGCTCGAACTCGTCCAGCCCGTCGACATCCGCATGGGCTGGACCCGTGCGCTGCGCGCCACGGTCAAGACGCCGCAGGGCCCCGTCGCCGTCTACGTCGCGCACATGCCGTCGGTGCGCGTGAAGTTCAACGCGGGCTTCACCGCCGGACAGCGCGACAACAGCGCCGAGGCGCTCGGCCAGGCGATCGCCAAGGAGCCGGAGAAGAAGGTCCTCCTCCTCGGCGACCTCAACGGCACCATGAACGACCGCTCGCTCGCCCCCGTCACCTCTCAGCTGCGCTCCGCCCAGGGCGCCGCGGGCGACGGCTTCGGCTTCAGCTGGCCGGCGAGCTTCCCGATGGCGCGCATCGACCAGATCATGGTGCGCGGCATGGACCCCGTCTCCGCCTGGACCCTTCCCAAGACGGGCAGCGACCACCTGCCGGTGGCGGCGCGGATGAAGCTCTGACCGGGCCGTACACCGGGCCGTTCACCTGATCGTTCGCAAAAGGGAACGACAGCGGGAACATCCGCCTGAGAGGCTTTGTTCTTCGGGGGAACTTTCCGTGGGCGGCAGGCCCACGTCCCCCGCCGAACACACTCCCCCCTCGAAAGGCTGCTTCCCCATGCCCCTGGCGCTGCTCGCCCTCGCGGTCTCCGCCTTCGGTATCGGCACGACCGAGTTCGTGATGATGGGGCTGCTGCCCAACGTCGCCGACGACCTGGGCACGTCCGTCCCCACCGCCGGCTACCTCGTCTCCGCCTACGCGCTCGGCGTCGTCATCGGCGCCCCGCTGCTCACCGCCCTCGGCTCCCGCATCCCGCGCAAGCGCATGCTCGTGCTGCTCATGGGGCTCTTCACCATCGGGAACCTCGCCTCCGCGCTCGCCCCCTCCTTCGGGCTGCTCATCGCCGGACGCGTGCTCGCGGGGCTCCCGCACGGCGCGTTCTTCGGCGTCGGCGCGGTCGTCGCCGCCCGTCTGGTGAGCGAGGGCCGGCAGGCGCGGGCGGTCGCCACGATGTTCCTCGGCCTCACGGTCGCCAACATCGTCGGCGTCCCCACGGCCACTCTGCTCGGCCAGCACCTCGGCTGGCGCGCCACCTTCCTCGTCGTCGCGGCCATCGGGATCGTCGCCATGGCCGCGCTCGCCGCCCTCGTCCCGCACATTCCGCGCGAGCGGAGCGGCGGCCTCGGCCGGGAGCTGCGCGCCCTCGGCGACCGGCAGGTGCTGCTCGGCCTGCTCACCGCCGTCTTCGGCTTCGCCGGGGTCTTCGCCGTCTACAGCTACCTCGCCTCGATGACGACCGAGGTCACCGGCTTCGCCGAGTCCTCCGTGACCGTCGTGCTCGCCCTCTTCGGCATCGGCATGACCCTCGGCGCGCTCGTCGCGGGGCCCCTGACCGACCGGGCGCTGCGCCCCACGCTGTACGGATCGCTGGCCGCGCTCGCCGCCGTCCTGGTCCTCTTCGACTTCACCGTCCATGTGAAGTGGGCGGCGCTCGTCACCGTCGTGATCCTCGGCGCGGTCGGCTTCATGACCACCACACCGCTCCAGATGCTCGTCATGAACAAGGCGCGGCAGGCCCCCACCCTGGCCTCCGCCTCCAACCACTCGGCGTTCAACCTGGCCAACGCCGGTGGCGCCTGGCTCGGCGGGGCCGCCATCGCCGCCGGCTGGGGCTGGACCTCCCCGACCCTGGTCGGCGCCGTCCTGGCGGTCGTGGGCCTGGCCGTGGCGGTCACCGCCGGTCTGCTGGACCGCGACCGCTCCGTCCCGGCGGGCGGCTCCCGGGTCGTCGCCTCCGGCGAGCGGCCGGGCGACCGCGCTCCGGAGTCCGCCGGCGTCCCGCACTGACAGCCCTTGGCCACGGGCGGCGGTCCGCCGGTGACGCGCGGCACACTGGGGGCATGTGCCGCAGTATCAAGACCCTCAGACCGCCGGTGACGCCCGAGGTGGGCGACGAGGACATCCACGCGGCGGCTTTGCAGTACGTACGGAAGGTGTCCGGCTTCCGGGCACCCGCCGCGCACAACCAGGCGGTTTTCGAGCAGGCCGTGGACGCCGTCGCGCTGGCCACGAAGGCCCTGCTCGACGGCCTGGAGATACGGGGCGGCCCGGGCGCCGGGCGCCGCCCCGCGACGGGGTGAGCGCGGCCCCGGCCCGGCCGGCAAGCGGACGATAAGAGGGCGCGAGAAGGCGTGAGAAGGAAGGAGTGGTCTCGTCAGGCCATGACACAGCCGACGCTCACCGAAGGCCAAGTAGCAGCGATCCGCCAGTTCTGTGTGCAGGGCGGCATCCACCTGGGGGTGTCGTCCGGGGTGCCGGTCGTCATCCCGGTGCGTAGCGGATTCCCCACCTGCCCGGCGTGCGGCCGGCTGCCGTCGTCCGTGATGCTGGAACCGGGCACGCTCACGGGCGGCCGGATCACCTATGAAGGATGCGGGCACGTCTTCAAGATCCCACGGGGGGAGCAGACATGAGTGGTGACGAGCGGCAGCCGCAGCAGCCGTGTCAGCACTGTGAGGGCAAGGGGCTCATCGCCCAGCCGGACGGTTCGGTGGTGGTCTGCCCCGAGGCGAACGGTCCTGGCCACTATTGAAATCGGCGGCGACTTTGGCTGAGGCCCGCTGCTTCCGCCTGCGGCGGGCTTTTTCCCCAGCCCCGCCCCTTCCCGGCTGCGTCTGATGTGCGGCTCCGCCGCGTGGGGGGCTTCGCCCCAGACCCCGCAACACGCTTCGCGCGTTGTCCTCAAACTCCCCCAGCTACCGCTGGGAGGTGCCCCCAACGGGCTGAATTCAGCCCGTCCGGCGTTTGAGGACGCGGCCGCAGGCCGCTCCCGCCGCAGGCGGTGGACCGGCCGCAGTTCGGGGTCTGGGGCAGCGCCCCAGTTTCGGGAAGGGGCGGGGTGGGGAAAAGGCCCGCCGCAGGCGGCAATGGCGGGACAGCCGGGGGTCTGGGGCACGAGCCCCCCACGCGGCGGAGCCGCACATCAGACGCAGCCGGGAAGGGGCGGGGTAGGGGAACAAAACCCGCCGCACCCGGCAACGCACCCGCACCCAAAAGAGGTCAGAGCGCCTCGCGCCACCGGTTCGTGATCGGGAGGCGGCGGTCCTTGCCGAAGCCCTTGGCGGAGATCTTCGTGCCCGGCGGGTACTGCCGGCGCTTGTATTCCGCGGTGTCGACCAGCCGCAGCACCCGCGCGACCAGCTCCGCGTCGAAGCCCGCCGCCACGATCTCCGCCCGGCCCTGGTCCCGGTCGACGTACCGCTCCAGGATCCGGTCCAGCACCTCGTAGTCCGGCAGCGAGTCGGTGTCCACCTGGCCCGGGCGCAGCTCGGCGCTCGGCGGCTTGGTGATGGAGTTCTCCGGGATCGGCGGGGTCTCGCCGCGCTCCTGGGCCGCCCGGTTGCGCCAGGTGGCAAGCCGGAAGATCGAGGTCTTGTAGACATCCTTGATCGGCCCGTACGCGCCGACGGAGTCGCCGTAGAGCGTGGAGTAACCGCAGGCCAGCTCCGACTTGTTGCCCGGCGCGAGCACGATGTGCCCCTCCTGGTTGGAGATCGCCATCAGCATCGTGCCGCGCAGCCGCGACTGGAGGTTCTCCTCCGCGAGGCCGGTGAGCCCCAGCGCCCCCATGTACGCGTCGAACATCGGCGCGATCGGCACGGTCCGCAGGTGCAGGCCGGTGCGCCGGGCGAGCTCCTCGGCGTCGGCGAGGGAGTGCTCGGAGGAGTAGCGCGAGGGCATGGCCACGCCGTACACGTTCTCCGCGCCGAGCGCGTCGCACGCGATCGCGGCGACCAGCGCCGAGTCGATGCCGCCGGAGAGCCCGATCACGACGCTGCGGAAGCCGTTCTTGGCGACGTACGCGCGCAGGCCGATGACCAGCGCCTCGTACACCTCCTCGTCGTCGCCGAGCCGCTCGGCGACCGTGCCGGCCGCGTCCGCCTCGTACGGCGGGAGCGGGTCGGCGCTCAGCACGACGTGGTCGATGCGCAGCCCGTCGTCCACCACCCCGGACGGCGCCTCGGGCGCGGCGGCCGGCAGGTCGAGGTCGATCACCACGCAGCGCTCCTCGAACTGCGGGGCGCGCGCGAGCACTTGGCCGTCGCGGTCGACGACGATGGTGTCGCCGTCGAAGACCAGCTCGTCCTGGCCGCCGGTCATCGCGAGGTAGGCCGTCGTGCAGCCCGCCTCCTGGGCGCGCTTGCGGACGAGCTCCAGCCGCGTGTCATCCTTCTCGCGCTCGTACGGCGAGGCGTTGACCGACAGCAGCAGCCCGGCACCGGCGGAGCGGGCGGCGGGCACCCGGCCGCCCTCCTGCCACAGGTCCTCGCAGATGGCGAGCGCGACGTCGATGCCGTGCACCCGCACCACCGGCATGGTGTCGCCGGGCACGAAGTAGCGGAACTCGTCGAAGACGCCGTAGTTGGGAAGGTGGTGCTTGGCGAAGGAGAGCACCACCTCGCCCCGGTGCAGCACGGCCGCGGCGTTGCGCGGCGCCCCCGCCGGGCGGCCCAGCCGGGGCTGCGTCCGCGTGCTGCGGTCGAGGTAGCCGACCACGACCGGCAGCTCGCCCAGGCCCTCGGCGGCGAGCCGGGCGGCGAGCGAGCGCAGCGCCTCCCGGCCGGCCTCGACGAAGGAGGAGCGCAGCGCGAGGTCCTCCACGGGGTAGCCCGTCAGCGCCATCTCGGGGAAGGCGGCCAGGTGGGCGCCCTGCTCGGCGGAGTGCCGGACCCAGCGGACGATCGACTCGGCGTTCCCGGCGAGATCACCGACGCAGGAATCGATCTGATTCAGAGCGAGACGAAGTTGAGGCACGCCGCCCAGTCTAATCGTCTGTCTGACGCGATCTGGGGGAGCGGGGCCGCCGTCGTGGCGGGTGCATGTGATCTTGTGACAAGCTTCGCGGGTTGCCCGTGGCGCATGCCATGGGCATGACTACTTTGTCCGAAGTTCTTCCAAGGAGACCGCGTTGAGCACGCAGGGCTACCCTCCGGCCATGCCCCCGCAGAACCCGTACGGCGGCGCGGGCTATCCGCAGCAGGCGCCGATGGGCTACCCGGCCCCGGGCCCCGCTGCCTACGGCCTGTCGATGAAGCGCCGCAACCCCTTCGCCGCCTGGCTGGGCCTGCCGCTGATCACCCTCGGCATCTACGGCATCGTCTGGCACTACAAGGTCAACAAGGAGATGGCGCAGTTCGACAGCCGGCGGCACATCAACCCGGCCATGTCGGTGCTCGCCATCACGCTGGGCATCTTCCTGATCATTCCGCCGTACGTCTCGATCTTCAACACGGGCCGGCGCATCTCCGAGGCCCAGCGCGCCGCGGGCCTGGCGCCCTCGTGCAGCGGCGGCCTGGGCCTGCTGCTCGCCTTCCTCGGCTTCCACGCGCTCTACTACCAGTTCGAGCTGAACAAGGTCGTCGACCACTACGGTCGGATCGCGCCCGGCACCCAGGTGCCGCTGGCCGTCTGAGCCGCGCCGCACGAGGAGCCGGCGGGGCCCGCGCCGAACCGGCGTGGGCCCCGCGGCCGTTGGTCAGCGCAGGTAGCCGAGGACCGTCATCATCCCGGACTCCGCGTGGTAGACGTTGTGGCAGTGCAGCATCCACAGCCCCGGGTTGTCGGCGTCGAAGTCGACCTCGAGCCGCTGCCCCGGCCGGACGATCGCGGTGTCCTTGCGGGGCCCGCCGCCGGGCAGCGCGAAGGTGTGGCCGTGCAGGTGCATCGGGTGCCACATCGTCGTCCGGTTCACGAAGGCGAGCCGCACCCGCTCGCCCGCCGCCACCGGACAACGCCGCTCGGGCGCGTACTTCTTGTTGTTGATCGCCCAGTCGTACTTCGCCATCGAGCCCGTGAGGTCGAGCCGGATCGTGCGGTCCGGCCGGCGGCCCTGGAGCAGCACGCTCCGGTCCGCCTTCAGCCGGTCGGCCGTCAGCAGGGTGCCGTCCAGTTCGCGGGGGCGGGCGGACGCGTCGGGCGCCGCGCCCCCGCCCGTGCGCAGCACCGCCAGCGCGGCGGCCTTCTTGCCCTCGGCCAGCGCCGTCAGCGGGAACACCCCGTCCCCGGCCTCGATCAGCACGTCGTACCGCTCGCCCATGCCCAGCAGCAGCGCGTCCGTCTCCGCGTGCTCGACGGGGAAGCCGTCCGTGTGCGTCACCGTCATCCGGTGGCCGCCGAGCGCCACCCGGAAGGCCGTGTCGCCGCCCGCGTTGACGAAACGGACGCGGACGCGGTCGCCGGGCTTCGCGGTGAAGGTCTCCGGGGCGTCGGGCGTCCGCCCGTTGACGAGGTAGTGGGGGTAGGCGACATCGCCCGCGTCCCCGCCGAGGAGCGGGCTGGTCGCGCCCATCATCATCCGCGGCGGCCCGGCCGGGGCGGGGGAGGACTGCCCGGCACCCATCGTCATGCCGGGCATCTGCCCCATGCCGTGCCCGCCGTGCCCGCCGTGGTCCATGCCGCCCATGCCCCGGCCCAGTTCGGCCAGCACCCCGTCGGGCGTGCTGCCGTCCACGCCGTCGACCCAGTCGTCCAGCACGACCACCCACTCCTTGTCGTAGGAGAGCGGCTCCTTGGGGTCCTCCACGATCAGCGGGGCGTAGAGCCCCCGGTCCTGCTGGACGCCCGAGTGCGGGTGGACCCAGTAGGTGCCGGGGTGCGTGACGGTGAAGCGGTAGTCGTACGCGGCCCCCGGGCGGACCGCGCGCTGGGTGAGGCCGGGGACGCCGTCCATGTCGTTGCGGAGCGCGAGCCCGTGCCAGTGCAGGGAGGTGGCCTCGGGCAGGTGGTTGGCGAGGGTCAGCGCGAGCGTGTCGCCCGCGGTGACCCGGATCTCCTGACCGGGCAGCCGGTCGCCGTACGCCCAGGAGTCGACCGTACGGCCGCCCAGGTCGAGGCGGGTGCGGGTGGCCGTCAGCTGCACCTCGCGTACGGGGCCGGCGCCACGCTTCGCCTCGGCGGCGGCGACCTCCTTGCCGTCCGGGGAGAGGTAGTCGGCGGAGGGGGTCGCGGCGGACGAGCCGCTGTCGGAGCTCCCGGAACAGGCGGCGAGCAGTCCGCTTCCGGCAGCGGCGAGTCCCGCGCCGAGCACGGCGCGGCGGGTGGTGGAAGGCATGAAGAAAGGCACCTCGTGGTGTCGGGTCCTGTGTGCAGGGGCAGCGGTGCGTGCCCGCCGCGCACGCGAGCGCGGCGGCACCCGCTGCTACACGCGCAGGACCGACAGCCGGGCGAGGGCCTTGTGCCGAGGTGGTGGTGGGATGGGCCGGAGGGTGAGGAGCAGCCGCGCGCGGACGGCGGCCGGGACCGCGGCGGTGCGGCGCAGCGCGGCCGCGCCGAGGAGAAGGGCGAGCGCGAGGAGGGCGGAGCCGAGCACGGCGAGGCAGACGGACATGGGGTCCATGCCGTGGTGCTCGCCGTGGACGGAGGCGGCCTGCGGGGGAGCGGCGTGGTGGCCTTCCGCCGCCATGGTGTGCGTCTGCGAGGTGGCGGCGCGATGGCCGTCCGCCGCCATGGTGTGCGAGGCGGCGGCCCGGCCGCCGTGCTCCGCCGGGTGCCCCAGGGTGTGCATGGTCACGACGCCCAGCAGCAGCGCGCCGAACAGCAGCAGCCGGCCGCACCAGGCGGCGGCGCTCCGCTGTCCTGCCCTCACCTGTCCCCCGAACTCCTTCACGTACCTCCGCCGCACCTTACCCCCTCGGGGTATGCCTTCTCCAGGTGTCGCAGATGGGATCATTGGGACGCACATGACCGACGCCCCGCCGAAGGACGCTCCACCTCACATGACCAGCACGGACCAGGTGAGGGACGACCGTCCCCTCGCCACGGGCGCCATCACCCCGGGCGCCGCCCAGCCGCAGTTCATCTCGTGGGTGACCCTCGCGATGATGACCACGGCATCGGTCGCCAACCTGCGGCCCTCGCCGTCCATGGCGATCTACGGCCTCGCCGCCGTCTTCCTCTACGTCGTACCCGCCGTGGTCTTCCTGCTGCCGACCGCGCTGGTCTCCGCCGAGCTCGCCTCCGGCTGGACCGGCGGCGTCTACCGCTGGGTGAGCGAGGGGCTCTCCAAGCCGCTCGGCTTCCTGGCCGTCTGGTGCCAGTTCGCGATGACCATCGCCTACTACCCGAGCCTGCTGGCCTATGTGGCGAGCACGTTCGCGTACGTCATCGACCCCCGGCTCGCCGGCAACGGCCTCTACGTCGCCCTGGTCATCGTGGTCGTCTACTGGTCGGGCGTGCTGATCTCCTCGCGCGGCACGAAGGCGGTCGCCGGGCTGGCCGGCGCGGGCCTGGTGATCGGGACGCTGATCCCGGGCGTGGTCCTCGTCGTGCTCGGACTGGTCTTCCTCGGCCAGGGCAACGCCTCCGCCGCCCCCATGGACAGCGGCCACTTCCTGCCGCCGTGGACCGGGCTCGCCAGCCTCGTCCTGATCGTGGGCAACTTCCTGTCCTACGCGGGCATGGAGATGAACGGCGTGCACGTCGCCTCGCTGCGCGAGCCCGGCAAGCAGTTCCCGCGCTCGGTCTTCGCCGCCACCGGACTCGTTCTGCTGATCTTCATCCTCCCGGCGCTCGCGATCAGCTGGGTGATGCCGGGCGAGGACCTCAGCCTGACCGCGGGCGTGATGCAGGCGTTCCAGGGCTTCTTCGACCACTTCCACGTGGGCTGGCTGACCAAGGTCGTCGGGGTGATGCTCGTGGTGGCCGCGCTCGGCGGCATGCTCGCCTGGCTGGCGGGTCCCTCCAAGGGCCTGCTGATGGTCGCCCGGCAGGAGGGCTATCTGCCGCCGGTCCTTCAGAAGCTCAACAAGCACGGCGTGCAGCGGAACATCATGGTCGCGCAGGGCGTGCTCACTACCCTCATCGCGCTGCTCTACGCCTTCATCCCCGATGTCTCCAGCGCCTACTGGATCTTCTCGGTGATCACCACCCAGATCTATCTGGTCGTCTATCTGCTGATGTTCGCCGCCGTCGTCCGGCTGCGCACCACCCAGCCGGACCGGCCGCGCGGCTTCCGCGTCCCGGCCGTGCGGCTGGTCGCGGGCGTCGGTTTCGCGGCGTCGCTCGCGGCCATGTGCATCGGCTTCGTCCCGCCGGACCAGTTCGGCGGCGGCCCGCTGTGGCGCTACATCCTCACCGTGGGCGGCGGCCTGCTGGTCATCGGCTTCCTCGCCCCGCTCGCCCTGCTGAAGTTCCGCAAGCCGCACTGGGTGGCTCCCGAGCACCGTGAGCCGGTGGCCGGGGAGTGACTGTCCCGCTGCCACGGGAACCCCCGCGAGGGGCCCCGTGGCGCGGGCCGCCTCCGCGCGCCGGTACGGTCGTCTCCCGCGCTCCGCGCGGTGTGGACGGACGGGTCACAAGGGGGACAGTGTGGACGGTATGGAGCGGCCACCAGGGCACATGCTGAGGGTCGGCGGGGTGCCGCTGCACGTCGTGTGCGAGGGCTCGGGGCCCGTGTGCGTGCTGAGCGCGGGGCTCGGCATGGGCTGGTTCGACTGGGACCCCGTCGTACCGCTGCTCACCGGGCACCGCACCGTCGTCCGCTTCGACCGGCCCGGCCTCGGCTTCAGCGCGCCGCCCCTCGAACCGCCCACCGCCGCCGGGGAGGCCGCGCGGATAGCGGGCGTCCTCGACGCCCTGGGGCTCGGCGGGCCGGCCACGGTCGTGGGCCACTCGCTCGCCGGCTTCCACGCGGAGGCGTTCGCCCGGCTCCACCCGCGGCGTACGGCCGGGATCGTGCTGGTCGACAGCAGCGTGGAGGAGGAGCGCGGGGCCGCGCCCGCCCGTGAGCTGCGCACGACCGCCGCGCACGCCCGGGGCCTGGTCCTCGCCGCGGCGGGGCTGCCCCGCGCGCTCGGCCCCTCCCTGCGCAAGCTCACCGTCCGGGCCGCCTCCGTCACCCGCCAGGACCCGGCCCCCGCCGAGCTGGTGCGCCGCACCTACGGAACCGGCCGCGTGCTGCGCGCCCTGCTGATGGAGAACGCCCGCTACCGCGACGTCGCCGCCGAGCTCCACGAGCTGCGCGACCGCCACCCGCTGCCGCCCGTGCCGGTGACCGTGCTCGCGGCCTCCCCGGGCACCGGATCCGCCGTGGAGCGCCGCTGGCTGGAGCGCCAGCGTGCCCTCGCGGCCCGTCTCGACGGCCGTTTCGAGGCGGTGGCACCGGCGGGCCATCTGCTGATGTACGACCGGCCGCAGTCGATCGCGGCGGCGGTGCTGGCCATGCCGATGATGCCCGACGGCACCTGAGGGACAGGGGGTGCGGCTCCTTTATGGACGCCGCACCCGAGGTCTCCTTTCAACCACTGGCGAAATGGGGTCCGTTGGCTGGCCGGTATTCATGGCCGATGTTCGCCCGTGTCCGACGCGGCCGTATTGACTCGATGGTCACCGCTCGATTCTCCTTGTACCGCTGCGGAGTTCGTGGATTTCGGGTGGTCATGCATCTGATCAAGAACGGCGGATTCGTCGAGTGAATTCTCGGGTGATGGTGCGAGGAGTGGAATACCGCATTCCCTGGCCGAATCCGGGGTGTCGTCCCCCGGAACTCCGCCGCCCGCGCGTGTCTTCGCCGTAACCGGTGCCGCGAGAGCGCGGCGGCTTCTCCTTTTGCGTCCCGCTTCCCTGAGGCGTGCCCGGAATTCGCCTGTGCAGCAGCCCACTTCACTCTGACAGGAGACCGTGATGGCCACGAACGACAGCAAGTCCACCCTGGCCTCGTCACCCTATCCGGACGGAACGATCGTCACCGTGGCCGGCACCGGCGTGGCGGGATTCGTCGCCGACGGCGGTCCGGCCGTGGGCACCAGCCTCTACTACCCGCGCGGGCTGGCGTACGACACGGGGGGAAATCTCTACATCGCCGACGAGCACAACCACCGCATCCGCAAGGTGGCCCCCAACGGCATCATCACGACCGTCGCGGGCACCGGCACCGCGGGGTTCATCGCCGACGGCGGCCCGGCCGTGGCCACCCGGCTCAACACCCCCTGCGACGTGACGCTGGACGCGGCGGGGAACCTCTACATCGCCGACACGTCCAATCACCGGGTGCGGAAGGTGTTCCCGAACGGGAACATCACCACGGTCGCGGGCACCGGTACCGCCGGGTTCATCTCGGACGGCGGCCCGGCCGTGGCCACCCGGCTCAACACCCCGACCGGCGTGGCCGTGGACGCCGCCGGGAACCTCTACATCGCCGATCAGGGCAACCACCGGGTGCGGAAGGTGGACCAGAACGGGACGATCTGGACCGTGGCGGGCAACGGCCAGGCCGGTTACGTCTCGGACGGCGGCCCGGCCGTCGCGACCAAGCTGTACAGCCCGCATCAGGTCGTGGTGGACCCCGCCGGGAACCTCTACATCGCCGACTGGAACAACCACCGGGTGCGGAAGGTCGACGCCAACGGCATCATCACCACGGTGGCGGGCAACGGCGTCGCCGGCTACATCTCGGACGGCGGCCCGGCCGTCGCCACCCGGCTCCACTACCCCGGCGCCCTGGTGCTGGACGCCGCCGGCAGCCTGTACATCGCCGAATACGGCAACCACCGGGTGCGGAAGGTCGACGCGAACGGCATCATCACGACCGTCGCGGGCAACGGCGTCGCCGGATACGGCACCGACGGCGGCCCGGCCGTCGGCACCCAGCTCTACTACCCCCTCGGCCTGGCCCTGGCCCCCGACGGCGGCCTGTACATCGGCGACCGGCACAACCACCGCGTCCGCAAGGTCTACGGCGCCGCCGCCGTCGTACCGCCCACGCCCCCGCAGGCCGACCTCTACGGCGAGGTCGTCCACCCCGCCTCCGTGCCGCGCGGCCAGGAGTTCGACCTCGGCGCCCGGATCCGCAACCGGGGCCCGGCGACCGTCGACGGCGGGGACGTCACCGTCGTCCTCACCCTGGCGGAGGGCCTGCTCGGCGGGCCCGGCACCAGCGGCCGCCGCCTCACCCGCACCTTCACGGGCGCGCAGCTCTTCCCCAACGCCGGTTCGCTGGACGGGGTGTTCCGGGTGACCGCCCCGGGCGGCCTGATCCCGGGCACGTACGAGTCGACGCTGGAGATCCAGTACGGCGGCGAGCTCAACCTCAAGGACAACACCTACACGCTGCCGGTCTCCATCGTGGTGCCCGCGCCGGTCGGGGACGAGACCGCGCTGACGATCTATCAGGAGACCGTCCCGGAGGCCGCGCCGGGCCAGAGCGCGCGCGTCGACCTGCGCTTCCTGTCGCCGACCAGCCGACCCGTCAACCCCGGGGTCGTCATCCAGCGGTACACCGCCCCGACGGACTTCGTCTTCACCGGCAGGCCGGTCTACGCCTACCACACCGCCTCCCACGGGGTGATCTCCGGCGACCTCGACTTCCAGATCCACGACGGCGGGCGCACGCTGATCATCGTGGCCAACCCGCACCTGAACACCACCCCCACCGACACCGGCTCCCTCGTCTACTCCATCCCGCTCCTCGCCCTGCCCGGCTCCGCCCCGGGCCTGCGGACCGACGGCTCCGCGACCATCGGCAAGCGGCAGCCGGTGCAGATCGCGGCCAAGGTCACCCGCTCCTCGGCCGAGAGCGCCCGGGTGGAGCAGCTCCAGCGGGACCGGGCCAAGGTCCGGCGCGGGCAGCAGTGGGTGTACCCGGCGGTCTTCAAGGTGACGAACACCGGGCAGAGCCGGATCGGCACCCAGCAGATCGTCCTCACCGCCCCGGAGGGCCTGCGGTTCACGGAGAACCGGCTGGTCATGACCCGGCAGGACGACGCACCCAGGGAGACCGTCAACGTCGCCGAGCGGTCGGCCGACAACCGCACCCTGACCGTCCGGGCCTCCGCCCTGGAGCTGGACCCGGGCAAGACGGCGACGCTGTACCCGGAGCTGGAGGTCGACCCGGCGGCCCCGCTCGGCGAGGCCCCGGTGGGCTTCCAGCTGGGCAGCCCGGCCTTCGCCTCCGGAACGGCCACCGTCACCGTCGAGGCGTAGCGCCCGGAACCCGTGCCGACAGGGGGTGCCGCCCGGTCCACAGCGGACCGGGCGGCACCCCGCGGCGTTCCCCCGGACCGCCCCGGCCGTTACACGGACGAGGACCAGCAGGCAGTATGGGGAGTGCGGCACCCCGCACAGGCCGATGCGTCCGGAAGCGTGTACGCAACGCATTCGAAATCGTGTGGTGGGATGCTCATGTGCCCCCGATGTGCCCCGCGGCTTGGGAAGGGGCGGCCTGACCGAGGATAGGTGGATTATGGATAAGCAGCAGGAGTTCGTGCTCCGCACGCTCGAAGAGCGCGACATCCGGTTCGTACGGCTGTGGTTCACCGACGTGCTGGGCTATCTGAAGTCCGTGGCCGTCGCCCCGGCGGAGCTGGAGCAGGCCTTCGACGAGGGCATCGGCTTCGACGGCTCGGCGATCGAAGGATTCGCTCGTGTGTACGAGTCGGACATGATCGCCAAGCCCGACCCCGGCACCTTCCAGATCCTCCCCTGGCGCGCCGAGGCACCCGGCACGGCCCGGATGTTCTGCGACATCCTGATGCCCGACGGCTCCCCGTCCTACGCCGACCCGCGCTATGTCCTCAAGCGCATCCTCGCCAAGACCTCCGACCTCGGCTTCACCTTCTACACCCACCCCGAGATCGAGTTCTTCCTGCTCAAGGACAAGCCGGTCGACGGCTCCCGCCCGGTGCCCGCCGACAACTCCGGCTATTTCGACCACACCCCGCAGAACGTGGGCATGGACTTCCGCCGCCAGGCCATCACCATGCTCGAATCCATGGGCATCTCGGTCGAGTTCAGCCACCACGAGGGCGCGCCCGGCCAGCAGGAGATCGACCTGCGCTACGCCGACGCGCTCTCCACCGCCGACAACGTCATGACCTTCCGCCTCGTGATGAAGCAGGTGGCGCTGGAGCAGGGCGTGCAGGCCACCTTCATGCCCAAGCCGTTCTCGGAGTACCCCGGCTCCGGGATGCACACCCACCTCTCCCTCTTCGAGGGCGACCGCAACGCCTTCTACGAGTCGGGCGCGGAGTACCAGCTCTCCAAGGTCGGCCGCTCCTTCATCGCCGGACTGCTCCGGCACGCCGCCGAGACCTCCGCCGTCACCAATCAGTGGGTCAACTCCTACAAGCGGATCTGGGGCGGCTCCAAGCGCACCGCGGGCGCCGGCGGCGAGGCCCCCTCGTACATCTGCTGGGGCCACAACAACCGCTCCGCGCTCATCCGCGTGCCCATGTACAAGCCCGGCAAGACCGGCTCCACCCGCGTCGAGGTCCGCTCCATCGACTCCGGCGCCAACCCCTACCTCACCTACGCCGTCCTGCTGGCCGCCGGCCTCAAGGGCATCGAGGAGGGCTACGAACTGCCCGCCGGCGCCGACGACGACGTCTGGGCGCTGTCCGACGCGGAGCGCCGGGCCATGGGCATCGAGCCGCTGCCGCAGAACCTCGGCGAGGCCATCGAGCTGATGGAGCGCAGCGAACTGGTCGCCGAGACGCTCGGTGAGCACGTCTTCGACTTCTTCCTGCGCAACAAGAAGCAGGAGTGGGAGGAGTACCGTTCGGAAGTGACCGCGTTCGAACTGCGCAAGATGCTTCCGGTTTTGTAGCCGTTGTCCGGGGTTCCCGCCGTCGTCGGCTCTCCCGCCGTCGCCGCCTGCGGCGGGAGCGGTCTGCGGCCGCGTCCTCAATCTCCCCCAGCTACCGCTGGGGAGGTGCCCCCAGGGGCTGGAATCGGGCACCGACCGGCGTTCGGCGGCCGGAACCGAACACGCGCGGAGAGGAAACAGATGACCGTGCCGGATGGGCGTCGTCGTAGCTCCTACAGCCGGCTGCTGCGCCATGGTTTCACCGACACCGCCACCGCCGAACGCCTCCTCGACACCCCCGTCCTCGCCCCCGTGCGCTCCGATCCGCTGCTGCTCGACGCCCTCGGTGCCACCGCCGATCCCGACCTCGCCCTCCAAGGGCTCGTGCGGCTCGTCGAGGCCACCGGCACCGCCGAGCGGCAGACGCTGCTGGACACCCTGGTCACCGCCAAGCCCCTGCGCGACCGGCTGCTCGGGGTGCTGGGCGCGTCCGAGGCGCTCGGCGACCACCTCGCCCGGCACCCCGGCGACTGGCACGCCCTCCTCACCTACGAGCCGGCCGACCTCAACCCCACGACACCGGAGTTCGAGAAGGCCCTCACCGACGGGGTGCGCGGCGAGCGGGGCGCCGGGCTGGCGCCCGCCGACGCGCTGCGCGCCGCCTACCGGCGCTGCCTGCTGACCATCGCCGCCCGGGACGTCTGCGGCACCTCCGACGTCGCCCAGACCGCGGCCGAGCTCGCCGACCTCGCCACCGCCACCCTCCGCGCCGCCCTCGACATCGCCGCCGAGGAGGCGCCCGAGGACGCCGCGGCCTGCCGGCTCGCCGTCATCGGCATGGGCAAGTGCGGTGGCCGCGAGCTCAATTACGTCTCCGACGTGGACGTCATCTTCGTGGCGGAGCCCCGCGCCGGCACCGCAGAGGGCGCCGCCGTGCAGGCCGCCACCCGGCTCGCCTCCCGGATGATGCGCGTCTGCTCGGACGTCACCCCCGAGGGGACCATCTGGCCCGTCGACGCCAACCTCCGCCCCGAGGGGCGCAACGGCCCGCTCGTCCGCACCCTCTCCAGCCACCTCGCCTACTACCAACGCTGGGCCAAGACCTGGGAGTTCCAGGCCCTCCTCAAGGCCCGCCCGGTCGCCGGTGACGCGGCGCTCGGGCAGGAGTACGTCGACGCCGTCTCGCCGCTCGTCTGGCAGGCCGCCGAGCGGGAGAACTTCGTCGCCGACGTCCAGCAGATGCGCCGCCGCGTCATCGCCTCCATCCCCGCCGGACAGGTCGACCGCGAGCTCAAGCTGGGGCCCGGTGGCCTGCGTGACGTCGAATTCGCCGTCCAGCTGCTCCAGTTGGTGCACGGACGCAGCGACGCGACGCTGCGCGGCGGCGGCACCCTCGACGCCCTGACCGCGCTCGCGGCCGGCGGCTACGTCGGGCGCTCCGACGCCGCGGCCCTCGACGCCGCGTACCGCTTCCTGCGCACCCTCGAACACCACATCCAGCTCTACCGGCTGCGCCGCACCCACCTCATGCCCGAGGACGAGGCCGACCGGCGCCGCCTCGGCCGCTCCCTGGCCCGCGCCTTCCAGTGGCCGCCCGGCACCGAACCGGTCGCCGAGCTCGCCAAGGTCTGGAAGAAGCACGCCCGCGAGGCCCGCCGCCTGCACGAGAAGCTCTTCTACCGCCCGCTCCTCGACGCCGTCGCCCAACTGGAGCCCGGCGAGATCCGGCTGAGCGCCAAGGCCGCGGGCCACCGCCTGGAGGCCCTCGGCTACGCCGACCCCGCCGCCGCCCTGCGCCACCTGGAGGCGCTCGCCTCCGGGGTGAGCCGCAAGGCCGCGATCCAGCGCACCCTGCTGCCCGTGCTCCTCGGCTGGTTCGCCGACTCCGCCGACCCGGACGCGGGGCTGCTGAACTTCCACAAGGTCTCCGACGCCCTCGGCCGGACCCCCTGGTACCTGCGGCTGCTGCGGGACGAGGGCGCCGCCGCCGAGAACCTCGCCCGGGTGCTGTCCGCCGGGCGCCTCGCCCCCGACCTGCTGCTGCGCGCCCCCGAGGCCGTCGCCCTGCTCGGCGACCCCGAAGGGCTGCGCCCGCGCGGCCGGGAGGCCCTGGAGCAGGAGGTGCTGTCCGCGGTGGGCCGCGCGGCGGACGCCGAGGCGGCGATCGTGGCCGTGCGCGGGGTGCGCCGCCGCGAGCTCTTCCGCACCGCCGCCGCCGACATCATCGGCGCCTACGGCCCCGCCGGGAGCGGCAACGGCGCCTCCGCGCAGGCGCGTCCGGCCGAGACCGAGGACACCCACCTGCGGGTCGACACCGTCGGCGGCGCCGTCTCCGACCTCAACGCCGCGGCCGTCGCCGGGGCGCTGCGCGCCGCCGTGCGCGCCGAGTGGGGCGATACCCTCCCCGCCCGCTTCGCGGTCATCGGCATGGGCCGCTTCGGCGGCCACGAGCAGGGCTACGGCTCGGACGCCGACGTGCTCTTCGTCCACGAGCCCCGCGAGGGCATCGGTGACGAGGAGGCCGCCCGCGCCGCCTTCGCCGTCGCCACCGAGATGCGCCGGCTCCTGCAACTGCCCACCACCGACCCGCCGCTGCTCGTCGACGCCGACCTGCGGCCCGAGGGCAAGTCCGGGCCCATCGTGCGCAGCCTCGCCTCCTACGCCGCCTACTACCGCCGCTGGTCGCTGGTGTGGGAGAGCCAGGCCCTGCTGCGCGCCAAGCCGGTCGCGGGCGACGCCGGGCTGGGGCAGCGGTTCATCGAGCTGATCGATCCCCTGCGCTATCCCGCCGAGGGCCTCGGCGAGGACGCCGTGCGCGAGATCCGCAGGCTCAAGGCCCGCATGGAGTCCGAGCGGCTGCCGCGCGGCGCCGACCCCACGACCCACACCAAGCTGGGGCGCGGCGGCCTGTCGGACGTGGAGTGGACCGTGCAGCTCCTCCAGATGCGCCACGGCTGGGCCGAGCCCGGGCTGCGGACGACCCGCACCCGCGAGGCCCTCCACGCGGCCTGCGCCGCCGGGCTGCTGAGCGCGGAGGAGGCGGCCATACTGGATGACGCGTGGGTGCTCGCGACGAGCGTCCGCAATGCCGTGATGCTCGTACGCGGCAGGGCCGGCGACACCTTCCCCTCGCACAGCCGCGAGCTGGCCGCCGTCGGCCGCTACCTCGGCTACGAGCCGGGCCACGTGGGGGAGATGCTCGACGACTACCGCCGCGTCACCAGACGGGCCCGCGCCGTCGTCGAGGAGCGCTTCTACGGATCCTGACGCCGCCGCCCGGCGGGCGGCGCCCGTTCAGTCAGAGGCCGTGGCCACGTGGCGGGCCAGGCGGTACGGGAACGTGCGGTACCAGCCGTAGGACAGCGCGAAGCCGAACGCCAGGCAGAGCAGGCCGCCCACCGCGTCCAGCCAGAAGTGGTTCGCGGTGGAGACGATCACCACCAGCGTCGCCACCGGATACAGCGCGCCCAGCACCCGTACCCACACCGGCCGGGCCAGCATCGCGATGGTCAGGCCGCACCACGCCGACCACCCGATGTGCATGGACGGCATCGCCGCGTACTGGTTCGACATGTCGGCGAGATTGCCCGATGCCATCGAGCCCCAGGTGTGGTGCACCACGACCGTGTCGATGAAACCGACGTTGTTCATCAGCCGTGGCGGGGCCAGCGGACAGAGGTAGTAGCCGAGCAACGCGACGCCGGTGGTGGCGAAGAGGACCAGCCGGGCCGCGGCGTAACGGCCCGGATGCCAGCGGTAGAGCCACACCAGCACCCCGATCGTGAGCACGAAGTGCAGGGTGGCGTAGTAGTAGTTCATCCCCACGATCAGCCACGTCACGGAATTGACCGCGTGGTTGATCGAGTGCTCGACCGCGATGTGCAGGGAGTTCTCGGTGCGCCAGACCCAGTCGGCGTTGCGCAGCGCCGCCGCCCGCTGCTCGGGGACGGCGTTGCGCACGAGCGAATACGTCCAGTAGCTCACCGCGATGAGCAGCACCTCGAACCACAGGCGTGGCCGGCGCGGTGAACGCGGCTGCCACGAGCCGAGTTTTCGCTGAGTGGGACGCTCCGCCGGCGGCCGGTCCGCTCGCTCCTCGGTGGGTGACGGGCCGGCCGTGCGGCCTTCCAGCTGCCTTACTGTCGCTTCACCCATAGCCAACCAGTCTGCCAGACGGCCGCCCGGGGCAGATCATCCCCAAGACTGGTCTTCGCCGCTTTGCGCCTGATTCGGCAGCACCGTACGAGCGCCCGTACGCGCGTCTGTGCGGGCCTGTTCGGGAAGTCGCGTGTCCGCGCCGCCACGGGACGTGCCCGGCGCCGAAGCCGTTGAACCCCGGACCACCAACTCCGGCAGGAACACGAATTCGCTGTGCGGCGCGGGCGTACCGCCGACCTCCTCCAGCAGCGCCCCCACCGCCGCCTGCCCCATCGCCTGCACCGGCTGCCGGATCGTGGTCAGCGGCGGGTCGGTGAAGGCGATGAGGGGCGAGTCGTCGAAGCCGACCACCGAGACGTCGCGCGGGACCTCCAGGCCGCGCTGACGTGCCGCGCGCACCACGCCCAGCGCCATCATGTCGCTCGCGCACACCACGGCCGTGCAGCCGCGGTCCAGGAGCGCGGAGGCGGCCGCCTGGCCGCCCTCCAGGCTGAAGAGCGAGTGCTGGACCGACTCCGCCGCCTCGGCCTCCGTCACCCCCAGCTCCTCCCGCATGGCCGCGAGGAAGCCCTCGATCTTCCGCTGCACCGGGACGTACCGCCGCGGGCCCAGCGCGAGACCGATGCGCCGGTGACCCAGTGCGGCCAAATGGGTGACGGCGAGCCGGACCGCGGCCCGGTCGTCGGGGGAGACGAAGGGTGCCCGCACCTTGGCCGAAAAACCGTTGATGAGCACGAACGGCACGCCCTGGGCACGCAGCCGCTCGTAGCGCTGCATATCCGCGGACGTGTCCGCGTGCAACCCGGAGACGAAGATGATCCCGGCGACCCCCCGGTCCACCAGCATCTCGGTCAGCTCGTCCTCCGTCGAGCCGCCCGGCGTCTGCGTGGCCAGCACCGGCGTATACCCCTGCCGGGTCAGCGCCTGCCCTATGACCTGCGCGAACGCCGGGAAGATGGGGTTGTCCAGCTCCGGGGTGATCAGCCCGACGAGGCCCGCGCTGCGCTGCCGCAGCCGCAGCGGCCGCTCGTAGCCCAGCACGTCTAGCGCGGCCAGCACGGACTGGCGGGTGGCGGCGGCCACCCCCGGCTTCCCGTTGAGGACGCGGCTGACGGTTGCTTCGCTGACACCCGCCTGCGCTGCGATATCGGCAAGCCGGGCGGTCACAGGACTGGACCTTACCGGTCGCATCTCAGACTGCCCACCAGACGCAGGAATCGGCGGGGATCCGGACCGTGCCGGCCGCGCTGCGCCCCTCCGGGAAGACGATGGACAGCGCCGACGTCGCCAGCACCGGACGCCCCGGCACCGGCAGCTCCACCTCCGTGCCCAGCGTGTTGAGCGTGCACACGAAACCGGGCCGCGAGAAGGCCAGCACCCCCTCCGGCGCGTCCAGCCAGACCATCTCCCCGTCGCCCAGCCCCGGCAGCTCGCGGCGGAGCGTCAGCGCCGAGCGGTACAGCTCCAGGGTCGAGCGCGGATCGCCCGACTGCGCCGCCACCGACAGCTCCCGCCACTCCTCGGGCTGCGGCAGCCAACTGCCGCCCGGCCCGAAGCCGTACGGAGCCTGATCGCCCGACCACGGGATCGGCACCCGGCAGCCGTCCCGGGTGCCGTCCTGGCCGTCGCCCCGGAAGAACGCCGGGTCCTGGCGCACCTCGTCGGGCAGGTCCACGACCTCCGGCAGCCCCAGCTCCTCGCCCTGATAGACGTAGGCCGAGCCCGGCAGCGCCAGCATCAGCAGTGCCGCCGCCCGCGCCCGCCGCAGCCCCGGCTCACCGGCGCCGTAACGCGTGGCGTGCCGCACCACGTCGTGGTTGGAGAGCACCCACGTCGTCGGCGCGCCCACCGACAGCGTGGCGGCCAGCGACTCGTCGATCACCGTGCGCATCGCGTCCGCGTCCCACGCGCAGTTGAGGAACTGGAAGTTGAACGCCTGGTGCAGCTCGTCGGGGCGCACGTAGAGCGCGAGGCGCTCCGAGGTCGGCGCCCACGCCTCGGCCACCCCGATCCGCTCGCCCTCGTAGGAGTCCAGCAGGGCCCGCCACGAGCGGTGGATCTCGTGCACCCCGTCCTGGTCGAAGAAGGGCAGCACCTGCGCGCCGATCAGCTTCGCCTGCTCCTTGCGGCCGATGTCCGGCAGCCCCGGCGCCTTGACCATGCCGTGCGCCACGTCGATGCGGAAGCCGTCCACCCCCAGGTCCAGCCAGAACCGCAGCACGGAGGCGAACTCCTCCCGGACCTCCTGGTTCTCCCAGTTGAGGTCCGGCTGCTCGGGCGCGAAGAGGTGCAGGTACCACTCGCCCGGCGTGCCGTCCGGGCCGTACGTGCGCGTCCAGGCCGGGCCGCCGAAGACGGACTCCCAGTCGTTGGGCGGGAGTTCGCCCGAGACGCCCTTGCCCGGCCGGAAGTGGTAGCGCTCGCGGGCCGTCCCCCCCGGACGGTCCGCGAGCGCGGCTCGGAACCACGCGTGCTGCTCGGACGTGTGGTTGGGCACGATGTCGACGATGATCCGCAGACCCAGCCGGTGCGCCTCCCGCACCAGGTCGTCCGCGTCCGACAGCTCACCGAACAGCGGGTCCACCGCGCGGTAGTCCGCCACGTCGTAACCGCCGTCCGCCTGCGGCGACGCGTAGAACGGCGTCAGCCACACCGCGTCCACGCCCAGCTCCGCCAGATACGGCAGCCGCTGCCGGATCCCCCGCAGATCGCCGATGCCGTCACCGTCGCTGTCGGCGAACGAGCGCACGTACACCTGATAGATGACGGCGCTGCGCCACCAGCCCTCCGCATGCGCGGACGAGGAGTCGGCGGCCGGGCGGACGGAGGGCGCGAGATCCTGGGTCATGTACTTCCCTAGGTCGAAAAGTGCGGTCACGGAAACAGGCGGTGCGAAGGGCCGTACGGGGCGGTGCTGGCGGTACCAAGGTGACAACGCGCGTCCGGCGCGTCCGGTGACGCACCCCGGGCCGGGTCAGCCCTTGGTGCCACCGGCGGTCAGCCCGGCGACCAGGTGCCGCTGGGCGAGGAAGAAGACGACGGCCGCGGGGACGGTGATCAGGACGGCCGCGGCCGTCATCAGACCCCACTCGGCCTTCTGCTGGCCGACGAAGGTCTGGAGCCCGACCGCGAGGGTGTAGTGCTCCTCGCTGCTCATGAACTGGGTGGCGAAGGCGACTTCGCCCCAGGCGGTGATGAAGGAGTAGAAGGAGGTGACGGCCAGGCCGGGCCGGGCGAGCGGCAGGATCAGCCGCCAGAAGGTGCCGAACGGGCTCAGCCCGTCCACCCGGCCCGCCTCGTCGATCTCGGCGGGAATGGTGTCGAAGTACCCCTTGAGCATCCAGGCGCAGAACGGGACGGACACCGAGCAGTAGGTCACGATCAGACCGGTGTAGGAGTCCAGGAGTTCGAGCTCACCCAGAATGTTGTACAGCGGCACGATCAGTACCGCCATCGGGAACATCTGCACGATCAGGAAGGTCCACATCAGCGGCCTGTGCCCGGGGAAGCGCATCCGCGACACCGCGTAGCCCGCCGTCGCCGCGACGAACACCCCGAGCAGGGTGGCGCCCACCGCCACGATCACCGAATTCCCGAACCAGGTCAGGAACTTGGTGTGCCCCAGGATGTGGGAGTAGTTGGAGAAGTCGAAGCCGACGAACCGCGTCGGTTCCTGCCAGCCGTCGCGGCCGCGCAGCGAGACGAAGACGACGAACAGCACGGGGAAGACAGCGACCAGGCTCGCGAGGGCCAGCGCCGTGTGCAGGGCGGCCGAGGCGCCGCGCGACCGCTCGCCGCGGAAGCGTGGGGTGGTGGAGCTCATCGCGTGGTCTCCTCCTGTCGGGAGAGCATCCGGCGGTAGAAGACGGCGAAGACCAGCAGCAGCGAGAGGATGAGGATGCCGTAGGTGGCAGAGCCCGCGTAGTCGCGCACCCCCTGGAAGGCCAGGCGGTAGGCGTACGTCACCAGGATCTCGCTGTCGGAACTCGCGCCCTGCCCGATCAGCAGATAGATCACCTGGAACATGTTGAACGTCCAGATGACGCCCAGCAGGATCACGGTCCCGCTCACCGGCCGCAGGCCCGGCAGCGTCACGTGCCGGAACCGCTGCCAGGGCGAGGCCCCGTCCATCTCGGCCGCCTCGTGCAACTCCCGCGGTATCGCCTGGAGTCCGCCGAGTATCGCCACCATCATGAACGGCACGCCCAGCCACACGTTGACCGCGACGGCCGACACCTTCTGGAGCGTCGAGTCCCCGAGCCAGTCGACGGGGTCCAGGCCGAGCTTGGTCATGAAGGCGTTGAGCACGCCGTACTTCTCGTTGAACATCAGCCGCCACGAGAAGGTCGCGACGAACGCCGGTACCGCCCACGGCAGGATCAGCAGCACGCGGTAGAGCACCCGGAACCGCATCGGCCTGTTGAGCAGCAGGGCCAGCCCGAGGCCGATCGTGTAGTGCAGGAACACGCACGACGCGGTCCAGATCACCGTCCAGCCGAGCCGCGAGTAGAAGTGGCCCTCCTGCCCCGAGAGCACCTTCCAGTAGTTGTCGAGACCGACGGACTTGTACGTCGAGGCGATGTGGTTGACGCCGATGGTCCGGCCGACGTTGGCCTCGTTGGCGTCGGTGAAGGACAGATAGATCCCGCGCCCCAGCGGATACCCGACGAGCACCGCCAGCACGACGACCACGGGCAGCACCATGGCCCAGGCGTACCAGTGCGTATCGAACGACCGCCGGAGCCGGGTGAACAGCGTGGGCGGACTACCGGTTTCGGAGACTGCTGCGGACATGGGCGACGGCTTTCTGAGGGGGGACGCGGATCGAGGAAAGGGGCGCCTCCCAGCGGCAGCTGGGGGAGTCCGGGGCGGAGCCCCGACTTCTGGGCACTTCCAGCCCGTTGAGGGCGGGGGGCGAAGCCCCCGACTTCCGGGTAACTTCAGCCCGTCCGGCGTTTGAGGACAACGCGGCAAGCCGTGTTGCGGGGTCTGGGGCGCAGCCCCAGTTGCGGGAAGGGGCGGGGTGGGGAAAAGACCCCCGCCCCCTACTGCCGCACCGACCAGTCCTTCAGCAACGCCCCCTGCCAAGCCTTGGCCGTCGCGTCCAGCCCCTCCTTCGGCGACTCCTTCAGCGTCAAGATCTTCGTGTAGTGCTGGAGCCAGTCCGTGAAGAGATCCCCGCCCTGCGGAATCTGCGGCCGCGCGTGCGCCTTGCCCAGTGCCTCGTAGAAGGACTTCCGCACGGGATCGGCCAGCACCTCCGACGTGTACGCCGACTTCCGCGTAGGCAGCACCCCGACCGCCGACGACACCGACTCCTGCTGCGTGGCCTCGGTCATGAACCGCGTGAAGAGGTAGGACGCGTCGAAGTTCTTCGACCCGGCGTAGACGACGAGGTTGTGCCCGCCGACCGGCGCCCCCGCCGTGCCCGTGGAGCCGGCCGGGATCGGTGCGATCCCGAGGTTGTCCTTCGACTTGTACGCGTCGCCGCCGAAGATCTCCTTCGTCGCCCACGGCCCGTCGATCAGCATCGCCAGCTTGCCGTTCTTGAAGTCCGTCTTGAGCGCGTTGTAGCCGTCCGTGCCCGCCGGCTTGGGCGCCGCGCCGGACTTCACCAGGTCGACGGCCGTCTCGATGCCCTTGAGGGACGCCGCGTCGGAGATGGTGATCTTCTTGTCGGCGACGTCGACCATGTCGCTCTTCTCGCCGTAGAGGAAGGGCAGCGAGTAGTAGCTGTCCGGGCTGAGACCGATCCCCTCGGCGCCCGTCCTGTCCTTGATCTTCAGGGCCGCCTCCTTGACGGCGGCCCAGTCGGCCGGGGGTTTGTCGATGCCGGCCTTCTGGAAGAGCTCCTTGTTGTAGAGCAGCCCGAGCGTGTCGGTGACCTGGGGGACGCCGTACGTCTTGCCCTGGTACGCGGCGTTCTTCAGCGGCCCGTCGAGGAAGTCCTCGGGCTTGTCGAGCGCGGGCGTGCCGGTGAGGTCCTTGAGGTAGCCGAGCTGGGCGAAGCCCGGGGTCCAGCCGACGTCCGAGCGCAGCACGTCCGGCGCGCCCTTGCCGGTGGAGGCCGCGGTCTTGAACTTCTGCTGGGCCTGGTCGAAGGGCACGTTGACGTAATCGACCTTGATCTTGGGGTACTTCGCCTCGAAGGCCGACACCAGCTTCTTGAAGGCCGGTGCCTCGTTGGTGGCGTCCGAGGTGTCCCACCAGGTGACCGTCCCGCTCACGCTGCCCGGGTCGTTCGCCGCCTTGGATCCGTCGCCGCCGTCACCGCCGCCGTCACCGCCGCACGCGGTCGCGGTCAGGGCCAGCGCGCCGATGACGGCCGCAACCGATATGCCTCTTCGCATATGGATCTCCTCATCAAGGAGGCCGACCAGTCGCGGACGGCCCGAGCTGTGGAGGAAGTTAACAGGCTGCAATCTCTTGCGAAAGGGTTTGCAAGAACGAAACAGCGAGATTTCCGGGTCGTAACCGGACCGTGTCCCAAGGGTTGACCAGCGGCTACCGGCCTCGTACGGTCTCGTGCGCGGCAGTTGTCGCGGTCGTGCGGACCGGAAGTTGCAGCAAGAAGAGCAAGAACCTTCATCGGCCTGCTGGGTGCGGTGCGTTGCCGCACCAGGTCGTTCTGTCCCGGTTCGTCAGGAACCGGTCACCCCCCCCTCAGGAGGCGCCGTGCCCCCCTTCGCCCTGCCCGGAACCGGCCGGAGAGCCCTGCTCGCCGTCGCCGCCCTGGTCGCCGGAACCCTCACCTGCGCCCCGCCCGCCCAGGCGGCCGCCCCTGGTGAACGCGACGTCACCGCCGTGCTCTTCGAGTGGAGTTACGCCTCCGTCGCCAAAGAGTGCAAGGACACCCTCGGCCCGGCCGGCTACGGCTATGTCCAGGTCTCCCCGCCCCAGGAGCACATCCAGGGACCGCAGTGGTGGACCTCCTACCAGCCCGTCGGCTACCGCGTCGCCGGACGGCTCGGCGACCGCGCCGCGCTGAAGAACATGGTCGACACCTGCCACGCGGCCGGGGTCAAGGTCGTCGCCGACGCCGTCGTCAACCACATGGCCGCCGGCTCCGGCACGGGCACCGGCGGCACCACGTATACGAAGTACGGCTATCCGGGCACGTACGAGGACCGGGACTTCCACGGCTGCCGCAAGCCCGTCGGCGACTACCGCGACCGCGGCGACGTCCAGAACTGCGAACTCGTCGGCCTCGCCGACCTCGACACCGGCGCGGAGCGCGTACGCGACCGCATCGCCGCCTACCTCGACGACCTGCTCTCGCTCGGCGTCGACGGCTTCCGCGTCGACGCCGCCAAGCACATCGCCACCGAGGACCTCGCCGCGATCAAGTCCCGGCTGAGCAAGCCCGATGTCTACTGGAAGCAGGAGACCATCTACGGCGCGGGCGAGGCCGTCCAGCCGGACGAATACCTGCGCAACGGCGACGTCCAGGAATTCCGCTACGCGCGCGACCTCAAGCGCGTCTTCAACGGAGAGCGGCTCGCCTATCTCAAGAACTTCGGCGAGGGCTGGGGCTATCTGCCCGGCGGCCAGGCATCCGTCTTCACCGACAACTGGGACACCGAGCGCGGCGGCGACACCCTCAGCTACAAGGACGGGGCGAACTACACCCTCGCCAACGTCTTCATGCTCGCCTGTCCCTACGGTTCCCCCGACGTCCACTCCGGCTACGAATTCACCGACCGCGACGCGGGCCCGCCCAACAGCGGTGCGGTGACGGCCTGTTGGCAGGACGGCTGGAAATGCCAGCACAAATGGCCCGAGATCAAGTCCATGGTGGCCTTCCGCAACGCGACACGGGGCGCGGCCGTCGGCGACTGGTGGGACAACGGATACCAGGCGATCGCGTTCGGGCGCGGGGACAAGGGCTATGTGGTCGTCAACCACGAGTCGTTCGCGCTGAGCCGCACCTTCAAGACGTCGCTGCCGGCGGGTGACTACTGCGACGTGCAGGGCGGCCGAAGGGTGGCGGTCGCGGGGGACGGCACCTTCACGGCGACGCTGGCCCCGAACACGGCACTGGCGCTGCATGTGGGTGCGCGCACGTGCGCCTGATTTTTCCCCACACCGGCTCTTCCCGTATCCAGGGGCTTCGCCCGAGGACAAGCGGCGCAGCCGCTTTGGGGGTCTGGGGGCTTGCCCCCTCACGCGGCGGAGCCGCATACCAATGCGGCCGGGAAGGGGCGGGACTGGGGCAGACAAACGGATCAGCGAGCCCAAGGAGCCCCATGCGCCGTCGTAAACGCCTGGCCACCGTCGTCCTGCTACTGCTGCCCCTGGCGGGGCTCGGGCCGGCCCGGGCCACCACGCCCCAACCCACCCCGCCCCAAGCCACCGTGCAATGGATCGACCGCACCACCGTCGCCTGGCCCAAGAACCTCGGCGACCCCGGCCACCCCCACCGCCTCGTACACGACACCGGCACCTTCGCCCTCACCCCGCAGCCCGGCGGGCTCACCCCCGGCCAGCGGGCGAAGTATCCCCACCTCGCCGCCTACGACGCCTTCCGCATCGCCCCCGGCGACCGGTCACGCGTCCCCGCAGCGCTGCGCGGCCAACTCACCGCCACTACGGACGACATCACCACCGGCGTACAGACAGCCGGCGTCCTCGACGACCTCTACGCCGCGCCCGCGGCCAAGGCCGAGCTCGGCCCCGCCTTCCGTCGAGGCTGCCCCACCCTCTCCGTCTGGGCGCCCACGGCGCGTCGCGTCGCCCTCGAACTCGACGGCCGCACCGTGCCCATGCGGCGCGACGCCACCAGCGGCGTCTGGAGCGTCACCGGCCCCCGCGAGTGGACCGGCAAGCCCTATCGGTACGCCGTCACCGTCTGGGCCCCGACCGTGCGGAAGGTGGTCACCAACCTCGTCACCGACCCGTACTCCACCGCCCTCACTGCGGACTCCGCGCGCAGCGTGGTCACCGACCTCGCCGACCCCGCCCTCGCCCCGCCCGGCTGGCAGGGGCTCCGCAAGCCCCGGGCCGTGCCCCTGCGGGACGCGCGGATCCAGGAACTGCACATCCGCGACTTCTCCGTGGCGGACCGCACCTCGGCGCACCCGGGGCAGTACCTCGCCTTCACCGACCGGACCTCGGCCGGCATGCGCCACCTGAAGGGCCTCGCCGACGCGGGCACCTCCTACGTCCACCTGCTGCCCGCCTTCGACTTCGCCACCGTCCCCGAGAAGCGCGCCGACCAGGCCACGCCCGCCTGCGACCTCGCCGCCCTGCCCGCCGACTCCGAGCGGCAGCAGGAGTGCGTGGGGCGGACGGCCGCCCGGGACGCCTACAACTGGGGCTACGACCCGCTGCACTACACCGTCCCCGAGGGCTCCTACGCCTCCGACCCCGACGGCCCCCGGCGCACCCTCGAATTCCGGCGGATGGTCCAGGGCCTGGCCGGCGCCGGGCTGCGCACCGTCATGGACGTCGTCTACAACCACACGGCCGCCTCCGGACAGGACCCGAAGTCCGTCCTCGACCGCATCGTCCCCGGCTACTACCAGCGGCTGCTGGACGACGGCACCGTCGCCACCTCCACCTGCTGCGCGAACACCGCGCCCGAACACGCCATGATGGGCAAGCTCGTCGTGGACTCCGTCGTCACCTGGGCCAAGGCGTACAAGGTCGACGGCTTCCGCTTCGACCTCATGGGCCACCACCCCAAGGCCAACATCCTGGCCGTGCGCAAGGCCCTCGACGCGCTCACGCCCGCCAAGGACGGCGTCGACGGCAAGTCGGTGATCCTCTACGGCGAGGGATGGAACTTCGGCGAGGTCGCGAACGACGCCCGCTTCGTCCAGGCCACCCAGAAGAACATGGCGGGCACTGGCATCGCGACCTTCTCCGACCGCGCCCGCGACGCCGTCCGCGGCGGCGGCCCCTTCGACGCGGACCCGCGCGTCCAGGGCTTCGCCTCCGGCCTCTACACCGACCCCAACGGCGCGACCCCCGGCACCCCCGAGGAACAGCGGGCCCGCCTCCTGCACGCCCAGGACATCGTCAAGGTGGGCCTGACCGGCAACCTCGCCGCGTACCGCTTCACGGACTCCACCGGCCACAGCGTGCGCGGCTCGGACGTCGACTACAACGGCGCGCCCGCCGGCTACGCCGCCGCCCCCGGCGACGCCCTCGCCTACGTGGACGCGCACGACAACGAGACCCTCTACGACGCCCTCGCCTTCAAACTGCCGCAGCGCACCACACCCGCCGAGCGGGCCCGCACGCAGGTCCTCGCCATGGCCACCGCCGCGCTGTCCCAGGGGCCCGCGCTCTCCCAGGCCGGTACGGACCTCCTGCGCTCCAAGTCCCTGGACCGCGACTCCTTCGACAGCGGCGACTGGTTCAACGCGATCCACTGGGACTGCGCCGACGGCAACGGCTTCGGCCGCGGCCTGCCCCCGGCCAAGGACAACGCGGCCAAGTGGCCCTACGCCCGCCCCCTCCTCGCCGACCCGGCCCTGCGCCCCGGCTGCGCACCCACCGAGGCGGCCTCCGCGGCCTACCGCGACCTGCTGCGCATCCGCACGACGGAAAAGGCGTTCAGCCACACCACGGCCGCCGACGTCCAGGCGGACCTCTCCTTCCCGCTCTCCGGCAACGACGAGACACCGGGCGTGATCACGATGCGGCTGGGCAACCTGCTCATCACCCTGAACGCCACCCCCGGCCGCCTCACCCAGCACGTCCCGACGCTGTCCGGAACGCCGTACGCCCTCCACCCACTCCAGGCGGCGGGATCCGACCCGGTGGTCAAGTCGGCGTCGTACGACCGCACATCGGGCACCTTCACGATCCCGGGCCGCACGGTGGCGGTCTTCCGGCAAGGGGGCTGAGGACCGACGCAGGCTGACGCCCCTCAGACCGACAGCGGCGCCAGTGCCGAGAGGCGGGTCAGGAGGTCCGTGAAGGGGCCGAGGTCCGATTCGTCGGTGAGCATGTGGCGGAGGACCTCCGCCATGTCCTCGTCGTAGGCCGCGCTCACCGCCGTGAGGGCCACGAAGTCGTGGACCAGCTGGCGTTCCAGCTCGGCGCGGGGGATGCGGCGGTCGTCGAGCCAGAGCAGGGCCGTCGTCTCGGTCAGGGAGATCCAGGAGCGGACGGTCAGCTCCAGCCGCGGGGGCGGTGACTGCACGCCCAGGTGGCGCAGCACCTCGGCGTACGCCGCCTGCCGCACTCCGCCGATCACGGCGCAGGCCCGGCCGCTCCCGGCGGCGGGGCCGCCGCGCATCAGGGCGGAGAAGCCCGTGCCGTGCTCCTCGACGAAGTCGAAGAAGCGGTGCATCACCCGCGCGAGCCGCTCGCCCAGCGGGCCCTCGCACGGCTCGTCGAAGAGCGCCGCGAGCTCGTCCGCCGCCCGGCGCAGCGCCGCCTCGTACAGGCTCTGCTTGCCGGGGAAGTAGTGATAGACGAGCGGCCGGGATATCCCGGCCGCCGCCGCGATCTCGTCGATGGAGACGTCGTCCGGGCGGCGTCGGCCGAACAGCTCGAGTGCGACCGCGATCAGTTGCTCGCGTCGCTGCTCGACCGCCATTCTGCGCCGTATCCCGTTCGTCATGGCGGTCATACTAATGGCAGCCCGGAGGGGCTGACCGTGCTCAGGAGGCAGGTGGGCAGGGGTCGTTCGTCACCGGGAGCCCCTCACTGGATGGCCGTGAGCTTCTTCCCGTCCGTCAGCCGTGCGCTGAGCGCCGTCCGGGAGCCGGGCTTCGCGGGGACGGCCAGCAGGTGGCCGGAGGCGGTGGTCTGCACCGCGCCGGTCGCGGCGATCGACTGCACGTCGTCGCTGCCGGCCGCGAGCGCGTACCAATTGCCGCCGGGCGACTTCCACAGCACCCCCGCCAGGGCGTGCGGGTCGCGCTCCCCGCATGCGGGGGAGCCCTCGGCGCGGGCGACGGGCGGGCTCGCCGCGCCCGGCCGGGTGCCCGGCGGCTGGAACAGCGCCAGCACCCGGCTCCCCGCGCCGCGCCACGTCTCGGCCCGGGTGCACAGCCACTCCGCGCTGCCCGCCGTGCCGCCGGGCAGCGGCTGGGTCGCGAAGGGCCAGGAGTTCACCGAGCGCACGCCCTGCGCCCGCATGGTCTGCAGGTGGCAGGCGGTGTGCGCCCAGTCGGCGCGGGCGGCCGGGCCGGTGACGTCGTGCTGCTCGCCGGGGGCGCCCGTGGTGAGCCGGGCCGGGGTCAGCTCGCCGAGGTCGGTCACCAGGCGGCCGCCCATCTGGAGGGCGGGCCAGCTGTGGCAGTCCCTGGCCGAGGCCGGGCTGATGGTCGGGTCGGTCACCCCGTCGGCCGCCGTGCGCAGCGGCCGCGGGCTGTCGCCTGGCTTGAGGAGGTCGCGCACCGAGACCTCGCTCACCCAAGGGGCCGTCAGATAGCGGACGTCGCTGTCGGCCCGGCCGACGACGACCGCGGTCGCGGAGTCCTCGTCCGCCGCGTCCGCGCGGGCGAAGTCGAGGGCCGCGCCGCCGGTGTCACCGCTCCTGGCCTCGGCGTAGCGCACCAGGCGCAGCCCGTCGTGGAAGACCACGACCGTGGCCTGGCCGACCTCGCCCGCGTACAGCAGCTGCGGCGGGCCGGCGGCGGGGCCGGTGGCGGTGCCCGGCGTGGCGGTCACCCGCACGCTGCTCCCCGGCCGCGCCCAGACGGCGAGGGCCCGGCGCAGCAGTGCCTGGTCGTCGGTGCGGCTGCCGCGGGCGGGCCAGACGGCGAAGCCGGAGCGGTCCGCGCGCTGCCACGCGTCCGCGCTCGCGCGGGTCAACTTCGCGGGGTCCAGGGCCTGTTGCGCCGAGGCGTTCTGCGCGTACGGGGGAGCGGCGGCGCCGTCCGGGCCCCAGCCGCTGTCCGGCAGCACCAGCAGCGTGCCGCACACGGCGGCCGCCGCGGCCGCCGCGAGGGCGGCCCGGCCGTGCTGGCGGCGGCGCATCAGGTCCGTGGGCCGCGCCTGGAGGGAGCAGGGGTCGAACTCCATCGACTCCAGCAGCGACGCGTCCCGGCTCCCGGCCGGCGTGCGCAGCCCGTCCGCCTCGATGAGCGCGGACGCCGGGTCCTCGACGCCGGCGGCCTTGAGCGCCTGCCGTACGTCACGGTCGGAGGGCAGCTCCAGGGCGCGCAGCACATAGGCGGCCCGGCCGGGCCCGGAGAGGGCGGCGAGCGCCTGGTCCAGGGCGAGTTCGTCGGCGCCGCCGGAGCGGGGGAACAGCCGCAGCCCCCACACCTGCGGCAGCAGCGGTGGAAGCCGGCCCGCCTTCGGCAGCTGCCACCGCCCGCGCGGGCGGCCCGCCTCCAGCGCGGCCCGCAGCACCCGCTGCCGCACATACGTATAGCCCGGGTCGCCCGGGGAACCGGCGCCCCCGCGCGGGGCGGGCACGGTCAGTCCGGCGAGCTCGGCCTGGGTGACCCGGTTGCGGGGCAGGGCGCGCTGCACGAGGGCGTGCGCGGTGAGCACCCGGCGATTGCGGCCCAGGGTGGGCGGCAGCACGAGATACCCGAGCCTCACGAGACGCGGGTAGTGCTCGATGAGCGCGGCCTCCGCCTGCTCGACGTCGACGGGCGGGACGGTCCGGGGGGCTGTCGCTTGCTGCTCCACGGTCCGTAGAACGAGTGAATGGTGAGATGGTCACCTCACGCCCGTCGGGTGACCGGGGGCACGGGGTCGGCGCTGGTGGAAGCCCGCGGGCCGCCGTTCCCGCGCCACCGCGGCGCGGCGTCCGCCGTGCCGCGGGTTGACGGCCGGGCCGTGCGCCGGTCAGGCCGCCTCAGGCCACGTAGCGCGCGCGGATGCGGTCGACCGCGTCGTCGGGGACGCCGAGGCCGTCGCGGACGTACGCCTCCACCCCGCCGTACGCCCGCTCCATCTCCTCCAGCGCCGCCGCGAGATAGGCGGGCCGCACGCCGAGGATCGCGTCGGAGATCTCCGGGTCGCCGCCCGCCTCGGTGAAGCGGTCGATGAGCGGCGCGAACGCGGCCCGCACGGCCGGGTTGACCGAGAGGTACTCCTCCTGGACGGTGGCCTCGTCCGCGCCGAGGAGCAGCAGGATCACGGTGGCCGCCCAGCCCGTGCGGTCCTTGCCCGCGGTGCAGTGGAAGAGGAGCGGGCCGCAGTCCGGCTCGGCGAGGGCCGACAGCAGGAGGCGGTACGCGTCGCAGGCGGACTCGGAGGTCACGAAGGCGCGGTAGGCGTCGCAGAGCAGCTTCTCGGCCTTGCCGTTGCCCAGGTGCTCGTCCGCGACGGCGGGGTTGCCGAGCACCGAGTCGAGCTTGGCGGGGACGCTCTCGGCGCCCGTCATCCCGGCGGCCATCACGTCCGCGACGATCAGCCGGGCGCTCTCGGGCACCTGGTCGGGGCGCTCGTGCCGCTCGTGCTCGGAGCGCAGGTCCACGACCGTGTGGATGCCGAGGGCGGCGACCGCGGGGTCGAGCTCCGGGTCGAGCCGGTCGAGCTGGCCGGAGCGAAGCAGCAGGCCTGGGCGGACGGCCGAATTGCCGGCGAGCGCGATGCCGCCGAGATCGCGGAGATTGATGATGGTCGAGGCATCGAGCTGCGGCATGGTCGCGTCTCTCCTTGTCGGATATCTACCGTTATTGTGCCGAACGGTAGCCGAGGGCGCGCTCGCACCCCAGCCCCAGGGCCACCCCCAGCCCCAGTGCGGTCAGGTGCCCGGCGTCCGTGAACGTCGGCCTCCCGCGCAGCAGGGGGCGCACGCCGAACGCCAGGAGCGCGGCGTACGCGGTTGTGCGCGCGGCGCCCCGTGGAAGCAGTGCGCCGAGCGCGCCGAGGACCGCGTGGTAACCGTAGCTCGGACCGACGTCCGTGGCGGACCGTGTGCGCGGAGAGGTGCGTACGGCCCGCAGGCCGCCGTACACCAGCAGGGTCGCGCCGACGTGCCCCAGGGCGAAGGCGCCCGCCGCCCACCACGCGCCGTACGCGTACTCGGCGTAGCCCAGGACCGCCAGGAGCAGCAGGGCGTACGGCAGTTCCATCGCACCCTCCATGACCAGGGCGCTGGTGGCGAGGGTGTCCCAGCGGCCGCTCCCCAGATTGTCGACGTTCGTCGAGCAGCGCTTCAGCAGGCGCTCCCGGGCGGCCGGGGCGAGCCAGTGGTGGGTGGCGGCCGTGGCAAGGGAGAGCGCGCCCACGTAGGCGGGGGCGAGGCGGGGGAGGCGTCGGGGCGTGTGTGGTGCGGTCATGCGGCCATGGTCGCCCGTGCGGGCCCGCTCCGGCAGGGTTCGGGCCCGCACGGGCATGCGGGGTTCACGGCCGGCCGAGCCGCCACCCGCTGAATTCCGCCAGCCCCCGCGCACCGCTGCCGTCATTGCCCGCGGTCAGGAAGAGCCCGACGTCCTGCGCCGGGGCCGTGCCCGGAACCCGTACCTCCGCGACCGTCCGCCACGGCCCGCCCTCGTCCGAGGAGCACTCGCCCCGGAAGACCCCCGGGGCGACCCGGCCGAGCCTGAGCCACACGGGCCCCCGCACCCCCGTGATGCGCCGGTAGGTGTCGAAGGCGCCCGAGCCGCTCGCGTCGTAGGACAGGACCACGCCCTGCCCCGGCGTCAGCGCGAGGTTCACGGCCCCCGGCGACCGCGCCGTCAGGTCGTCGCGCACGATGATGCCCGCACGCGCCCAACTGCCGGTGTCCGTCTGCGAGTCGACCCGCACGGTGGCGGTGTCGCCGGTCCGCAGCGCGCCCGCGCGGTAGAGCGCGCCGAACTGCTCGGTGCCCTTCCACAGGTCGTCGCCCGAGCCGTCGATCGCGAAGCGGTCGTCCTCCAGCTGGCCGAAGACGGCGGCGTTCCCACTGACCGTGCGCCACCCGGCGGCGAGCGGACCGGCCAGGAACAGCACGTCGCTGCGTGCGCTCCGCACCCGCGTCGCGCCCTGCGGGCCGTAGAGCGCGCCGGCCTCGTACGGCAGCCGGCGCAGCGGGCGGTCGAGCGGTGCGGCGGGCGCGGTGACGCGCCAGCGGGCCGTGCCCGTGCCGCCGGGCGGCAGGCCGGGCAGCGAAGTGGGGCCCTGTGCCTCGGCGTTGACGCCCGTCACGTCGAGGTCGACGCGGCCGGTGGCCCGCAGGCCGTTCACGTTGGTGAGGGCGACGGTGACCGTGGCGGTGCCGCCCGGCGGCACGGCGGCGGGACGCACGGTGGTGGACAGCGCGCCCTGGTACGGGGCGGCGGCCAGGGCGTCCCGTACGCGTACGGCCGTGCCGTAGGTGTCGCCGGCCGGCCGCTGCGCGTACGCCGTTCCCGCCCGCGTCCACGGCTCCTCCACCGCGAACCAGTCCACGGCGCGCGGCGCCCGCCCCTCGCGCAGCGCGTCCTCCAGCTCCTCCAGCCAGCGCCGCCAGCGCGGCAGATAGAAGCCGCTCATCAGGCCGTGCCAGTCGCGGTTGGCGTAGTCGTGCAGCTTGCCGCCGTCGGAGGTGGCCCGTCCGCCCCATATGGTCAGCAGCGCCCGGCCCGCGCGCACCAGCTCGTCCGCCTCCTGCGGCCCGGTGGCCATGGCCCGCGCGGCGGCGTCCCAGGGCCCCAGCAGGAACGCCTGGTGCGTGCCCGCGATGTCCTCGGCCAGGCCCATCAGCTTCAGCCACAGCGCCGCGAGCGCCCGGAAGGCGGGCAGGTCGCCGCGCTCGTGAGCGGCCCGCAGCTCGGGGAGGAGCTGCCTGCTGCGGTGCGCGAGCGCCTGGCGGGCGACGTCGGCCAGGTCGTAGCGGTAGGTGTCGCGGCCGCGCAGGCCCGCGCCGACGGCCAGCAGCCCGGTGAGCGCGGCGTCGAAGCGGACCGGGTCGTACGACAGGGCGCTCGGCGCGTACTCCCCGGCCCGGTCCGTGGCCAGGTCCGGGCGGGCGGCGAAGAGGCTGTCGTGCGGGTCGCTGCGCCCGGGCGCGTGCTGCCGGTAGGCGGTGTCCCGCAGCGCCGCCCACGCGTCCCGGGCCGCGGCGTCCCGGCGGCCGTAGCGGAAGTCGGCGTACGCGCGGAACCACTGCTCGCGGTCCGGCGCCTCCTCGTGCCAGGCCAGCTCCGAGAAGAACTCGAAGGCAGCCGGGTCGCGGTCGGCGGCCTCGGGCATGTACGCCGTGCCGGCCAGGGCACTGCCGGGCTTGTCCCGCCACGCGAAGAACTTCGCCTCCCAGACGTCGGTCTTCGCGCCCAGCGTCGTGCGCCCGCCGAAGTTCGGGATGCTGCCGAAGGCGTAGGGAGTGCCGCCCCAGTCCTTCTCCCGGTCGGTGATGCCCTCGAAGCGGTCGGAGATGCCGTCGACGATCAGCATCCGCCCACGGTCGACGGCGTCGAGCAGCTCGGGGACCGGGTTGCTCTCCCAGCCGAGGATCACCCAGGTCGCCTCCGGGTGCGCGGCGCGCAGCGCCTTCTCGACGCCCCGGGCCGCCGCCGCCACGGGGACGTCGCCCGCGGTGCCGCCCTCGTGCAGCAGGTCCATCTTGAAGTGCGCTGCCTCACCGAAGAGTTCGCGCTGGTGGCGGTAGAAGGACGCCGCGGTACGGGCGAAGGCGCCGGTGCGCGGGTCGAGCCAGTCGGGGCGCCCGAAGCCGTGCCACACGCCCTGCGGGACGACGCGCGCGTCCGGGTTCCGCTCGGTGAAACCGTCGGGCACGGAGCCGCAGTAGCCCGGCAGGACCGGGGCCATGCCCAGCTCGCGCAGCCGGTCGCAGATCCGCCGGCCCAGCGCGGCGCGCCGGGCGATCAGCGCGGGGGAGAGGGGGCCGCCGTACCCGCTCAGGTTCTGCAGCAGCCACCACGGCTGGTGGGAGGGGGCGGGCAGCCAGGCGCGCGCCTCGGCGTCCGTGTAGCCGCTGTCCAGCAGGACGCGGTGGTGTACGGCCTCGTGCCCGGCGATCACCAGCACCTCGTTGCAGCCGTGCAGGGCGAGGATGTCGATCATCCGCTCCCAGTAGGGCCAGTCGGCGTACGGGAAGGTGTAGCCGTCGTTGGTGTCGTTGAGCGCGAAGCGGTGCGGCAGCGCGGTGGAGCGCCGCAGCGGCTCGCCCGGCGCGGGGAGGGCGGCCGGCAGGTCGAGGTGACGCGCGCTCCAGGTGATGTGGGCCCCGCACACGTATTTGAGGTACCAGTGCACACCGGTCAGCAGCACCGCCGGGCTCGTGCCCGCCACCTCGATCCGGCCGGCCGTGCCGGTGACCTCGAAGCGCTCCCGGCCCGAGGGCAGCGGGGTCAGCGTGAACTGCCGCGCGTGCGCGGGCAGCAGGCGCTCCAGCGCGGCACGGGCGGGAGCGGAATCGAAGGGGGCGGAGGGGGCGGTGTCGGAGGGGACGGGGAGCCGGGGGTCGGAGGCGGCCGCGGGAGAGGTGGTGCCGAGGGCGGCTCCCGCGCCGATCGCTCCGACGGCCCCCAGCACCGCACGTCTGGACGGCGACGGCGTCGGCAGCTCGGTCATGGCGCTCCCCACTGTGCGGTACGCGACAACGCGCGCGTGCGAGGCGCACGCTAGCGGGGGCCATCAGAGGGAGCAATGACGGCTCGTCGGCGGCTTCGCCCGGCCGCCGGTCAGGCGAGGCTCTCGCCCCGGTCGAGATAGGCCAGAACCGCCAGCACCCGCCGGTTGTCGTCGTCGGACGGCGGCAGGCCGAGCTTGGCGAAGATGTTCGACGTGTGCTTGGTGACCGCCCGCTCCGTGATGTGCAGCTGCGCGGCGATCGCGGCGTTCGACCGCCCCTGGGCCATCAGCTCGATCACCTCCCGCTCGCGCGGCGTCAGCCGCCCCATCGGCGTGTCCCGCGACCGCCGGGTCAGCAGCTGGGAGATCACCTGCGGATCCATCGCGGTGCCGCCCGCCGCGACCCTCCGCACGGCGTCGACGAACTGCGCCGCGTCGAACACCCGGTCCTTCAGCAGATACCCGATGCCCCCGCTGCCGTCGGCGAGCAGTTCCCGCGCGTACAGCTGCTCCACGTGCTGGGACAGCACCAGCACCGGCAGCCCCGGCGTCTCCCGGCGGGCCGCCAGGGCGCACTGGAGCCCCTCGTCCGTGAACGACGGCGGCAGCCGTACGTCCACGACCGCGACGTCCGGCTTCAGCTCGGCGAGCGCCCGGCCGAGCTCCGGGCCGCTCTCCACGGCCGCGGCGATCTCGAAGCCGAAGGCCTCCAGCATCCGGACCAGCCCGTCCCGCAGCAGGAACAGGTCTTCGGCGAGCACGACGCGCAAGGGGTTCTCCCTGGGATGGTGACGGGGCGTCAGCGGAGGGCGCAGGGGATCTCCATCGTGACCATCGTGGGCCCGCCCACCGGGCTGCTCACGGCCAGGACGCCGTCGAAGGCGCCGAGGCGCCGCTCGATGCCGAGGAGGCCGGTGCCGCCGCCTCCCTCACCGGGTCCGCCCTTCTCGCCGCGTCCGCCGCCGGAGCCCGGCGCCGCGCCGCCGCGGCCGTCGTCGGTCACCGAGATCCGCAGCGCTCCCTCGGTGTGGTGCACGTCGAGCTGGACCCGCTGGGCGCGGGAGTGCTTGGCGGCGTTGGTGAGCACCTCGCTGACCGCGAAGTACGCGGCCGACTCGACCGGCTCCTCGGCCCGCCCCGGCAGTTGGACGTCCACCTCGACGGGCAGCGGCATCCGCAGGGCGAGGGCGCGCAGGGCGTCACCGAGGCCGCGCTCGGCGAGCACGGGCGGGTGGATGCCGCGGATGAGGTCGCGCAGTTCGGTGAGGGCCTCGGCGGAGTCGGCGCGGGCCGCGGCCAGCAGCCGCTTGGCCTGGGCGGGGTCGTGCTCGACCAGCGCCTCGATCGTGCCCAGGCTCATGCCCATCGCCACCAGCCGGGCCTGCGCGCCGTCGTGCAGGTCGCGCTCGATGCGGCGCAGCTCGGCGGCGGAGCTGTCCACCGCGTCGTGCCGGGTCTCGGTGAGGTGCTCGACGCGCAGGGCGAGCTCGCGCTCCGGGGTGGGCCGCAGCAGCACCGCGGCGAGCCGGAAGTGCGTGCGCACGAGGTACTGGTTGACGAACACCCCCAGCAGGCCGAATCCGAACCCGGTCGCCGCCGCGAGGTTGGCCGTGAACTGGTCGGTGACGGGCACGAACGCGAACCACTGCACGTCATTGACCCGGACGATCGGCTTCCACACCCCGAGGGCCAGGACCAGGCCCCAGAACACGTAGAGGATCAGCGTCGCGGGCAGCACCCCGAGCACCGCACCGGCCGACAGGTCCACGAACAGCCACTGGATGTCGCGCCACGTCGCCTTGTCCTTGAGCAGGTTCAGGCAGTGCTCCACCTGGCCGGCGAACCCGCCACGCCGCTCGGGCAGCCTGCGGTACGGGACCGGGATGCGCACCCCCGACCACGCCTCGGCCTGGCGGCGGCGCGCGTTCGCGTACGACCGCACGGCCGACAGGACGACCGGGGTGGTGAAGAAACCGATCCCCAGCACCATCAGCACCAGGGACACCAGGGTGAACGTGAAGAGCAGCGTGGACATCACCAACCCGGAGACCGTCAGCCACAGCCCGCGCGCAGCGGCCAGTAGTGCCTTGGCGATCTTCATGCCGGTGTCCCCCGTGTGCGTCGTGCCAGGACCGCGGCTCGGCCCTGGACCGACTCTAGTCTCTGTCCGCACACACGGTCGGTCACTGGGGCGGGCACCCCGGCCATGGTGTACCTAACCCCCCTGACCTCGGGCGATGCCTTCTCGGGGGCGGCACGTGGAGTGCGCCGGGAGCCTCGCGTGACGCCGCGGGGCCCCGGCGCGCGCCGGGGTGGATCAGTAGCCGGCGGGCGGCGCGTACTTGTAGCCCACGCGCCGCACCGTCACGATCGAGGCGCGGTGCTCGGCCCCCATCTTGCGGCGCAGCCGGGCGACGTGGACGTCGACCGTACGGCCGTCGCCCACGTGACCGTAACCCCACACCGTCGTCACCAACTGGTCGCGCGTGTGCACCCGGTGGGGGTGCGCGACGAGGTGGGCGAGCAGCTCGAACTCCAGGTAGGTCAGGTCCAGCGGCTTGCCCGCGATGCGCGCGATCCGCTGCTCCGGGTCGATGCTCACCAGCGCGTCCCCGCGCCCGCCGGGCGCCGTGGCCTCGGGGACGGGCTGCTCCGCCGGTACGAGCACGAGATAGCCGATCATCGGCGGCTGGCCGGGGAGCGTGGGCACGGTGTGCTGGGGGGCGGGCATCCAGGTCGCCGCCCCGGAGTGCAGCAGCTCGGCGACCGGGGGCACCTCGTCCGGGGCGACGGCCCGCAGTCGGTGCCGGTGCGCCCCGTGGGCGGCGGCGGTGGTGTGGGCGGCGCCCGAGGACGCCGGGGCGGACGCGGCGAGGGTACGGAGGTTCGTCATGGAGAGCTCAGCTCTTTCGCGCGGGGACCGTCGAGGGACGTGCGTGTGCGCGGGGCCGTTGGCCGGGACGAGGTGTCCGGCGGCTGACTTCGACGTGAGGGTCAGCGAGGGGAGTGGGCCTGCGCGGAAGTCGCGCGGCAACACACTCGGTCGAAGTCGTGGTGCTGGCGGGAAGGCCAGAAGGGCTCGAGGTCGCTGCGACCCGTCGCGGTGTTCTGGAAGCTGGCCATGCGCCTATTGAAACATGCCGCGCGCCGGGAGAGCAGGGGTTACCGGGGGTTGTTGACGCGAGATGAACGCGCTTCGGGGCGGGGCCGGTGCGGGGCAGGCAGGGCGGAGGGGGAGGTTCCGGGCGATGTGTTGCGGGAAGTGGGGGCGGGGCGGACGGCCCCGGAGTCCCGGTGCGGGGCCGGAGTCGGGACGGGCCCCTGGAGCCCCGCTGTGGGCGGGGGCCCCGGGTACCCCGGGTACCCCGGGTACCCCGGGTACCCGTCCCTTCCGCGCTCGCCTCTCCCGCGCCGCGCGGGAGGGACCGGAGCAGGGACGGGTGAACCCCCGGAGCCCCGCGCGCCCGTCCCTTCGGCACCCGCCCCTCCCGCGCCGCGCGAACCGTTCGGCCCCGCGCCGCGCGAACCGCCCAGCCCGGGGCCATCAGCCCACGCGCCGGCGCCAGTCCAGCCCGGCGAGGGATATCGAGCGCTCCGGATCGCCGTCCCACGACACCGTCAGGCCCGCCTCCGTGAGGGCGTCCACCACATCCCGCCCCACCTCCGCCACGGCCTCCCGGTCCCCGGACGCGTGCGTTCCGTACGACAGCCACATCTCCTGTCCCTCCACCGCGGCCCTCGTGTCCTGGGAGTGGAAGAAGACGAATCCGTGGTCCCCCTCCGCCGCCTCCCCGCCGATCTCCGCGAAGCCGCACCGCGAGCAGCAGGTGAAGTGCATGCGGGCCGTGATCCCGGCCGAATCCAGCGCCGCGAAGGCCGCCTCGACCCGGTCGGCGTCCGTCACCTCCGGCCAGTCGGCCTGCTCGGCCAGCCGCTCGCGCCACAGCCTGCCGACGATCCGCCGCGCGGTGGCCACGGGAAGCGGCGTGGCGCCGTCCGCGTGGAAGTGGTCGGAGATCTCGTCCGCTATGTCTTCGGCCTCGTCGAAGCCGCACCGGATCAGCAGCCGGACCTGCCCCTCGGCCTCCTTGAGCAGCCGGGGCCCCAGCTCGGCCTCCAGCTCCGCCACGGGCACGTCCGCGAAGTCCGCCCCGAGACCGGAGCCGGGGTCCTCCTCACCCAGCTCGACCCGCTCCCAGGCGTAACCCTCCGACCAGCCCTCCGTGCCGCGCGCCCACGCCACGAAGACGGCCGCGACCTCGTCCGCGCTCGCCATCCGCACCCCGAAGTGCCGCTCCGCCGAGCCCTCGCGGTACTCCACCTCGTACGGCCCGGCGCCCTCGTGCCACGTCTGGAGATAGTGATCGCCCCCGCTCTCGTCGGCCGTGCGCTCGGCCACCACGAACCGGTCACCGTCCGCGCCCAGCCGGCCGATCAGGCGGCCCAGCTCCTCGGCGCCGATCCCCGAACGGACCTCGCCTGACTCGGTGTTCACGGTGATGGGCAGCATGGTTCCCCCTCGCTCCGGGGACCGCTCGCGATCAGCGGCCCGCTTGGAGGAATCCTGTCACCCGCCACTGACAGTCGGGCGACGGCGGGGTGCCGGGCGCCCGGCACCCCGCCGTCCGGCTCACTTGTTCCCGGCGATCAGCGGGTAGTGGTCCGACAGGTTGGTGTACGTGTAGCCCTTGCCCCAGCTGGAGACCGTCCACGGCGCGGACTGCTCCTTGACCACCGTGTTCTGCCAGTTACCCGGCCGAGCGTGGCCGTTGCGGTGCAGCACGTAGTCGAGATCCTCGCGGGCCTCGCCCGGATAACGGAAGGACGCGATCGAGTTCTCCTCGGTGTCGAAGGAGTACGGGTGGCCGGTGCGGGCCGCCGCGGGCGCCAGACCGGCGTTCGCGAGCATCGAGGCGTATTCCGGGCCGTGCGAGTCCACATTGAGATCCCCGGCGAGCATGACCTGCTCACCGGCCGGAATCTTCTTGGCGTCCAGGAAGGCGCCGATCTGCCGGAACTGCTTGGCGCGGTCCGCCACCGCCTCGCCCGCCTTGCAGCCGCTGTCGGTCGACTGGGTGTGCGTGCCAACGAGGTGCACCTTGGTGCCGTTCACGTCCAACACCACATAGGCGAAGCCCTTGTTGGACCACCAGTCCGAACCGCACGCGTCCTGGTAGATCACCTGCTCCTTGTGCACGATCGGCCATTTGCTGAGCACGGTGACGCCCCCGTCCTCCGGTGTGGTGGAGGAGTAATTCCCGCCCGTGGCGTCCCAGCCGTCCTTGCTCCGTCCGACGACCGGTGTCTGATACGGATATTGCGCCGCCGCGTTCACCTTCAGGGCGTCCGAGGCGCTGTTGTCGAATGCTTCCTGGAGAACCACGACATCATTGCCCTGGAAGAATCCGGCGGCGGGTATCGCCTTGGCCCGGTGGTCCTGTCCCCAGTTCGGATAGAGGTTCTTGCTCATCAGGAAGGTGTTGTACGTCAGCACCCTCAGCTCCGGGACGGCGCCGTCCGCCGGCGCTGCCTGGGCCGTTTGCGGCAGTGCCGCGGATATCGCCACAGCGGCGAGTGCTGTGGCGAGGATTCTCGCGGACTTCACGGGCTTGATGTGCGGCACTGCGTCTCCCTGGGGGGTGTGGGGGCGAAACAGACGAACCGTCAACATCAAATCAGGTGCGGTTACTTGGAGACAGCCTTGAGGTGAACGAATTACTTACGGTAATGGTCGAATGCGCTCAGGGTGGCGTGCCGGGGCCCGGCGGTCTTTCGGTGGCGGGGGTCAGGAGGTCGCCGACCTCCCCAGTGCCTCCCGTACCGCCTCCTCCGTACGACCCACCACCGCGGACCCGTCGTCCGCCGTGATGATCGGCCGCTGGATCAGCTTCGGGTGCCCCGCGAGCGCCGCGATCCAGCGGTCCCGCGACCCCGCGTCACGCGGCCAGTCCTTCACCCCGAGCTCCTTGGCCTCCGCTTCCTGCGTCCGCGTGATGTCCCACGGCTCCAGCCCGAGCCGGTCGAGCACGGCGCCGATCTCCTCGGCGCTCGGCACGTCCTCCAGATAGCGGCGGACGGTGTAATCGGCCCCTTCCGCATCGAGCAACGACAGCGCGCCACGGCACTTCGAACAGGCGGGATTGATCCAGATCTCCATGCCGGACACCGTACCGCGTGAGCGCTCAAGTGGCGTCTGACCTGGGCCGATTGTCAGTGCCCGGCAGTAAAATAGGAGGTGTTGAGCGAGGGCTCACACACGCGTCAGGAGGATGTCGATGGCCGTAGCCGCACCACCTCACCCGAACCTGCCCAGTCTCCCGACCCTGCCGAAGAAGCGCCTGCCCGCCGAGCAGCCCCGCGAGTGGTACGAGACGCACAACCGCCGCCTGAAGGCCATGCGCCTCGCGATCGCCCTGCTCCACTCGGGCGTCTACACCCCGGACCGAGCCGACAACCGCCGCATCCGCGTCGCCGCGACCCAAATAGGTGTCCACACCCCTTCGGACACGACGTGCGCGCTGGTGCGCGCGCTGATTGCCGGCTGAGGGGGGAACGCCGGTCCCCTGGCCTCCCCGAGGCGAGGGGACCGGTGGCGGCGTCACACGGCTACGAGACGCACCCGGTCGCCGCACAGTTTCGTCATGTCGTCGATGTCCGAGATGAGCATGGCGACCGGCCGCCGCTGCCGCAGCGCCAATTCGGCCACGACCGCGTCGGTGGCGTACTTGTGCCCGTGCAGCCCGGTGTTCAGCAACAGTTCGGAGGCGGCCTTGGCCTCCTCGTCCCCGATGTGTGCGATCCGCATCCCGGAGAGCGCCCACGCGAGTCTCGCTCTGTGCGTCCGGCGGTGCGTGGCCTCGATGACGGTGAGCGCGCTGATCACGACTTCCATGCCGCGCCTGCGGGCCTCGGCCACCAGCGCGACCACCGGCTCGTGGTCGTCGACGAATTTCGACAGGCCCGCGCAGTCCAGAACGAGCGTCCCTTCATGGCTCAGCCTGCGGCGGGCCACTCGCCCTCCTCGGTGAACACCTCGTCGAAGATCTGCCGAGCGCGTTCCTGCTCGTGCGCCGACACCGGACCTTTGCGGTGCTCGTAGTCGGCCAGATACTCGTCCAGGATCCGCCCCCGCAGCTCGCGCTCGACGGCCGCCGCGATGAAGGCGGAGAACTCGCGCTTGCCCACCCGCTGTTTGATGGCTTCGGCTGTGCCCTCCGGCAGCGACAGACTCACCCTGGTCGCGGGTCCCTCACCGATGTTGTACGGAGTCTCGGCCACGCATCGAGATTATCAAAGAAGTAGGAATCTGCTCGGCGTGCGCACGATCCGCGCCGGGCAGCACGAAGGCCGCCGTCCCCTGGAAGGAGACAGCGGCCCTCGCGCCTGACGGCAACGGCGATTTAGATGTCGAAGTACATCTCGAACTCGTGCGGGTGCGGCCGCAGCTGGATCGGGGCGATTTCCTGGGTGCGCTTGTAGTCGATCCAGGTCTCGATCAGGTCGGCGGTGAAGACGCCGCCCGCCTGGAGGTATTCGTTGTCGGCCTCGAGGGCCTCCAGGACCGCCGGGAGGGAGGTGGGGACCTGGGGGACGCCCGCGTGCTCGTCGGGGGCGAGCTCGTAGAGGTCCTTGTCGATCGGCTCGGCCGGCTCGATCTTGTTCTTGACGCCGTCGAGGCCGGCCAGGAGGAGGGCCGAGAAGGCGAGGTAGGGGTTCGAGGACGGGTCCGGGGCGCGGAACTCGACGCGCTTGGCCTTCGGGTTGGAGCCCGTGATCGGGATGCGCATCGCGGCGGAGCGGTTGCGCTGCGAGTAGACCAGGTTGACCGGGGCCTCGAAGCCGGGGACCAGGCGGTGGTAGGAGTTCACCGTCGGGTTGGTGAAGGCCAGCAGCGACGGGGCGTGCTTGAGGATGCCGCCGATGTAGTAGCGGGCGGTGTCCGAGAGGCCCGCGTAGCCCTGCTCGTCGTAGAAGAGCGGCTCGCCGCCGCTCCACAGCGACTGGTGGACGTGCATGCCCGAGCCGTTGTCACCGAAGATCGGCTTCGGCATGAAGGTCGCGGTCTTGCCGTTGCGCCAGGCGACGTTCTTCACGATGTACTTGAAGAGCATCAGGTCGTCGGCCGCGGCGAGCAGCGTGTTGAACTTGTAGTTGATCTCCGCCTGGCCGGCCGTGCCGACCTCGTGGTGCTGGCGCTCGACCTGGAGGCCGGACGCCTCCAGCTCCAGGGAGATCTCGGCGCGCAGGTCGGCGAAGTGGTCGACCGGCGGGGCCGGGAAGTAGCCGCCCTTGTAGCGGACCTTGTAGCCGCGGTTGTCGTTCTCCGCACCGGTGTTCCAGGCGCCGGCCTCGGAGTCGATGTGGTAGAAGGACTGGTTCGCGCTGGTCTCGAAGCGGACGCTGTCGAAGACGTAGAACTCCGCCTCCGGACCGAAGTACGCCGTGTCCGCGATGCCGGTGGAGGCGAGGTACGCCTCGGCCTTCTTGGCGATGTTGCGCGGGTCGCGGCTGTACTGCTCGCCGGTGATCGGGTCGTGGATGAAGAAGTTGATGTTGAGCGTCTTGTCCCGGCGGAAGGGGTCGACGCGCGCCGTCGACAGGTCCGCGCGGAGCGCCATGTCGGACTCGTGGATGGCCTGGAACCCGCGGATCGAGGAGCCGTCGAAGGCGAGCTCCTCGGCCGGGTCGAACGCCGCCGCCGGGATCGTGAAGTGCTGCATCACGCCAGGCAGGTCGCAGAAGCGGACATCGACGAACTTGACGTCCTCGTCCTTGATGAACTTCTTGGCGTCGTCGCCGTTCTGGAACATCCAACTCCTCCTAGCCCGGCCGCGAGCGGTCGGGGTTGCTTCGGTGGCGCGGCCCATATGCGGGTGTGGTGCACGTTCATATGCGGGTCCATATGCAGCGCCGCGCTGAGGCCGACCCTAGAGAGACGGGATTTCCCAAGCATGACCCATTTGTTTCGCCGAGGTTAACCGGAACGCGCCTCGAAGCGTGGTCGAAACGGCGAATACCGGACCCGGACGGAAGTGAACGTATGCGGTCGCAGTACCGTTGTCGGGTGGACAACAGGCAAGCAATGGGCTCATGGCTCTCCGGACCGCGCGCGGCCGCCGAGGAGATGGGCATCGACTTCGGGTACCGCGGCGAGCGCCTCGGACTGCCGGAGAGCGGGCCGGGCTCGATCGCACGGCCCGGCCGCCGTCTCGCGGCGATCTTCATCGACTGGGCGCTGTGCATGCTCGTCGCCTACGCCTTCCTGGCGGGCGGCAAGGCCCAGCAGTCGGGCAACTGGGCGCTGCTGATCTTCTTCGTACTCAGTGTGCTCACCGTCGGTACGATCGGCTGCACCCCGGGCAAGCGGCTGCTCGGGCTGCGCGTCATCAGCGAGAACGGCGGCCGGCTCACGCTCCCGCGGGTCCTGCTGCGCAGCGTGCTCCTGGCGATCGGCATCCCGGCGCTCATCTGGGACCGCGACGGCCGCGGCCTGCACGACCGGCTCGCCCGCGCCGTCCAGGTCCGCATCTGAGCGAACAGCGAGCTCTGAGCGAGCGGGGCGCGAGGGCGAAGAAGGCGAAGAAGACAGAGAGGCGGGGCGGAACCGAGAGGTTCCGCCCCGCCTTCGTCGCTGTGATCCGGGGTGCGTACGGGCCTCAGCGGCCCTTCGGCATCCGCGTGCCCTTCGGCATCGGCCCCTTCGGGATGGGCATGTTGCTGAGCAGGTCGCCGAGCGCCCGCAGGCGGTCGTTGACGACCGTCACCTGGGCGCCGGGCAGGACGCGGGGCAGCTTGAGCAGCGTCGTGCGCAGCTTCTTGATGGGCACCTGGCCCTCGCCGTCGCCCACCACGATGTCGTGCACCGGGACGTCCGCCACGATGCGCGCCATGCGCTTCTTCTCGGCCGCCAGCAGGCCCTTGACCCGGTTGGGGTTGCCCTCGCCGACGAGCACGATGCCCGCCTTGCCCACCGCGCGGTGCACGACGTCCTGATTGCGGTTCATCGCGACCGCGGGCGTCGTGGTCCAGCCACGGCCGACGTTCTCCAGGACCGCGGCAGCGGCGCCCGGCTGGCCTTCGAGCTGCCCGAAGGCAGCGTGCTCGGCGCGGCGTCCGAAGACGATCGCCATCGCGAGGAAGGCCAGCAGGAAGCCCAGGATGCCCAGGTAGACCGGGTGGCCGATCCAGAAGCCGATGGCGAGGAGCACACCGAAGGTGACGATGCCCACAGCCGCGACGACAAGACCGACCTTCGAGTCGACCTTCTTGGTCATCTTGTAGGTCAGGGCGATCTGCTTCAGTCGCCCGGGGTTCTCGGATGTTTCCTTCCTCGCCATAAGGCGAAGTTTACGTGGCCTGCGGACCTGGGGCGGCCACGGCCTCCAGCAGGTGCTGCGCCTCGCGCCGGGCCTTGGCCCGACGGCGGTCCTCCAGCACCGCGGTCCAGGCGTTCCGGCGGGCGGTGCGCTGACCGCCGCGCATCAGCAGCCCCTCCAGAGCGCGCAGGGCCCCCGTGACGGACGGGGGCCGCACGGAGAGGGTGGCGGGCAGTGCGGAGGGCGGAACGGAAGAGGCGCGTACCGGCGCGGCCTGCATGTCATGGTCCCCTCGGAGAGCGGAATGGGATGACTGAGCAGCGGGGGGCTGGCGGTGCGGGTGCGGGAGCACTGCTGCGGTGCGTGCCCCCATCGTCACTGAACGGTGTTACCAATGGATGACCAGTTGGTCAAACACCTATGAAACGTTGACGCGGCCGATACCGTGCCCACTTTCGGGTGGGGGGTACCGGCCGCGTCGGGGTACTTGCGGGCGGGTCGTTCAGACCGCCTGCGCGGAGGCGGCCGCGCGCCGCTCCATCGCCTGCTGGAAGAGCCGGCCCGCGCGGTAGGAGGAGCGGACCAGCGGCCCGGACATCACGCCGGAGTAGCCGATGGCGTCGGCCTCGTCCTTGAGCTCCACGAACTCCTGCGGCTTCACCCAGCGCTCGACGGGGTGGTGGCGCGGGGTGGGGCGCAGGTACTGCGTGATGGTGATCAGCTCGCAGCCCGCCTCGTACAGGTCGCGCAGCGCCTCGCTGACCTCCTCGCGGGTCTCGCCCATGCCCAGGATCAGATTGGACTTGGTGACCAGACCGGCCTCGCGCGCCTTGGTGATGACCTCGAGGGAGCGCTCGTAGCGGAAGCCGGGGCGGATGCGCTTGAAGATGCGCGGCACCGTCTCGACGTTGTGGGCGAGCACCTCGGGGCGGGCGGAGAAGACCTCGGCCAGCTGCGCGGGCACCGCGTTGAAGTCGGGGATCAGCAGCTCGACCTTGGTGTGGCCGCCCTCGCGCTCCGCCGTCATCGCGTGGATCTGCCGGACCGTCTCCGCGTAGAGCCAGGCGCCGCCGTCCTCCAGGTCGTCGCGCGCGACGCCGGTGATGGTGGCGTAGTTCAGGTCCATCGTGACCACGGACTCGCCCACGCGGCGCGGCTCGTCGAGGTCCAGTGCCTGCGGCTTGCCCGTGTCGATCTGGCAGAAGTCACAGCGCCGGGTGCACTGGTCGCCACCGATGAGGAAGGTCGCCTCGCGGTCCTCCCAGCATTCGTAGATGTTCGGACAGCCGGCCTCCTGGCACACGGTGTGCAGGCCCTCGCTCTTCACGAGGTTCTGCATCTGGGTGTACTCGGGGCCCATCTTCGCCCGGGTCTTGATCCACTCGGGCTTGCGCTCGATGGGGGTCTGGGCGTTCCGGACCTCCAAGCGCAGCATCTTGCGTCCGTCGGGTGCGACAGCGGACACGTCCGGCTCCCTATGGCTTCGATTCTTCGGCGGACACCAGGGTACGCCCGTTAATTCGTACGTGTTTACGCGTATGGGGGCGCGTGCGCGTTACGGGTGGGACAACCCGTGGCCGGTGGGGGCCATTCCCCCGGGCCGCCGGGGTGTCCCGGGGTAACGGCTAGACCGCCCGTGGCAGGGGCTCCGCCGACTCCAGGACCTCTCGCAGCCGCTTCTCCACCACGGGCACCACCTCGGTCACGGGCACCCGGCGTCCCAGCTCGTTGGAGAGCGAGGTCACTCCCGCGTCCCGGATGCCGCAGGGCACGATCCGGTCGAACCAGGTGTTGTCGGGGTCACAGTTCAGCGCGAAGCCGTGCATGGTCACGCCCTTGGCGATGCGGATGCCGATCGCCGCGAGCTTGCGGTCCTCGCCGCGCTGACCGGCGTTCGAGGGGGCGTACTCCGGGCCGTTGAGCCGCGGGTCGAACTCCTCGTCCGCGAGCCGCGGGTCGAAGTCCAGCTTCAGCCCGCCGGTCGCCGGGGCGCCCTCCCGCGCGTCGCCCAGCACCCATACGCCGCTGCGGCCCTCGACCCGGGTCGTCTCCAGGCCGAAGTCCGCGCAGGCGCGGATGAGCGCCTCCTCCAGGCGGCGCACGTGCGCGATGACGTCCACCGGGCGCGGCAGCTTCAGGATCGGATAGCCGACGAGCTGGCCCGGGCCGTGCCAGGTGATCTTCCCGCCCCGGTCGACGTCGACGACGGGGGTGCCGTCCAGGGGGCGCTCGCTGTCCTCCGTGCGCCGTCCCGCGGTGTAGACCGCCGGGTGCTCCAACAGCAGACAGGTGTCCGGGACCTCGTCCGCGAACCTGGCCGCGTGCACCCGCCGCTGCTCCTGCCACGCCTCCTGATACTCGACGGCGTCCGCCCCGAAGCCCAGGTGGACAAAGCGCAGCTCACTCACGGCAGCTCCTCTTCGAACCTTTTCGAACCTTGCAGTGCACCGTGGGTGCCGCCCGCGCGTCTCTCGCCGTCTCACGCGATTCCGCACGCTGTCACTCACGCCCTTGCCACTGTACGGCGGGCCGCCGGCAGGGCCGCAGGCGGCCGGTCGGCCCCGCCCCGGCCCCGTGCGCGCCGGGGGCGCCTTCCATGCGTATTTGATCTGTCCTCACACGATCGGATGAATGCGGGGCGAAGGCGGCGATCGGGGCGTTGCGCGGCCGCTAAGTTCGCGCCGTTCCACAACGCGATCAGGGAGACCGGCAGGCTGATGACGGAACGACCCCCGCAGCGCATCCCCAACCGCCAGCTCGCCGCGTTGATCGCGGAGGCCGGCTTCTCCAACGCAGGGCTGGCTCGGCGCGTCGATCAGTTAGGGCTTGAGCACGGCCTCGACCTCCGCTACGACAAGACCTCGGTCACCCGGTGGCTGCGCGGCCAGCAGCCGCGCGGCACCACACCGGCGCTGATCGCCGAGGTCTTCACCCGGCGGCTCGGCCGGCGGCTGTCCGCACAGGATCTCGGACTGGACGCGTGCGCGCCGGTGTACGCCGGGCTGGAATTCGCCGCTTCGCCGGAAGAGGCCATTGACATCGTCAGCGGCCTGTGGCGGAAGGACTCCGGCAGCCACACCGAGCTCCGGAAGATCGCCTTCACCCCGGCGGGGCTCGTGGTGCCGAGCCGGGACTGGCTGATCGGCCGGGCCGACGAGCGGGTCGCCCGCGGCGCGGCCCCCGTGCCCGTCACGGACGGCGCCGCCCGGGTGCCCGCGCAGGCCCGCGGGCTGCCGCCGCGCCAGCGGCACGCCGAGCGCGGCCCCGGCGGCCGGGTCTCGATGGGCGACATCGCCGCGCTGCGGTCGGTGGGCGAGCTCTTCCGGACGCTCGACCACGCCTATGGCGGCGGGCACGCCCGGCAGGCCCTGGTGCGCTATCTGGAGCACGAGGCCGAGCCGATGCTCCGCGGTACCTACGGCGAGGCGGCCGGGCGGCGGCTCTTCGGCGCCGTCGCCGACCTCACCCGGCTCGCCGGGTGGACGTCGTACGACATCGCCGCCCACGGCCTGGCGCAGCGCTATTTCGTGCAGGCGCTGCGGCTCGCCCAGGCGGCGGGGGACCGGCCCTACGGCAGCTATGTGCTGGTGACCATGAGCAGACAGGCGGTCTATCTCGGGCACGGCCGGGAGGCGGTGCAGCTGGCCCGGGTCGCCCAGCAGGGCGTGGGCTCGGGCGCGCCGTCCGTGGTGCAGTCGCTGCTGCACGCGGTCGAGGCCCGTGGGCACGGTGTGCTCGGCGAGGTACGGGCCTGCTCGGCGTCGCTCGCACGGGCGGAACGGGCGCTGGAGAGCGCGCGCCCCGGCGACGAAGTGCCGTACTGGGCACGCTTCTTCGACGAGGCGCAGCTGGCGGACGAGTTCGGGCACTGCCACCGCGACCTCCAGCAGTACCGGGCCGCGGCGCAGCACGCGGAGCGGTCCCTGCAACTGCGCAGCGCGGCGTACGCCCGCAGCCGCCTCTTCTGCCGCGTGGTGCTGGCCACGGCGCGGCTGGGGCTGGGCGAGCTGGAGCAGGCGTGCACGCTGGGCGCGGAGGCGGCGGCGCAGGCGGCCGAGATGCGGTCGGTTCGGGCGCTGGAGTATGTGCGGGATTTCGAGCGGCGGTTGGAGCCTTATCGCGACGCGGCGGCGGTTCGGGCTTACCGGGAGAAGGTGGCTCTGCTCTAGCGCTGCCGCGCGCGGGCAGGTGTGGGGTCCGGGGATGTCCCCGGGCCCCTCGCGTTTTCCGGGGCTGCGCCCCGGAGCCCCGCGTTATTCCCGGGGCTTCGCCCGGGCCCGTTGCGCCTACCGGGGAGGGGCGTGAGGCCGGTTCGCGGCTGCCGGTTGGCTGCGGCTGGTCGCGCAGTTCCCCGCGCCCCTGATGGGGCGCGCCCCGGTAACTTCGGCCAGCCGCTCATAGTGACAGTCCCGCGCCCCTTACGGGGCGCCCCCGGTAACTTCGGCCGGCCGCGCCCCGCCCACCCTCTACGCCGCCTGCAGTTCCTCCGAGTCGTGCGGTGCGCGGATGCCCAGGTCTCGTAGGACTGCCAGGGCCGCCCTGCGGCCCGAGAAGAGGGCGCCCTGGACTGTGCTGGTGTCGCGGTGGTCGCCGCAGACGTAGAGGCCGGACAGCAGGCGGACCGGGCGGCGTACGTCGTGCGGGGCCGGCATCGCCGGGACCGCGTCCGCGTCGTGGTGGGCGGCCAGCAGCTGCCAGCCGGTGGTGGACGTGCCGTAGACCCGGGCGAGTTGGGCGCGGGCCGCGCGGTCCAGTTCGGCGGTGGGCAGCCCGGCCGCGGCGCCGAGCACCGTCGAGGTGATCAGGGCCCGGCCCGCGGGCGCCCTGGTGGGGTCGACCTCGCTGGCCACCATCGTGTGCGCGACGGGCCCGCGCCGCCCCCCGGCGATGATCAGTGACGCTTCGCGCAGCGGCGGTTCCGGGGTGGTGTGGTGCAGCACCGTCACCGGGTGGAACCCCGGCATCCGCAGGCCCGGGATCAGCTCCGCCGCCGCCCGGGCACCCGTGGCCACGACCACAGAACGGCAGCGGAACTCGCCGTGCCCGGCCGTCTCGACGGAGGTGGTGCAGGCGGCCTCGGCGCGGACGCCCGTACGGACCGTGCCGGGCGGCAGCAGCGCGGCGAGCAGTTCGGGGACGGTGTCCGCGCCGCCCTCCGGCAGGCACAGGCGGCCGCGGGCGTAGCCGCGCAGCACCAGGTCGGCGCAGCGGCTGGACGTCGTGAGGTCCGGATCGCACAGCAGGGACGCCAGCAGGGGGCGCAGGAAGCCCTCGACCGTGCGGGACGGCAGGCCGCGCCCCGCGAGGGTGTCGGCGGTGGGCCGGTCCGGGCGGGCGAGCACCCGGTGGGCGGGCAGGGCGGCCAGCCGGGCCAGGGCGGTGCCGAGCCGGGCCTGGTCGAGGCCGCCGGCGCGGGAGGAGCGGGCGGCCGTGGCGAGGGCCCGGGCCGTGGTGAACGCGCGCTTGCCGTGGCCCGGTTCGCCGGTGCGCTGGTTGCGTCCGTCGGCGTGGACCAGGACGCCGGGGGCGAAGGGGCGCAGGGTGAGGGCGTCCAGGCCCGGGGTGCGGAGCAGTTCGGGGAAGGCGGTGTTGAGCAGCTGTGCCGTGCGGTCCAGCCGGAACCCGTCGACCTGGCCGGTTGTCATCCGTCCACCGACGTAAGGGGCGGCCTCCAGGACGGTGACTGTTACCCCGGCGGCGGTGAGCCGGTGCGCCGCGGAGAGCCCGGCGAGGCCTGCTCCCACGATGACGACGTCGGCGTCGTGTGCGGTGTCGCGTGCGCTGCTGAGCACGTGCCCTCCTGGGGTCGGTCCGCTCGCTCTGGGGCCTGATGCCCTCAACGGGCAGCGGCAATGCGCGATTTGCCTCGACCGTAGAGAGAAATTCGGTCAACAACAGTCGCGCACGGACAGAGCACGGTCGCACGGTGGTCGCACGTTCCGGAGGGCCGCGTCGGGGCCGTGTTCAGCGTGTGTCGGTCAGCGCCGCGCGTACGGCGCTCTCGACGTCGGGGAAGGCGAAGGAGAAGCCGGAGTCCAGCAGCCGCCGTGGCAGTACGCGCTGGCTCGCGAGCACATCACCGGCCATCTCGCCCAGTGCCAGCCGGAGCGCGGGCGCGGGCGCGGTGCACAGCGTCGGCCGGTGCAGCACGCGCCCCATGACCTCGGTCACCTCGCGGTTGGTGACCGGCCGGGGCGCCGTGAGGTTCACGGGCCCGGACAGGCCCTCGGTGTCCAGAAGATGGCGCAGGGCGGCGACGTGGTCGTGCAGCGCGATGAAGCTCCAGAACTGCCGCCCGCTGCCCAGCCGTCCGCCCAGGCCGAACCGGAAGAGCGGGAAGAGCTTGGCCCAGGCGCCGCCGTCGCAGGAGACGACGAGCCCGGTGCGCGCGAAGACCGTGCGCACGCCGGCCTCGGCCGCGGCACCGGTCGCCTCCTCCCACTCCTGGCAGAGGTCGGCGAGGAAGCCGTGGCCGGGCGGGGTGCTCTCGTCGGCCTCCTGCTCGCCCGTGTCGCCGTAGATGCCGATCGCGCTGCCGCTGACCAGCACGCGCGGCGGGGTGTCGAGGGAGGCGAGGGCCTCGGCGAGGGCGGCGGTGCCCAGCACGCGGCTGTCGCGGATCTTCTTCTTGTAGGCCGCGGTCCAGCGGTGGTCGCCGATGCCGGCGCCCGCCAGGTGCACCACGCCCTCGCACCCGGCGAGCCCGTCGGTGTCCACCCACTGCCGCTCGGGGTCCCACTCCACCTCCGCCGCGGACCGTGGCGGGCGGCGCACCAGGCGCACGGCCTGGTGGCCGTCCTCGGTGAGGGAGCGTACGAGTGCCTTGCCGATGAGACCGGACGAGCCGGTGATCGCGATCCGCATGTACCCATCCTGTCGGGTGGTTCACTGCTCCCTGAAGCGGGACCACAGTCTGGGGAAGCGTTCCGCCAGCACGGACTCGTCCTCCAGGTCGAAGGGCGTGCCCAGCGGTTCGCGCGGCGGGGCGGGCAGCGCGAGGTCGGGCGTCTCGGCGCCGGTCAGCTGTTCGTACGCCTCGTCGGCCGCGTAGCCCAGGTCCTCCCCGTCGCCGTCCACCTCGTCGTCGAAGTCCTCCAGGAGCTCCGCGAGGTGGTCGGGGTCGTGTATGCCGCCCTCGAAGACCTCCCGGCCCTGGCCGATGAGCCAGCAGCGGAAGTAGTCGAAGGCGTCGTCGCCGGCGCCGTTCAGCAAGACGGCCGCCGCGCCCCACAGGTCCCACAGATAGGACCGGTTGTAGCGCGCCTCGAAGTGCCGGGCGAAGTCCACCACGTCGTCGGGGTCGAGCTGCATCAGCCGCTCGACCAGCAGATCGGCCTGGTCCTCGGCGTCGCCCTCGGCGGCCTCGCGCGTGGCGTCGATCAGTTCCCAGAACTCCGTCTCGTCCATCACGGCACCAGCATCGGGCCAACCACCGGGCGCCGCACGTGGAGCGGACCGGATGCGGCCGTGTCGTTACCGGCGCGTCGCCCGAAGGGGATCCCGCGAATCAGGACAGGAGGTGTCTGGAATGGCTGGCAGGGTCCCCCGTGCGAAGACCGGCAGGACATCGGCAGGACATCGGCACGACGGAAGGACACCAGGACGTGAACACTCAAAGCGCGTCGGACGGACCGCTGGCGGGCAAGGTGGCCCTCGTCGCGGGAGCGACACGGGGAGCGGGCCGGGCCATGGCCGTGGCGCTGGGCGAGATGGGCGCGACCGTCTACGCGACGGGCCGCACCACGCGCGAACACCGCAGCGAGGTCGGGCGGGCGGAGACCATCGAGGAGACCGCCGGGCTGGTCACGGCGGCGGGCGGCACCGGCGTCGCCGTGCCCACCGACCATCTGGAGCCGGAGCGGGTGAAGGCGCTCGTCGAGCGGATCGACCGCGAGCGGGGGCGGCTGGACGTGCTCGTCAACGACGCCTGGGGCGGCGATCACCTGATCGAGTTCGACAAGAAGGTGTGGGAGGCGGATCTCGGCAAAGGGCTGCGCATGCTGCGGCTCTCCCTGGAGACGCACGCGATCACCAGCCATTACGCGCTGCCGCTGCTGATCCGGCGGCCCGGGGGACTGGTCGTGGAGATCACCGACGGCACGGAGGAGTTCAACGCCGCCTACCGCGGCAACCTCTTCTACGACCTCGCGAAGTACGGGCCGATCCGGATGGCGCGCGGCCTCGCGGAAGAGCTCAAGGAGTACGGCGGGACCGTCCTCTCCCTCACGCCGGGGTTCCTGCGCTCGGAGGCGATGCTCGATCACTTCGGGGTGACCGAGGAGACGTGGCGCGACGCGGTGCGCAAGGACCCGCACTTCGCGATCTCGGAGTCACCAGTGCTCGTCGGCCGGGCGGTCGCGCACCTCGCGGCGGACCCGGACAGGGCCCGCTGGAACGGGGCCTCGCTCTCGAGCGGTGAGCTGGCCCGGGAGTACGGGTTCACCGACGCGGACGGTTCGCGCCCGGACTGCTTCGCGTACTTCAAGAACGTGGTCTCCGGCGGAAAGGAGGCGCCGGCGGCGGACTACCGCTAGGGCACGCCCTCCGGCCCGTACAGCTCCGCGCTGCGCGCCGCAGCCGAGGCGAACCGTTCACGCAGGGGCTCGGGTTCCAGGACCTCCGCCTCCGGGCCCAGGGCCAGCAGCTGTTCGTAGGCCACCTCCAGCGACTCCACGCCCAGGGTGACCGTGATCCGGCCCCGGTCGTCCGGCGGGCCGGCGGACTCGGTCGCCTCGCGGGCCGCCGTGCGGTCGGTGACGTGGGGGAGGCGGCGGGCGCCCTCGGGGGTGAGGCGGAGCACGGTCTGTTCGCGCAGCAGTGAGCGGGTGAACTCCGCCGCCCGCGCCTCCCAGAAGACCGGCAGGTCGAAGTCCTCGGCGCGGAGGAACCGTTCCTCCCCGACGGTCACGGCGGTGAAGCGGTCCACGCGGTAGACCCGGAAGTCCGCGCCCGCGCGGGCCGCGAGATACCAGACCCCGGCCTTCAGGACGAGGCCGTACGGGTCCAGGTCCCGCTCCACCTCGGCGTCGCGCCTGCGGTAGCGGGCCGTCAGCCGGCGGTCGTCCCAGACCGCGTCGGCGATCGCGGGCAGCAGTTCGGGAGGGTCGGCCGGCTGCCACCAGCCGGGGGCGTCCAGGTGGAAGCGCTGGGCCGCGTTCGCCGGGGCGTCGCGGAGCTCGGGCCGGAGCGCGGCGGAGATCTTGAGCCGGGCGGCGGAGGCGGCGTCGGCGAGACCCATCTCGCGCAGCGCGGACGGGACCCCGGAGAGGAACAGCGCTTCCGCTTCCGTGCGCCCGAGACCGGTCAGCCGCGTGCGGTAGCCACCGACGAGGCGATAGCCGCCGGACCGGCCGCGGTCGGCGTAGACGGGGACGCCCGCTTCGGACAGGGCGAGGACGTCCCGGGCGACGGTACGCTCCGAGACCTCCAGCTGCCGCGCCAGTTCGGACCCCGTCATCGACGTCCGGGACTGGAGGAGCAGCACCAGTTTGATCAGGCGGGCCGCGCGCATGAGTTCATCATGCCCAGTGGCACCGGCGTTACGGTTTCCGGCATCCGGTGATCGCGGCGACGACAGGACTCCGCGCGTCGGCCAGGGCATGGAAGGCGCACGGAGTCCTGCCCTCACCGTCGAGCCTCGCCATGTCACAGGACAGGGCGCCATGGCGGGGCTCGCACCGGAAGGACCGGATGACCGGGACGCGATGCGTCCCGCGGAGACGATACGCCTCTGATCGATGATCGATCAACGTCGGGTACGGAAAAACTTTCCCGCGCAGCGGAGACCGGGGGGTCAGATCCGCGGCGCGCAGCTCAGGACGTGGGTCTTCAGCAGCTCGCCGATGTCCGGGTCGCGCCGCCTGAACGCCTCCACGATCTCCGCGTGGTCCTCGGCGTAGGACCGCGGCTCCGGGCTCAGCCAGCGGATCGACAGCGTCGTCCACACCTCGATGCCCAGCGACTCCCAGGTGTGCAGCAGGACGGCGTTCCCGGCCGCCCTGACGATCTCCCGGTGGAAGGCCACCGTGTGCCGCACCTGCGCCTCCCCGTCGCCCGAGCGGTCCGCGGCGTACAGCGCCTCCACCTCCGGCCGCAGCGCCGAGTCGTCCTCGGCGAGCACGGGCGCGGCGAGCTCGGCCGCGAGCCGCTCCAGGCCCGCCCGCACGGGGTAGCTCTCCTTGAGGTCGGTGGCGGTGAGGCCGCGGACCCGTACGCCCTTGTTGGGCACCGACTCGATCAGCCGCAGCGACTCCAGCTCGCGCAGGGCCTCCCGGACGGGCGTCTGGCTCACCGCCAGCTCGGCGGCGATCCGGCGCTCCACGATCCGCTCGCCCGGCTGCCAGCGGCCGCTGATGATTCCCTCGAGGATGTGCTCGCGGATCTGCTCACGCAGCGAATGCACGACGGGTGTGGCCATGGGGGCTCCTTAGGGGCGGGCCCGGATCGGACCGGAGGTCATTATTCCCGGGAGGTGGACGCCGTCGGCGGCGCGGCTGGTTTCGGGAGCGTAAAGCCGCGCGTACGGCGAAGGGCGCGGCCCCGGTCCGTACCGCAGTACGGGACCGGGGCCGCGCCCTTCAGGCTGCCCTGGGAGGCGAGGAGCTACAGACCGATCTCGGTCTCGAACTCGGCGGCCTCCAGGATCTCCTTGACGGCCGTCAGGTAGCGGGCCGCGTCGGCGCCGTCCACCAGGCGGTGGTCGTAGGAGAGCGACAGGTAGGTCATGTCGCGGACGGCGATGACCGTGCCCTCGGGGGTCTCGACGACCACCGGGCGCTTGACGGTCGCGCCGATGCCCAGGATGCCGACCTGGTTCGGGGGCACGATGACCGTGTCGAACAGCGCACCGCGCGAGCCGGTGTTGCTGATCGTGAAGGTCGCGCCGGCGAGGTCGTCCGGCGTGATCTTGTTGGAGCGGACCTTGCCGGCCAGCTCCGCGGTCTTCTTGGCGATGCCCGCGATGTTGAGGTCACCCGCACCCTTGATGACCGGGGTCATCAGGCCCTTCTCCGAGTCGACGGCGATGCCGACGTTCTCGGAGTCGAAGTAGGTGATGGTGCCCTCTTCGTCGTTGATCCGGGCGTTGACGACCGGGTGGGCCTTCAGCGCCTGGACGGCGGCCTTGACGAAGAACGGCATCGGGGAGAGCTTGACGCCCTCACGCTGCGCGAACGCGTCCTTGGCCTTGCCGCGCATCTTCATGATCTTGGTGATGTCCACCTCGACCACGGAGGTGAGCTGCGCCTGGCCGTGCAGCGCCTTCATCATGTTGTCGCCGATGACCTTGCGCATGCGGGTCATCTTGACCGTCTGGCCACGCAGCGGCGACGGGGCCGCGGCAGCGGCCTTCGGCGCGGCGGCGGGGGCGGCGGCCGGAGCCGGCGCGGCCTTGGCGGCCTCGGCGGCGGCGATGACGTCCTGCTTGCGGATGCGGCCACCGACACCGGTGCCCTGGACGCCCGCGAGGTTGACGCCGTTCTCGGCGGCGAGCTTGCGCACCAGCGGGGTGACGTAAGCGCCGTCGGACGCGGCAGCGGCGGCCGGGGCCGGGGTGACGGGCGCGGCAGCCGGAGCGGGCGCGGCCGGAGCCGGAGCCGGGGCGGCAGCCGGGGCCGGGGCAGCGGCGGGAGCCGGGGCCGGGGCGGCCGGAGCGGCGGGGGCGGCCGGGGCCGGAGCCGGGGCAGCCGGAGCCGCGGGCGCCGGGGCAGCGGCCGGAGCCGGAGCGGCGGCCGGGGCAGCGGCGGCCGGAGCGGCACCCGCGGCACCGATGACGGCGAGCTTGGCGCCGACCTCGGCGGTCTCGTCCTCACCGACGACGATCTCCAGCAGGACGCCGGCGACCGGGGCGGGGATCTCGGTGTCGACCTTGTCGGTGGAGACCTCGAGCAGCGGCTCGTCGACCTCGACCGACTCGCCGACCTCCTTGAGCCAGCGGGTGACGGTGCCCTCGGTCACGGACTCGCCCAGGGCGGGGAGCACGACCGGGGTGCCCTCGGCGGCACCGGCGGCGGGGGCCGCGGGGGCCTCCTCGACCGGAGCCGCGGGGGCGGCGGGGGCCTCGGCGACCGGGGCGGGAGCCTCGGCCGGAGCGGCGGGGGCCTCCTCGGCCGGGGCCGCGGCCTCGGCCGGGGCGCCGGTGCCGTCGTCGATGATGGCCAGCTCGGCGCCGACCTCGACCGTCTCGTCCTCGGCGACCTTGATGGAGGCCAGGATGCCGGACGCGGGCGCCGGGATCTCGGTGTCGACCTTGTCGGTGGAGACCTCGAGCAGCGGCTCGTCGGCCTCGACACGCTCACCCTCGGCCTTGAGCCAGCGGGTGACGGTGCCCTCGGACACGCTCTCGCCGAGCGCCGGCAGTGTTACGGAAACCGCCATGGTTGCGGTTGCTCCTTACGAGTAGTGCGGATGGTGGTGCGCTCGGGAATTAGTCGTGCGCGTGCAGCGGCTTGCCGGCCAGGGCCAGGTGGGCCTCGCCGAGAGCCTCGTTCTGCGTCGGGTGCGCGTGGATGAGCTGCGCGACCTCGGCGGGCAGCGCCTCCCAGTTGTAGACCAGCTGGGCCTCGCCGACCTGCTCACCCATACGGTCACCGACCATGTGGACGCCGACGACGGCACCGTCCTTGACCTGGACGAGCTTGATCTCGCCCGCGGTCTTGAGGATCTTGCTCTTGCCGTTGCCCGCGAGGTTGTACTTCAGGGCGACGACCTTGTCCGCGCCGTAGATCTCCTTGGCCTTGGCCTCGGTGATGCCCACGGAGGCGACCTCGGGGTGGCAGTACGTCACCCGGGGCACGCCGTCGTAGTCGATCGGCACGGGCTTGAGACCGGCCAGTCGCTCCGCCACCAGGATGCCCTCGGCGAAGCCGACGTGCGCGAGCTGGAGCGTCGGGACGAGGTCACCGACGGCCGAGATCGTCGGCACGTTGGTCTGCATGTACTCGTCGACCAGGACATAGCCGCGGTCCATCGCGACGCCCTGCTCCTCGTAGCCCAGGCCCTGCGAGACCGGGCCGCGGCCGATGGCGACGAGCAGGATCTCGGCCTCGAACTCCTTGCCGTCCGCGAGGGTGACCTTCACGCCGTCGGCGGTGTACTCCGCCTTCTGGAAGAAGGTGCCGAGGTTGAACTTGATGCCGCGCTTGCGGAAGGCGCGCTCCAGCAGCTTGGAGCTGTTCTCGTCCTCGACCGGGACGAGGTGCTTGAGGCCCTCGACGATCGTGACGTCGGTCCCGAAGGACTTCCACGCGGAGGCGAACTCGACGCCGATGACGCCGCCGCCCAGGACGATCGCGGACTTCGGCACGCGGTCCAGGGTCAGACCGTGGTCCGAGGAGATGATGCGGTTGCCGTCGATCTCCAGGCCCGGCAGCGACTTCGGCACGGAGCCGGTCGCCAGCAGGATGTGGCGGCCCTGGATGCGCCGGCCGTTCACGTCGACGGAGGTCGGGGAGGACAGACGGCCCTCGCCCTCGATGTAGGTCACCTTGCGGGAGGCGACCAGACCCTGGAGGCCCTTGTACAGGCCGGCGATCACGTCGTCCTTGTACTTGTGGACGCCCGCGATGTCGATGCCCTCGAAAGTGGCCTTGACACCGAACTGCGCGGCCTCGCGGGCCTGGTCGGCGATCTCACCGGCGTGCAGCAGCGCCTTGGTGGGGATGCAGCCGTTGTGCAGGCAGGTGCCGCCGAGCTTGTTCTTCTCGATCAGAGCGACGTCCAGACCCAGCTGCGCTCCGCGCAGGGCAGCGGCGTAACCGCCGCTACCGCCTCCGAGGATCACTAGGTCGAAAACGGTGCTGGCGTCGTTCGCCACGTCACGTCCTCCATGCATGGAATACGCCGGAGCCGGTCGTCTCTGACCGGGCGGCGGCTGTTGTTCGGCCGCTTTTGCTTCGGCCCTGGGTCAATGGGGCCCTGTCCTGCCGAGACAACATCTTCGCACTTGTTGACGGACGGCGGGACGCCGGGCGGGGGCTCCGAGGAGACTGATGCGTCACCTTCGGGGGTTACTCGCGCGTACGAGGTGTGGATTTCGTTACGGGCGAACGAATGGCGGGCGGCCCCGGGCGAAACGCTCGGGGCCGCACATTTCGTACGCGGGTCCGATCCGGCTCAGCCGAGGTCGCCGTCGGCGGTGTGCTCCGCCAGCCGGACCAGGGTGCGGATCGCGGAGCCGGTGCCGCCCTTCGGGGTGTAGCCGAAGGGAGCGCTCTCGTGGTACGCGGGACCGGCGATGTCCAGGTGCGCCCACGGGATGCCCTCGCCCACGAACTCCTTCAGGAAGATGCCCGCGAGCAGGCCGCCGCCCATCCGCTCGCCCATGTTGGCGAAGTCGGCGACCGGCGAGTCCATCGCCTTGCGCAGCTCGGCCGGGAGCGGCATCGGCCACGCCTGCTCGCCCGCCTCCTCGGCGATCTCGTGGACCGAGGCGCGGAACGCGTCGTCGTTGGCCATGACGCCGAACGTGCGGTTGCCGAGCGCGAGCACCATGGCACCCGTCAGGGTGGCGACGTCCACGATCGCGTCGGGGTTCTCCTCCGAGGCGCGGGCCAGGGCGTCGCCCAGGACCAGGCGGCCCTCGGCGTCGGTGTTGAGGACCTCGCAGGTCTTGCCGCCGTACATCCGCAGCACGTCACCCGGGCGGGTGGCGGTGCCGGACGGCATGTTCTCGGCGAGAGCCAGCCAGCCGGTCACGTTGACGCGCAGGCCGAGCCGCGCGGCGGTGACGACCGCGGCGAACACGGCGGCGGCGCCGGCCATGTCGCACTTCATCGTCTCGTTGTGGCCGGCCGCCTTCAGCGAGATGCCGCCCGAGTCGTAGGTGATGCCCTTGCCGACCAGCGCGAGCGTCTTCTCGGCCTTGGGGTGGGTGTAGCCGAGGCGCACCAGCCGCGGCGGGTTGGCGGAGCCCTGGCCGACGCCCATGATGCCGCCGAAGCCGCCCTTGAGCAGCGCCTTCTCGTCCAGCACCTCGACCTTGAAGCCGTGCTCCTTGCCCGCGGCCTGGGCCGTGGCGGCGAAGACCTTCGGGGTGAGGTCGTTCGGCGGGAGGTTGACCAGGTCGCGGGCCCGGTTGATCTCCTCGGTCAGCGCGGTCGCGCGCTCGGCCGCCGCCTTGAACGCCTTGTCGCGGGGCTTGGCGCCCAGCAGCGCGACCTCGCCGAGCGGGGCGTTCTTGCCCGACTTGTCGGCGTTTTTGCTGCTGCCGTCGACCGGCACGAAGGAGTACGCGCCGAGCAGCGCGCCCTCGGCGACGGCCGCGGCCGCCTCGGCGTCCTCCACCGGCAGGGCGAACCCGGCCTTCTTGACGCCCGTCAGCGCGCGGGCAGCGGAGCCGGCGGCGCGGCGGAGGGCCTCGTGGCCGAAGCCCTCGTCCTTCGCCGGGGCGTCGCCCAGCCCGACCGCCAGCACGAGCGGGGCCTTCAGCCCGGACGGGGCGGGGAGCTTGGTCGTCTCGCCCTCGCCGCCCGCGGCGCCGAGGGTCTCCAGGACGGCGGCGAGCTTTCCGTCGAACGCCTTGTCCACGGCTTCGGCGCCGGGCGCGACGACCGGGCCCTTGGGGCCCTTCGCCACGCCGATGACGATGGCGTCCGCGCGGAGCGTCGCCGCACTGGATGTGCTGAGAGTCAGAGCAGACACGGTGGTGGGGTCCCTACTTCCGTTGAGTTCCTCGGCCGATGGGTGGGCCGGCCGCACCCTGCGCATCGTATGCGCCTCCTGCGCGCCGCCGGGGTGCGGCCTCCCGGCGGGGCCCTTCTTCGGCCCTTCTTCGGCCGCTCTTCGGCCGCTCTTCGGCCGCGACCGGCTCCGCTCCCGACTGCGGAGCGTGGCGGTCAGCCCATGGTCAGGACGACCAGAGCCGTCGTCGCCGAGGTCTCCGCGAGGGCGCCGAAGACATCGCCCGTCACCCCGCCGAAGCGGCGTACGCAGTGGCGTAGCAGCAGCTCACCGGCCATGAGGGCGAGCGCCACCGCGACCCCCGCGCGCAGCGCGGCGTACGGTCCGGCGGCCCACCGCGCACCCGCCGCCGCGCAGACCACCGCCGCCGCCACCGCCACCGCGGACCGGGTCCGTACGACGCCCGCGACCGCCGCGCCCAGCCCCTCCGGGCGTGCCGCCGGGACGCCGGAGCGGGACGCGAGGGTCAGGGAGCAGCGGGCGGCCAGGGCGGCCGTGGCGGCCGCGAGCGCGCCGCGGGCCGGGGCCGCGGCGTAGAGCGAGGCGAGCGCCGCCACCTGGCCGAGGAGGGCCAGCAGCAGGGTGACGACGCCGAAGGGCCCGATGTCGGACCGCTTCATGATGCGCAGCGCGTCCTCGGCCGGCTTGCCGCTGCCCAGGCCGTCGGCGACGTCCGCGAGGCCGTCCAGGTGGAGGGCGCGGGTGAGGACCGCGGGCACCGCGACCGTGGCCACGGCCGCGACCGGGGCGCCCGCGCCGAGCAGCAGGAACAGCAGCCCCACCGCGCCCGCGACGGTCCCCACGGCCAGCCCCGCCAGCGGTGCCGCGAGCATGCCGCCGCGCGCCGCACCCCGGTCCCAGCGGGTGACCCGCACGGGCAGGACGGTCAGGGTGCCGAAGGCGAACCGGAGGGCCTCGCCGGGAGTCGCGCGAGCTGAAGTCGTGTCGGTCATCGCGGGCACCCTATCCCGCCCCCTCAGCGCAGTAGGTTTGCTGGTGAGAGGCGTTCGGGAGCGGGAGATCCATGGGCCACTGGTGGGCGCGCAACATCGTCGAACCGGGCAAGTTGCCCCTGCTGCTCGCGCTGACCGCCTTCGTCATGACGTTCCTGGTGACCCGGGTGATCACCCGGCTGATCCGGGCGGGCCGGGGCCCCTTCCGCAACATCAGCCCCGGCGGCCTGCACGTGCACCATGTGGTGCCCGGCATCGTGCTGATGGTCGTCGGCGGCTTCGGCGCGGTCGCGGAGGGCCGGCACGGCTTCGGCGCCTCGGTCTCGGCCGTCCTCTTCGGCACCGGCGCAGGTCTCGTGCTGGACGAGTTCGCGCTCGTCCTGCACCTGGACGACGTCTACTGGACGGAGCAGGGCCGCAAGAGCGTCGAGGTCGTGGTGATGACGGCCGCCCTGGTGGGGCTGGTGCTCTCCGGCTTCCTGCCCTTCGGGGTCAACGAGCTGACCCCGGACGAGCTCCAGAACCGCAGCATCGTGGTGACCAACTTCGTGGTCAACTTCGTGATCGCCCTCTTCGCCCTCGCCAAGGGCAAGCCGCGGATAGCCGTGATCGGCTGCGTGGTGCCGCTGGTGGCACTGATCGGCGCGGTGCGGCTGGCCCGGCCCGGGTCACCGTGGGCGCGGCGCTTCTACCGCCACCGCCCACGGGCCCGCCGCAGGGCGCGGGTGCGCGCCTACCGCCACGACGCCCGCTGGGCCGCGGTGCGCAACCGCCTCCACGACCTGCTGGCGGGCGCCCCGGACCGCTGACCGGCGGCCTCCTGGTACGCGTCGTCGCCGGGTTTGCGCCGCCTGCGCACCTCGTCGGCGACGCACAGCACGAGCATCGTGAGCACCGCCGCTATGTGCTCCTTGCCGGCCAGATTCGGCTTGATCACGGCCTCCGCCACTATGCCCAGCACCACCGCGCCGCAGGTGAACCAGGCGCGGTAGCGCCAGGAGACGTACACCGCGAGGCCCACCACCGCGGCCGAGGGGCCGGTGTCGATGACCTTGGCGGCCTCCGGCGGCAGGCCGAAGACGGAGTCCGGCCCGATGTGGATGGCCAGCCGCGCGTACATCGTCCCGGCGAGGGTGGCGACGTACGAGATGGCGAGCGTGCGCCACTTGCCCAGGCAGATCTCCGCGATGCCGAAGACCAGCAGGATCTGGGCCAGCGCGCCCCACACCGGCAGGTCGAGCGCGGGGACGAACAGCGACAGCGGGGTCCGCAGCAGCGCCAGCCACCAGGGCAGCTGTGCCTGCACGGACCCCAGCTTCTGGACCGGCTCGAACCCCCAGGACTGGTTCTGCACCAGCTGGAAGACCGAGGTCAGCACCACGGCCGTGAGCGTCATCGGGATCGCGCGCAGCCTCTTGCGCGCGAGGGCCCGCCGGACGGTGCCGACGAGCGGACCCCATTCGGTGTACGCGGCGCGACGCAGCGCCGCGCGGTTCATCGCGGGCTCTCCAGATGCTTGCGGTTGAGCCACTTGGGCAGTCCCGGGGCCTCCAGGAAGCCTTCGGCCCGGGCGCTCGCGATCCCGATCCGCAGCAGATCGCTGCTCTTCTCGAAGAGCATGAAACGAGGTTCCCAGATGGGGCGGTACTTCGCATTTGCGCGGTAGAGCGACTCGATCTGCCACCAGCGCGAGAAGAAGCTCAGCAGCGAGCGCCAGATCCGCAGCACCGGGCCCGCGCCCAGCCGCGAGCCCCGCTCGAAGACGGACCGGAACATCGCGAAGTTCAGCGACACCTGGGTGATGCCGAGCCCCTTGGCCTGCTGGAGCAGCTCGATGACCATGAACTCCATCAGGCCGTTCTCGGAGTCCCGGTCGCGCCGCATCAGGTCCAGGGACAGACCCTTGGGGCCCCACGGCACGAAGCTCAGCAGCGCCCGCAGCTCTCCGTCGCCGTCGTGGCACTCCAGCATCACGCAGCGGCCGTCACCGGGGTCGCCGAGCCGGCCCAGCGCCATGGAGAAGCCGCGCTCGGTGGCCCCGTCGCGCCAGTCGTCGGCGCGCCGCAGCAGCTCGGCCATCTCCGCCTCGGGGATGTCCTCGTGACGCCTGATGGTGACGCCGTAACCGGCGCGCTTGACGCGGTTGTACGCCTGGCGCACGGTCCGCATCGCGCGTCCTTCGAGCGTGAACTCGCCGGTGTCCACGATGGCCTCGTCGCCGATCTCTAGGGCGTTCAAACCGTGCCGGGCGTAGATGGTGCCGCCCTCCTCGCTCGCGCCCATCACCGCCGGGCTCCAGCCGTGCTCGCGCGCCTCGGTCAGCCAGGGCTCGATGGCACCGGGCCATGCCTCGGGGTCGCCGATCGGGTCGCCGGAGGCCAGCGAGACCCCGCCCACCACCCGGTAGGTGACCGCCGCCTTGCCGCTGGGCGACCAGATGACGCTCTTCTCGCGGCGCAGCGCGAAATAGCCGAGCGAGTCCCGGTCGCCGTGCCTGGCGAGCAGGGCGCGCAGCCGCTCCTCGTCCTCCCCGGTGAGCGGGTCGGTGGCCCGGCGGGCGCGGAAGGCCGCGTACACCACGAGCAGCAGCAGGGCCGTGCTCATGACGTTGATGAAGACGTTCACCCAGCTGGGCGTGGAGACGCCCGGATAGCGCTCCTCGTCCACGGAGATCGAGATCAGCCGCATGAAGCCGTAGAGCCAGCGGTCCCAGAAGGTGGAGCGCCAGGCGTCGGCTGCCTCGTTGGTGGCCGTCACCAGCAGCCCGGCGATCAGCGAGGTGACCAGCAGGCCGCCCGCCGCGACGAGCGTGGCGAGACGGGGGTTGGCGCGGTCGCCCTTGGCGTAGAACTCGCGCCGGCCCGTGATCAGCGCGGCCACGAAGAGGCCGGTCACCACCAGGGAGAACCAGTTCAGGCCGTGCCTGCTGAACTGCCGGTCGGTCATGAGCAGCGCCATGAACACCAGGAACAGCCCGGACAGCACCAGATTGAGGATCCACGAGGCGCGCTTGCGCCGGCGCAGGGTGACCGCCATGACGAACGACCACAGCGCCGACGCGAAGCCCGCCGTCAGCAGATAGGGGGTGAAGAACTCGTCGACGTTGTGCCGCCGGATGTCCGCGCCGAACGACACCCATACCGCGCTGAGCAGATTGACGAACGTGACCACGCGCAGATACCACACGGCGAACGTGGCGGAACGCCGTGGCCAGACGCTGCCGGTCGGCGTTCCCTCATCCGGAGTCAAGCGAGCTTCTCCCATGAAAAGTGAGCATATGGGGCACCTTCTGCGGTGGAATTCCGGCGTCGGACGGACCCCTGGTCACAGAGGCCGGTCAGGCACGCTCCGGGAGTTCCGCCGCCAGGGCCGCGGCCGCCTGCACCAATGGCAGGGCGAGCAGCGCTCCTGTCCCCTCGCCCACTGTGACGCCATGATCGAGCAAAGGGTTGAGAGCCATCCTGTCGAGTGCCTTCGCCTGGGCCGGGTCCCCGCTCGACTGCCCGGCCAGCCACCAGTCCGGTGCCCGGAACGCCACCCGCTGTGCCACGAGCGCGCAGGCCGCCGAGACCACCCCGTCGAGGATGACCGGCGTCCGGCGCACCGCGCTCTGCAGCAGGAAGCCCGTGGCCGCGGTGAGGTCCGCGCCGCCGGCCGCCGCCAGCAGCTGGAGCTGGTCGCCCAGCACCGGACGGGCCCGGCGCAGCGCGTCGCGGATCGCGGCGCACTTGCGCATCCACGCCAGGTCGTCGATGCCCGCGCCGCCCCGGCCGGTGACCACGGAGGCGTCCGTGCCGCACAGTGCGCCGATCAGGGTGCCCGCCGCGGTGGTGCCGCCCACGCTGAGGTCGCCCAGGACCACCAGGTCCGTGCCCGAGTCGGCCTCCTCGTCGGCGATCGCCATGCCCGCGCGGAACGCCGCCTCGGCCTCCTCGGCCGTCAGCGCGTCCTCGATGTCGATCCGGCCCGAGCCGCGGCGCACGCGGTGCCGCGTGACCTCCTCGGGCAGCTCGGCGGGGTCGCAGTCCACCGACATGTCGACGACCCGCAGCCGCGCCCCGGACCGCCGCGCCAGGATCGCGCCGGTGCTCCGCCCGTCCAGGGCCGCCCGTACGAGCTCGTGGGCGCCCCCCTTCGGGCCCGCCGAGACGCCCAGCTCCGCGACGCCGTGGTCGCCCGCGAACAGCAGCGCCGTGACCCGCTCGACCGGCGCGACCGGTACGGAGCCCTGCGCCGCGGCGAGCCACTCGCCCAGCTCGTCCAGCCGGCCCAGGGCCCCCGGGCGGGGCGCAAGACGCTCCCGCCGTGCTTCGGCATCCCTGCGGACGCCGGGGTCGGGGCGCTCGATCAGGGTGGCGAAGTCATCAAGATTCAGACCGCTCATCCGCGCAACACTACCCGTGGGGGCGGGGGGTATCCCTGTCGGTGCGCCGTGCTTTGCCGCCGCCGGGCCGGGGTCCGCTCCGCCGCCTGTGCCGCGGGCGCCGGCGGGTTCGCCCCCGGCACAGGTCAGCGCAGGGGCAACGCCTGTCCCGCCACCACGAGCACCACCTGCTCGCACTCGCCCGCGACCCTCGCGTTCAGCCTCCCCAGCGCGTCGCGGAAGCGGCGGCCCGAGGACGTCGCGGGGACCACGCCCGAGCCCACCTCGTTGCTGACGGTCACCACCGTGCGGGTCGTCGCGCGCAGGGCCGCCACCAGGGCGTCCACCCGGGCGGCGAGCGCGGCGGAGCCGCCGTTCGACCACGTCGCGTCGTCCCAGGCGCCGGCGGAGTCCATCGCGTCCGTCAGCCACAGCGACAGGCAGTCGATCAGCAGCGGAGGGCCGTCGGCGGCCAGCAGGGGGACGAGGTCGCAGGTCTCCGCCGTACGCCAGGAACCCGGGCGGCGCTCGCGGTGGAGTGCCACCCGGGCCGCCCAGTCGGCGTCGCCCTCCCGCGTGCCGCCGGTGGCCACGTAGAGCACGTCGGGGAAGGACTCCAGCCGCCGCTCCGCCTCCACCGACTTGCCCGACCGGGCGCCGCCCAGGACCAGCGTGCGGCGCGGCAGGTCCGGCACCGCGTGGTAGTCGCCGACGACCAGCGTCGTGCCGTCCGGCACGGCCCGCGCGCCCGCGGCGGCCAGCCGCCGGTGCAGCTCGCGGCCCGGCGGCACGTCGTGGTCGAGGTGGACGGCGAGCACGTCGGTCGTCGCGGCGACCGCGCCCGCGCCGCGCAGCCGGGCGAGCGCGTCGGGCCGCCCGGCGACGTCGAGCAGCACCATGTCGTACGGCTTCGGCCCCACCGGCCCGGCCGTGGCGCCGCCCGGCGGGAGGTAGAGCAGGCGCTCGCCCTCGGGGGACGTCACCTCGTAGCCGGTGCCCGGCGAGTCCAGGGCCATCGCCCGCACCTTGTGCCCGCTGATCAGCGACAGCTCGCGCCCGTCCGGGACCCGCACCGGCGCGGGCAGCCCGGCCGGGAACTCCACCGACGGCCCGTCGTGCGGGTGCGAGAGCAGCACCTGCCGCACCCCCGCGATCGAGCGCCCCGCCCGCGCGGCCGCGAAGGCCGGGCCCGGGGTGAGGTCCAGGAGCAGCGCCCCGTCGACGAGCAGCGCGGTCGCGGCCCGCGCGTCGTCGCCGACGGCGGTGGCGCACGACGCGCAGGGGCAGGCGGGGCGCGGCAGCCCGTCGGGGGCTCCGGTGCCGAGCAGAGTCAGTTCCACGCCCTGATCGTCTCGCGTCCCCGGGCCGCGGGCGCGCGGGGCTCACCCCTTCGCCACGCCGCGCGGCGGTGGCGGGGCCGGAGCGGCCCGCGGGGAGGGCGTACAGGATCCGGCGCGCACGGCCTAGGCTGCGCTGCACAGCACATGGACGTGCGTTGCTATCGAAGGCCCAGGAGGCGGACATGGCGTGGGTGTGGCGGTTCGAGAAGGCCGACGGGACGGAGACGTCGCCCGCGGTGGAGCCGGAGGACTTCACGACGCAAGGGGACGCGGAGTCCTGGATCGGTGAGGTCTGGAAGGACCTCCTCGATGGCGGGGCCGAGCAGGTCACGCTGTTCGAGGACGGCACGGAGATCTACCGGATGAGCCTGCGGGCGGCCGTCGACGGCTGACGCGCTGTGGCCCGGCGCCCCCCGGCGGGGTGCCGGGCCGCGGATTACATCTGGCCCAGGGTCACATTCGCCGTGTGCTCCGAGCCGTCCCGGTCGTACGCCACCTCCGCCCGGTCGCCCGGCTTGAGGGCCGCGAGGGCCTCGGTCAGCGACTGCATGGTCGTGATCGGGTTCTTGTTCACCCGGGTGATGATGTCGCCCGCCTTGAGGCCCGCCTTGTCGGCGGCGCCGTCCCGGGTGACGGAGACGACCGCGACCCCGGCCGGCGCGAAGTCCTGGCCGATGATGGTCCGCGCGGTGATGCCCAGCGCGGCGCGGCCGGAGTCGGTGACCTTGCCGCTCTTGACGATCTGCCCGGCGATGGTGCGCACCGTCGTGGCGGGGATCGCGAAGCCGATGCCGGGCGCGGCGCCCTGGCCGAGCTCCGGGTCGGTGGCGGCGAGGGTCGGGATGCCGATGACCTGACCGGCGAGGTTGACGAGGGCGCCGCCGCTGTTGCCGGGGTTGATGGCCGCGGACGTCTGCACCATGTTGGAGATGGTCGCGCCCGTGCCGCCACCGCCGCGGCCCTCGCTGACCGTGCGGCCCACGGCCGAGACGATGCCCTGGGTGACGCTGCTGGACAGCCCGAGGGGGTTGCCCATGGCCAGCACGATCTGGCCGACCTCGACCTTGGCGGAGTCGCCGAGCGTGGCGGGCTTGATGTTCTTGGGCACGCTGTCGAGCTGGACGACGGCGAGGTCCTGCTCGGGGTAGCTGGACACGAGCCGGGCGCCGACGGTGTCGCCGCCGGTGGCCAGGGTGACCTTGAAGCTCGTGGCGTCGCCGACGACGTGCGCGTTGGTGACGACGTGCCCCTTGTCGTCGTAGACGACCCCGGAGCCGAGGCCCTCACCTGTGGTGATCTGCACGACGGACGGCAGGACGTCCTTGACGACCTTCTCGTACGCGGCCTGGAGGTCCCCGGCGGGCCCGGCGACCGAGGGGGCGGCGCCGGAGGAGGCCGTCGAGGGGGCCGGGGAGGCCGAGGTGTGCGAGGGGGAACACCCGGCGAGGAGAGCGGAGGCACAGGCCGTGGCGGTCAGGGGGAGGAGGATCCGGCGGGCGAGGGCAGGTGCGCGTGAACCGTCCATAGGGGGAGTATCACGGGCGGGGCCGCCGGTGTCCTGGCCGATGAGGCATCGGGGGCGAACGGTGAGCAGGAGCGGTGACAGGAGATCGGTCCCGGGCGCCGGCCGCCCGGAGACCGAGCCCGCTCGGCCTCAGCCCCGTACCCCGCACAGGTGCAGCAGCGCCGCCACCGCGCGGTAGGGATCCGTCCGCCCCGCCCGGTCCTCCGCCGCCAGCAGGCGGTACAGCTCCGCCCCGGACGGCGGCTCGGCCGCGTCCGGGGCCTGGTCGGTGAAGACCCGCACGCCGTACCACGCGTGGAGCGGCGCCCCGATGCCCGCGAGGGTCGCGGTCAGGGTCTCCAGCTGGTCCGCCCGCACATTCAGGCCGAGGCGGTTGGTGTAGGCGGGCGAGTCGAAGGCCGCCAGCGCGGTCTCCCAGTCACCGGCCAGCCCGGGGCGCATCGCCAGCGCGTCGGCGTTCCGTACGACCAGGGAGAGCAGGCCGCCGGGCGCGAGCACCCGGGCCAGCCCGGCGAGCATCGGGTCGGGCTCCGGCACGTACATCAGCACGCCGTGGCACAGGACGACGTCGAACGCGCCGGGCAGGAAGTGCGCGCCGGTGTCCCGGCCGTCGCCCTCGATGACCCGCACCCGCTCCTGGATGCCCTCCGGCTCGGCGGTCAGCGCCTGCCGGACGGCGGCCACCATCCGCGGGTCGGACTCCAGGCCGGTCACCTCGTGGCCGGCGCGGGCCAGCCGCAGCGCCTGGGTGCCCTGGCCGAGGCCGACGTCCAGGACGCGCAGCCGGCGGCCCACCGGGAAGCGGGCCGCTATCTGCTCGTCGAGCTGGCGCGCGACCAGCTCCTGGCGGACGGTGTTCCGTACCCCCCCGAGCCCTCGTAGCCAGGCGTCGGCGCCACCGCCGAAGCCGGCCGCGGGGGCGGCGCCGGTCAGGGCTTCGCCCCGCGCTTGACCATGGGCTTGGGCAGCCGGAGCCGGCGGATCTGGAGCGTGCGCATCAGGCCGTAGGGCACCGCGCCGCGCAGGTTCTCACCCGGGAAGCGCTGCTTGAGCGCGCGCCGGAGGGTGATGCCCGTGATCACGGAGTTGATGACGATCAGGGCGATGACGACCATCCAGGCGAGCAGCACGTACGCCTGGAAGGAGCCGCGGTTGATCATGCTCATCACGAGGATGATCACGGCGAGGGGGAGGAAGAACTCCGCCACCGAATAGCGCGCGTCCACGAAGTCGCGCGCGAAGCGGCGGATCGGGCCCTTGTCACGGGCCGGCAGGAACCGCTCGTCCCCGTTGGCCAGGGCTTCGCGCTGCTTGGCCAGGTCCACGCGGCGGGCCTCGCGGGCGCGCTTGGCGGCGTCCTTGCGGTTGGCCGGCGTGCTGGCCAGACTGCGGCGCTGCGACGAGGCCTCGCTGCGCTTGGGGGTCGGGCGGCCCTTCGGGGCCTGCGGGTCACGGGGCTGCTGAGGCCGGTCCGCGGTCGCCTTGGCGGCTGCGGCCTGCTCATCCTTGGAAGTGGAACGGCTTCGGAACACGAAACCCAAGGGTACGGGGTGCGGCCGGGCGGTCACCGGCCGCACGGGGAACGATCCGGCAACGGCGGCCCGTTCACCCTGCGGGAGCGGGGGCGAGGCGCACCCCCGGCACCCCGACGCCCGCGTACTCCTTGCGCCGGAGGGCGACGGTCTTCTGATCGTCCTGGAGGAGGAGCGCATCGGCGCCCGAACAGTGCGGTAATGGAAGCAGGCCCCGTACTGTGGGTTCTGCAAGATGTGCTGGAGTTCGTAGTCCGTCAGAAGGGGGCGCCCGAGGCCCATGAGCGGTGTCATGAAGCGTATGGGAATGATTTTCCGCGCGAAGGCCAACAAGGCCCTGGACCGGGCCGAGGATCCGCGCGAGACCCTCGACTACTCGTACCAGAAGCAGCTCGAGCTGCTGCAGAAGGTGCGGCGCGGAGTGGCGGACGTCGCCACCTCCCGCAAGCGCCTGGAGCTCCAGCTCAACCAGCTCCAGGGCCAGTCCGCCAAGCTGGAGGACCAGGGCCGCAAGGCGCTCGCGCTCGGCCGCGAGGACCTTGCGCGTGAGGCGCTCTCCCGCCGGGCCGCGCTCCAGCAGCAGGTCAGCGACCTGGAGACGCAGCACTCCACGCTCCAGGGCGAGGAGGAGAAGCTGACGCTCGCCGCGCAGCGCCTCCAGGCCAAGGTCGACGCCTTCCGCACCAAGAAGGAGACCATCAAGGCCACCTACACCGCCGCCCAGGCCCAGACCCGCATCGGCGAGGCCTTCTCCGGCATCTCCGAGGAGATGGGCGACGTCGGCATGGCCATCCAGCGGGCCGAGGACAAGACGCAGCAGATGCAGGCCCGCGCCGGCGCCATCGACGAGCTGCTCGCCTCGGGCGCCCTCGACGACCCCACCGGCACCGCCAAGGACGACATCACCGCCGAGCTGGACCGCCTCTCCGGCGGCTCGGACGTGGAGCTGGAGCTCCAGCGGATGAAGGCCGAGCTCGCGGGCGGCACCAGCGGCCAGCAGCAGGCCATCGAGGGCGGCAACGGCGGCCAGGCGCACCAGGCGCAGCCGCAGGAGCGGCCGCGCTTCGACAAGCAGTGACCGGGTAATGACCGACAGTGAGTCAGCAGGCACCGGACCGAGGGAGACCGTCATGATCGTGCGGATCATGGGGGAGGGGCAGGTGAAGCTGGCCGACAGCCACTTCACCGAGCTGAACAGGCTGGACGACGAACTGCTCGAGGAGATGGAGAGCGGTGACGAGGAAGGCTTCCGCCGCACCCTCGGCGCTCTCCTCGACGCCGTGCGCCGCCTCGGTACGCCCCTGCCCGACGATGCCCTGGAGCCCTCCGAGCTCATCCTCCCCGCGCCCGACGCGTCGCTGGACGAGGTCAAGGACATGCTGAGCGACGACGGTCTCATCCCCGGCTGACGCCGCCGGACCGGCCACCGGCCGCGCCCCGGCCGGCCCCGCACACTCCAGCACCCGCGGCGCCCCCTCCCCCTCGTGGGGCGGGGGCGCGGCCGGTTCCGCCGGTGCGCCCCGCGCCCCACGAGGGCACCGCGAGACCCTCCTGCCGCGAGACCCTCCTGATGGGACCCGATGACCTCTCTCGCCGTCACCGGTCTGGCCCGCCCCCGCGGCTGGCTGCGCGCCCACCCGCTCGCCGCGGACTCGCTGCTGGCCGCCGCCACCTTCGCGACCGTCCTCATCGGCTCGGTCGTCAACCGCCGCTCCGGCACCCTGCCCCCGCCGGGCGCCGGCTTCATCCTGCTGAGCACCCTGGCCTGCGCCTGCCTGGTGGCCCGCCGGAGGGCACCCAGGACGGTGCTCTGCGCCACCTCCGCGCTGACGCTCATCGAGGTCGTCACCGGCCGTGACGGCCTGCCCCGCACCCAGATCGCGGTGGCCGTCGTCGTCGCCCTCTACACGGTCGCCTCCCGCACCGAGCGGCCCGCCGCCTGGCGCATCGCCGCGCTCACCGTCGCCCTGCTCGGGGGCATCGTGGTGCTCTCGGGGGTGCCGCCCTGGTACTCGCAGGAGAACCTCGGCCTCCTCGCCTGGACCGGCCTGGCCGCCGCCGCGGGCGACGCCGTCCGCAGCCGCCGCGCCTACATCGCGGCGATCGAGGAGCGGGCCGTACGCGCGGAGCGCACCCGCGAGGAGGAGGCCCGCCGCCGCGTCGCCGAGGAACGGCTGCGGATCGCCCGCGAGCTCCACGACGTCGTCGCCCACCACATCGCCCTCGTCAACGTCCAGGCCGGGGTGGCCTCGCACATCATGGACAGCCGCCCCGACCAGGCCAAGGAGGCCCTCGCGCACGTCCGCGAGGCCAGCCGCTCGGCGCTGGCGGAGCTGCGCGCCACGGTCGGCCTGCTGCGGCAGTACGGCGACCCCGAGGCGCCCACCGAACCCGCGCCCGGCCTCGCCGTCCTCGGCCACCTCGTCGACGGCTTCGCCCGCGCGGGCCTGCGCGTCGACGTCGGCGCGGCCTCGGGCCTCCCGGGCGACCGCGCCACCGGTACGGACGCGGCGGAGGCGGCCGCCGTGATCGGCAAGCTGCCCGCCGCCGTCGACCTGGCCGCGTACCGCGTGCTCCAGGAGGCCCTGACCAACGTCCAGAAGCACGCGGGGCCCGGCGCCCACGCCGAGGTCCGCCTCGTACGCGACCCGGAATCCCTCCTCGTCGTCGTCCAGGACGACGGCGGCGACCCGCCCCCGGAACCGGGCGGCACGGCCCGAACCCCTGGCGGCCACGGCCTGATCGGCATGAAGGAGCGCGCCTGCGCCCTGGGCGGCACGTGCGAGGCGGGCCCCCGCGACGGCACCCCCGGCTTCCGGGTCCGCGTCCGGCTTCCGACCGGTGTGGCGGGAGATCGCGCCTAGGCTGAGGCCATGCCTGACGAGCCGTCCGCAGAAGCCATACGAGTCCTCCTGGCCGACGACCAGGCGCTGTTGCGCAGCGCCTTCCGGGTGCTGGTGAACTCCGAGCCCGACATGACCGTGGTGGGGGAGGCCGCGGACGGCGCGGAGGCCGTCGAGCTGGCGCGCCGCCACCTCCCGGACGTCGTCCTGATGGACATCCGCATGCCCGGCACGGACGGCCTCGCGGCCACCCGCGCGATCTGCTCCGACCCCGTGCTCTCGGAGGTGCGGGTGGTGATGCTGACGACCTTCGAGGTCGACGAGTACGTGGTGCAGTCGCTGCGCGCGGGCGCGTCCGGCTTCCTGGGCAAGGGCGCGGAGCCGGAGGAGTTGCTGTCCGCGATCCGGATCACCAGGGCGGGGGAGTCGCTGCTGTCACCGGCCGCGACGAAGGGCCTCATCGCGAAGTTCCTGGCCCAGGGCGACCCGGAGCCGTGGCACGACGGCACGACCCCGGCGGCGACCCGCCTCGACGCCCTGACCGGCCGGGAGCGGGAGGTCCTGGTGCAGGTGGCCGGCGGGCTGTCGAACGACGAGATCGGCGAGCGGCTCGCTGTCAGCCCGCTCACGGTGAAGACGCACGTGAATCGTGCGATGGCCAAGCTGGGGGCTCGTGACCGGGCTCAATTGGTGGTGATCGCTTATGAGTCGGGGCTGGTGCGGCCGCGGGCGGAATGACTGCCTTTGACGCCTGCGGCGGCGCCGTGTTTTCCCCAGCCCCGCCCCTTCCCGAACCGGGGCGCGTGCCCCGGGCCCCCGGCTGCGGGCCGGTTCGCGCTTGCGGCGGGCTTTTTCCCCTACCCGCCCCTTCCCGAACTGGGGGCAAGCCCCCAGACCCCCTGACCGCGCTCCGCGCGGTGTCCTCAAACTCCCCCAGCGGTAGCTGGGGGAGTTTGAGGACGCGGCCGCAGGCCGCTCCCGCCGCAGGCAGCAACGAACCCGCGCAATTCAGCCCGGCCGGCGTTTGAGGCCGCCCGCCGCAGGCGCACACAACCCGCACCCGGCAACGAACCCGCACCCCCAAAACCGCTGCCTACGGCAACGAAAGCATTCGTTCCAGAGCCATCTTCGAGAACGCCGCGACCTCCGGGTCGACCTCGATGCGGTTGACGACCTTGCCGTCCGCGAGGGACTCCAGCGCCCACACCAGGTGCGGCAGGTCGATGCGGTTCATCGTCGAGCAGAAGCAGACCGTCTTGTCGAGGAAGACGATCTCCTTGCCCTCATCGGCGAAACGGTTCGCCAGGCGGCGTACGAGGTTGAGCTCCGTGCCGATGGCCCACTTGGAGCCGGCCGGGGCGGCCTCCAGCGTCTTGATGATGTATTCCGTCGAGCCGACGTAGTCCGCCGCGGCCACGACCTCGTGCTTGCACTCGGGGTGCACCAGCACGTTGACGCCCGGGATGCGCTCGCGCACGTCGCGCACGGAGTCCAGGGAGAAGCGGCCGTGCACGGAGCAGTGGCCGCGCCACAGGATCATCTTCGCGTCCCGCAGCTGCTCGGCGGTCAGTCCGCCGTTCGGCTTGTGGGGGTTGTAGATCACGCAGTCGTCCAGGGACATGCCGAGGTCGCGGACGGCGGTGTTGCGGCCGAGGTGCTGGTCGGGAAGGAAGAGCACCTTCTCGCCCTGCTCGAAGGCCCAGGTCAGGGCGCGCTCGGCGTTGGAGGAGGTGCAGATCGTGCCGCCGTGCTTGCCGGTGAAGGCCTTGATGTCGGCGGAGGAGTTCATGTAGGAGACGGGGACCGTCACCTCGGCGACGCCCGCCTCGGTCAGCACGTCCCAGCACTCCGCGACCTGCTCGGCGGTGGCCATGTCGGCCATCGAGCAGCCGGCGGCCAGGTCCGGCAGGATCACCTGCTGGGCGTCCGTGGTGAGGATGTCCGCGGACTCGGCCATGAAGTGGACGCCGCAGAAGACGATGTACTCGGCGTCGGGCCGGGCGGCCGCGTCGCGCGCGAGCTTGAAGGAGTCCCCGGTGACGTCCGCGAACTCGATGACCTCGTCGCGCTGGTAGTGGTGCCCCAGCACGAAGACCTTGTCGCCGAGCTTGGCCTTGGCCGCCCGGGCGCGCTCCACGAGGTCCGGGTCGGACGGCGCCGGCAGGTCGCCCGGACATTCCACGCCGCGTTCGCTCTTGGCGTCGGCCTCGCGGCCGAGCAGCAGGAGCGCGAGGGGGGTGGGCTGGACATCCAAGGGTTGGGCGGTGGTCACGACACGCACCCTTTCTGTTTCCGCTGACGGCCCTGAACGGCCTTGTCGTCAATTTGACGCTATCTATCATAGTCGCTTCACGTCACTTTGACGATGTCCATAGTGTCGATGTGACGCATTCCCGATCGGACGCGGGGTGTGCGAGCATGAAAGGCGAGAAGTGACATGCCAGGCCCGGAATGAATCCGGGAGACCGGCGGTTGCAGCCGAGGGCAAGCAGTCCGCACAAAACCCGGGAGTGAAGCAGATGTCCGTTCAGGACGAGAAGACCACTGTGAGCGACGGCATCCTCCTGTCCGACGCCGCGGCCGCCAAGGTCAAGGCCCTGCTGGAGCAGGAAGGCCGTGAGGACCTCGCCCTGCGTGTGGCCGTCCAGCCCGGTGGCTGCTCCGGTCTGCGCTACCAGCTCTTCTTCGACGAGCGCTCGCTCGACGGCGACGTCGTCAAGGACTTCGACGGCGTCAAGGTCGTCACCGACCGCATGAGCGCCCCGTACCTGGGCGGCGCCTCGATCGACTTCGTCGACACCATCGAGAAGCAGGGCTTCACGATCGACAACCCCAACGCCACGGGCTCCTGCGCCTGCGGCGACTCCTTCAGCTAGGCGCTCCGCCGGAAGTCCGGTGCGTTCATCCGCGGGTAGGTTCTGGCTGATCGCGCGGTTCCCCTCGCCCCTTCGGGGCGCTGCCGAACCGCTCCGGATTTCGTCGAGCCCGCTCAGGTGACGCGGGGCCGCCCCCGGCGCGGCCCCGCACGACGCGCGAAGGCGGCGCCCCCGAAGAGGGGGCGCCGCCTTCGGCGTTCCCGTGAACTACTTCCCCTGGCCGGACGCCGGCACGGGCTCACCCGTGACCGCGTCCACCACCTTCCGCCCGTCCAGCGGGCTGTCCAGCGTCACCGTCCGGTCGAAGCGCTCCGCCATCATCACGCACATCCGGCCGGGCTGCTTCTCCGTGCCGGTGACCTTCACCGTCACCGCGTCCGACGACTGCTCGGCCGAGACCGCGTAGTTGTCGCACACCCCGCCCCAGAAGTGCAGGACGAGGTTCTTGCCGTCCTGGTCGTACGCGTAGACACGCACCGCGGTCGTCCTGGGCGTGCCCGTCGCCGGAGGGCCGGACGGCGTCGAGGGCGCGGCGGACGGCGCCGCGAGGAACTTCGGGTCCACCGCGGGCTGGACGACCGGCACCGTGGCCTCCTCGTCCGTGACACCCGGCATCCGCACCTGGAAGACCCACGACGGCACCAGCGTCTCCCGCCCCCGCACATACAGCTGGGCGAGCGCGAACGAGGCGCCGCGCACCACCGCGGCCTCCCCGCCCGGCTTGGCGGACGCCGGCGGGCAGGGCGCGGTGGGGTTGTCCGGCGTGGCGGGCACGGCCGTCGCGCAGCCGCCGACGGCCACCGGCTGCCCCGGGCCGCTGTGCTTGTTGAGCTCCTTCAGCGCCTCGGTCGCGTTGATCAGCGGGTACTCGACGCCCTTCTTCGGTGCCTCCAACTGCCCGGCACCCTTGACCAGTTGCGCGTCCGAGCCGACCTCCAGCGTCGTCTGCCTGCCGTACGTGGGCGTGCCGTCGACCACCGGGTCGGCGCGCACGGCCCGTACCGCCCCGAAGGTCTGGTGGGCGTCGAGCTTCGCATCCGACTGGCCGAGGGCCCTCAGCACGGGCGCGGCGGCGTTCTTCGCCTTCTCCTGCGTCACCGCCCGCGCGTCACCGGGCGCGATGCCCCTGGACTGCGGGCAGTTCGTGGAGGGCGAGGCGAGACCCTTGTCCAGGCCCTTGTCCGCGCTCTGCTGCGGACCCGCGCCCGGCGGGTGCGCGCAGCCGCCGCCCGGCGAGCCGTACCGCGAGAACGACCAGTCGCCCGGCCCCTGTTGCTTCACCTGGAGTGTCGGCTCGTCGGAACCGGGCGCGCCGCCCACCCGCCACACGCCCCCTTCGAGCCGGGGCGCGCCCTGCACCGACAGGGCCTTGGCCAGTGCCGCCACCCGGTCCTTGCCTACCTGGTCGCCGGGCGGATACACCGCCGCCTTCCGCGGCCCGTCCGGCAGTTGCCCCTCCGCGCGGTACCGCACGCCGTTCGGATCCGGCTCGCCCACCGCGATGCCCTGCGAGGAACCGCCGCCCGTGCGATAGCCGTCCAGCACCAGGGGTGGGGGAGGGCCGTCACCGCCCGGACCGCCGGACGCCTTGGAGTCCCCGTCCGTCGCGGTCGAGGCCCAGTACGCGCCGCCGCCACCGGCCAGCAGCACCGCCGCCGCCACCGACGCCACCGCCAGCCGCGGGTGCTTCCGCCGCCCTTTGGTGTCCGGGGTGCGATCGGCGGGGGCATTGCTGTCCGGTGTGCCGCCCTCGGTGCTCACCACATCGCTCCTTCGCTCCGCTCAATGTCTGTACTGCCCTGTCCCCCGAGAAGGGGACGCCGCTTGGACGGAGCGGAGGAGCGAGCGGTTCCACCAGGCTCAGTCGCCGTACTCCGACATGGCGTCGAGCAGCCGGGCGGACCGCACGGGCACCGACACCCCGTGGATCCGGGACGGCGGTACGGGAGCGACGGCCGCGGCCGCCTTGGCGGCCGCCCAGTGCGGGGCCATCCGGGCGCACAGCCCGCGCAGCTCCTCCAGTGACTCGGGGTCGTACTCGGTCTCGGACGGAGTGACGTGCTTCACAGGGTTCGGCATACCGGCACCGTACGCACCATGGAGCACACCGAGAAAGGGCTACTATTAGGTAATTTTGTCCCTTCGGTGGCTTGATTCACCCCCCTGGGACGAGGGCGGGACCCGATAGCGTGGTGTGGCTTTTCCCGTTTTCCCGTTCGTCCAGTCTTGCCGCCATGTTCACCTCGCCCCGCAGGAGCAGACCCGCCGTGCGTATCGCTGTCACCGGCTCCATCGCCACCGACCACCTGATGACTTTCCCCGGCCGTTTCGCCGATCAGCTCGTGGCGGACCAGCTGCACACCGTCTCCCTCTCCTTCCTCGTCGACGAACTGGACGTGCGCCGCGGTGGCGTCGGTCCCAACATCTGCTTCGGCATGGGCCTGCTCGGCCTGCGTCCCGTCCTCGTCGGCGCGGCCGGCCAGGACTTCGCCGAGTACCGCGCCTGGCTCGACCGGCACGGCGTCGACACCGCCTCCGTCCGCATCTCCGAGGTCCTGCACACCGCGCGCTTCGTCTGCACGACGGACACCGATCACAACCAGATCGCGTCCTTCTACACCGGCGCGATGAGCGAGGCCCGCCAGATCGAGCTCCAGCCGGTCGCCGACCGCGTCGGCGGCCTCGACCTCGTCCTCATCGGCGCGGACGACCCCGAGGCGATGCTCCGCCACACGCAGGAGTGCCGCACCCGGGGCATCCCCTTCGCCGCCGACCCCTCCCAGCAGCTTGCCCGGCTCGAGGGCGACGACATCCGCCAGCTGGTCGAGGGCGCGGCCTACCTCTTCACCAATGAGTACGAGAAGGCCCTCATCGAGTCCAAGACCGGCTGGTCGGCGGACGAGATCCTGGCCAAGGTCGGCACCCGCGTCACCACGCTGGGCGCCCGGGGTGTGCGCATCGAGCGCGTCGGCGAGCCCGCCGTCGAGGTCGGCTGCGCCCAGGAGGAGGCCAAGGTCGACCCGACCGGCGTCGGCGACGCCTTCCGCGCGGGCTTCCTCGCGGGCGTCACCTGGGAGCTGTCCCTGGAGCGCGCGGCCCAGCTGGGCTGCATGCTGGCCACGCTCGTCATCGAGACCCTGGGCACGCAGGAGTACGAGCTCCGCCGCGGCCACTTCATGGAGCGCTTCACCAAGGCGTACGGCGAGGACGCCGCCGCCGAGGTGAAGGCCCACCTGGGCTAGGGCCGACGCCGGGTCACCCTCCGGGGCTGCCGCCCCGGACCCCGCCGCCCACCGGGCTGCCTCGCCTGCCCCGTGCGCGGCCGCGGGCCGCCTTCGGCCGGTCGCGCAGTTCCCCGCGCCCCTGTGGGGCGCCGTCTCGCACGAGGTGCGCCCCGTGAGGGGCGCGGGGAACTGCGCGAGCAACCCCCGCCGGGGCGCAGACGCACGACAAGCCGAGGCGGCACCCCGGTGGGCGCCGCGTCAGCGGCCCGGCACCCCGGTGGGCGCACCGTCAGCGGTCACGTGAGGCGCCGCACCGTGTAGGCGACCCCGCCTTCCACCGGCCGCTCGCCCACGTACTCCTGCTCCCGCATGGCGCACCACGCCGGCACGTCGAGCCGGGCGGCCTCGTCGTCGGACAGCACCGTGACCAGCCCGCCCACCGGCACTCCCGGGAACGCCTTCGCCAGCTCGATCACCGGGATCGGGCACCGCTTGCCGAGCGCGTCGACGACCAGCTCCGCCGTCTCACCGGCCGGCGCCGCCGCCTCCGTCGGGGCGCCCAGCTGCTCCCGTACCGACGCCACCACCCCGGGCAGCACCTGAAGGAACCGCTCGACGTCCTCCTCGGCGGTGCCCACCGGCAGCGATACCCGGACGTTGCCCTCCGACAGCACCCCCATCGCCCGCAGCACATGGCTGGGCGTCAGCGTGCTGGACGTGCACGAGGAGCCGGACGACACGGAGAAACCGGCCCGGTCCAGGGCGTGCAGCAGGCTCTCGCCGTCCACATAGAGGCACGAGAAGGTGACCAGGTGCGGCAGCCGCCGCTCCGGGTCGCCGACGACCTCCACGTCCCGTACGAGCTCCGGCACCCGCGTCCGCACGTGGTCCACCAGCGCCCGCAGCCGGGCCCCTTCGGCCGCCGCCTCCGCCTGCACGGCCCGCAGCGAGGCCGCGGCGGCCACGATCGCCGGGAGGTCGGGGAAGCCGGGGGCGCGCCCCGACTCCCGCTCGTCCGCCGGTCCCTGGGCCGCGAACCGCACCCCCTTGCGCACGGCCAGCAGCCCCACGCCCGAGGGCCCGCCCCACTTGTGCGCGCTGGCCGTCAGCAGCGACCAGCCGCCCCCGACGCGCCCCCAGCCGAGCGACTGCGCCGCGTCCACGAGCAACGGCACGCCCGCCGCCCGGCACTCCTCGGCCACCTCGGCGACCGGCTGCTCGGTGCCCACCTCGTGGTTGGCGGACTGGAGGGCGGCGAGCGCGGTGTCCGCCCGCAGGGCCGCGGCGTACGCGCCCGGTGCCACCCGGCCCGTACGGTCCACCGGCACCTCGGTGAAGCCGCCGCCGGCCGCTTCGAGCGCCGCGGCCGACTGGAGGACGGCGGAGTGCTCCACCGCGGACACCACCAGATGGCGGCCGACGCGCCGCCGGCCCGCGAGGGCACCGGCGATGCCGTCGTGCAGCGCGCGGGTACCCGAAGGGGTGAACACCAGCTCGTCCGGCCGGCAGCCCACGGCGTCCGCGGCGGCCTCGCGCGAGGCGTCCAGCAGCAGGCGGGCCCGCCGCCCCTCGCGGTAGAGCCGGGCGGGATCGGCCCACCCCTCGTCGAGCGAGGCCAGCAGGGCCTGACGGGCGACGGGGTGCAGGGGCGCGGCGGAGGCGGCGTCGAAGTAGGGCACGTCTTACGCTAACGCGCTGCCCGCTGGGCCGTTCGGCGACGCTGCCGCAGCCACGAATCACCCTGGCGAAACACGGTGGATCCGTGTGTCGGACGCCCCTGCTGACGGTCTTCCAGATAGCCTCCGGACGCCGAGATTCCATCCCTTCGGGGAGTGACCCGGCGCGTTGGGCACCCTCCCCGCGCGACCCCAAATAGCGTCCAGTAGGGTTTGGTCCGCATAAACATCCAAACCCCTGCCCGCAGCGGGCCGGCGACCGACCAGAGAGACGGCCGCAGCCGGCCGCACGGGCGAGACTCTCGGGAAGGCGCTACGTGAGTCCCAACGGCTCCGACCGCTCGTCGCGGCGCCCGGTGCGGCGGAAGCTGCTGCAGGCGCTGGCCGCGGGCGCTGTCCTGGCGACCGCCTCCGGTTGCACATATAAGGACTTCCCCCGCCTCGGAATGCCCACTCCCGTCACGGAAGAGGCCCCGAGGATCCTCTCCCTGTGGCAGGGCTCTTGGGCCGCCGCCCTCGTGGTCGGCGTCCTGGTGTGGGGCCTGATCATCTGGAGCGTCATCTTCCACCGGCGTAGCCGGACGAAGGTGCAGATCCCCACGCAAACCCGGTACAACATGCCCATCGAGGCGCTGTACACCGCGGTTCCGATCATCATCGTGTCGGTGTTCTTCTACTTCACCGCGCGCGATGAGAACAAGCTTCTGACCAACCCTGAGAAGCCGAAGCACCTCATCAACGTGGTGGGCTTCCAGTGGAGCTGGGCGTTCAACTACATGGAGAACGTCGACGGCAACACGGCCACTCCGGCGCAGCCGCTCCGTGCCAACAAGGAGCTGGACGCGATCCCCGACCGGTTCCTGAAGAAGGCACCGCAGGGCGCGGAGGGTGTGTACGAGGTCGGTACCCCCGGTGAGCGGAACCCGCAGAACGGCAACCCGGGCCCGACCCTGTGGCTGCCCAAGGGTGAGACGGTGGAGTTCGTCCTGACCTCGCGGGACGTCATCCACTCCTTCTGGGTGGTGCCGTTCCTGATGAAGCAGGACGTCATCCCGGGGCACACCAACAGCTTCACGGTGACCCCGAACAAGGAGGGCACCTTCTTCGGCAAGTGTGCCGAGCTCTGCGGCCAGGACCACTCCCGCATGCTCTTCAATGTCAAGGTCGTCTCGCCTGAGCGCTACCAGCAGCATCTGAAGGATCTTGCGAAGAAGGGCCAGACCGGCTACCAGCCGGCGGGCATCGCGCAGACGGATCACGCGAAGAACGCGGAGACCAAGAACAAGTGAGCATCCTCAACGAACCCCAGGGTGCCGCCGCCGCGACGGCCTCGGCAGCACCACCCGTACGCCAGAAGCAGCCCGGTAATCAAGTGATCAAGTGGCTCACCACCACTGACCACAAGACCATCGGCACGATGTATCTGGTCACGTCGTTCGCGTTCTTCTGCATCGGCGGCCTGATGGCGCTCCTCATGCGCGCCGAGCTCGCCCGTCCCGGCACGCAGATCATGTCGAACGAGCAGTTCAACCAGGCGTTCACGATGCACGGCACGATCATGCTGCTGATGTTCGCGACGCCCCTGTTCGCCGGTTTCGCGAACTGGATCATGCCGCTCCAGATCGGTGCGCCCGACGTGGCGTTCCCGCGGCTGAACATGTTCGCCTACTGGCTCTACCTCTTCGGCTCGCTGATCGCGGTGGCCGGCTTCCTCACCCCGCAGGGTGCGGCCGACTTCGGCTGGTTCGCCTACTCCCCGCTGTCGGACGCGGTCCGCTCGCCGGGCGTCGGCGCCGACATGTGGATCATGGGTCTGGCCTTCTCCGGCTTCGGCACGATCCTCGGTTCGGTCAACTTCATCACCACGATCATCTGCATGCGCGCTCCCGGCATGACGATGTTCCGCATGCCGATCTTCACCTGGAACGTCCTGCTGACCGGTGTCCTGGTCCTGCTGGCCTTCCCGGTGCTCGCGGCGGCGCTGTTCGCCCTGGAGGCGGACCGTAAATTCGGTGCGCAGATCTTCAACGCGGCCAACGGCGGCTCACTGCTGTGGCAACACCTCTTCTGGTTCTTCGGCCATCCAGAGGTGTACATCATCGCCCTGCCGTTCTTCGGCATCATCTCCGAGGTCATTCCGGTCTTCAGCCGGAAGCCGATGTTCGGTTACGGCAGCCTCATCGCCGCCACGATCGCCATCGCCGGTCTCTCGGTGACGGTGTGGGCGCACCACATGTACGTGACGGGCGGCGTGCTCCTGCCGTTCTTCTCCTTCATGACCTTCCTGATCGCGGTCCCGACCGGTGTGAAGTTCTTCAACTGGATCGGCACCATGTGGAAGGGCTCGCTCTCCTTCGAGACGCCCATGCTGTGGGCCATCGGCTTCCTGATCACCTTCACCTTCGGCGGTCTGACCGGTGTCATCCTGGCCTCGCCGCCGCTGGACTTCCACGTCTCCGACTCGTACTTCGTGGTGGCGCACTTCCACTACGTGATCTTCGGTACGGTCGTCTTCGCGATGTTCGCCGGCTTCCACTTCTGGTGGCCGAAGTTCACCGGCAAGATGCTGGACGAGCGCCTGGGCAAGATCACCTTCTGGACGCTGTTCGTGGGCTTCCACGGCACGTTCCTGGTGCAGCACTGGCTGGGTGTCGAGGGCATGCCGCGCCGCTACGCCGACTACCTGGCGGCGGACGGCTTCACCACGCTGAACACGATCTCGACGATCAGCTCGTTCCTGCTCGGCCTGTCGATCCTGCCGTTCTTCTACAACGTCTGGAAGACCGCCAAGTACGGCAAGAAGGTCGAGGTCGACGACCCGTGGGGCTACGGCCGCTCGCTGGAGTGGGCGACCTCCTGCCCGCCGCCGCGGCACAACTTCCTCACGCTGCCGCGCATCCGCTCCGAGGCCCCGGCCTTCGATCTGCACCACCCGGAGATCGCGGCGCTGGAGCTCGAGGAGAACCTCGCCGGTTCGCATGACAAGGCCCTCGCGGGTGGCAAGGAGGCCGGCAAGTGAAGGTCCAAGGCCGGATGTTCATCTGGCTCTCCGTCTTCGTCCTCGCCATGGCGATCGTCTACGGCGTGTGGTCGAAGGAGCCTGCCGGTACCACCGCGCTGTTCCTGGCCTTCGGCCTGTGCATCATGGTCGGCTACTACCTGGCGTTCACCGCGCGCCGGGTGGACGTCGGCGCGCAGGACAACGTGGACGCCGATGTCGCGGACGACGCCGGTGAGCTGGGCTTCTTCGCCCCGCACAGCTGGCAGCCGCTGGCCCTGGCCGTCGGTGGCGCGCTCGCCTTCATGGGCGTCGTCTTCGGCTGGTGGCTGATGTACTTCTCCGCCCCGGTCATCCTGGTCGGCCTCTTCGGCTGGGTGTTCGAGTTCTACCGCGGTGAGAACGCGAACCAGTAGGTTCGCCGGACCGCGCGCACGCCGTGCCCCGCACACCGCAAGGTGTGCGGGGCACGGCTGTTTTTCCCCGGGACATCAGGGCGGTGCCACGGACGGAGCAGTGGCGGCCCGGCGTTGCCAAGTGCACCCGTTCGCAGTCACCCCGCAGGCCGTGCCCTCCGTTCCTTCCTACGGTGTGACCATGAGTCACTCACCTCGACGCCGCACGGTGGTCCGGGGGGCCCTGCTGATGGTCTCCCTGGCCTTGGGGGCCTCCGCGTGCGGCGGCTCGTCCAACCCGCTGGCCGACAAGCCCTACGACGCCACCGGGCAGGTCATGCTCGCCAGCGCCGGTGACGGGGAGAAGGCCGACCCCAGCAAGCCACTGGAGGTGCGGGCGAGCGGCTCCGACCGGATCACCGACGTCACCGCCACCGACGCCGCCGGGCGCTACGTGCAGGGCGAACTCGCCCCCGACGGCACCCACTGGCACAGCACCGGCGCCCTGGCGGCCGGTGCCCACTACACGGTGCGGGTGAGCACCGAGGACGAGAACGGCGCTCCAGGGCGCCGGACGATCGGTTTCGACACCAGCGCGGCGGACCGCCTGCTGAGGGTGAATTTCGGCCCGCAGAGCGGCACCTACGGCGTCGGACAGCCCATCACCGCGGAACTCAGCGCCCCCGTCCAGGACCCCGCGGCCCGGTCCACCATCGAGCGGGCCCTCAAGGTCGACTCGGAGCCCTCCGTGGAGGGCGCCTGGCACTGGGTGGACAACCGCACCCTGCACTACCGCCCCAAGGACTACTGGCCCGCCCACGCCACCGTGCAGGCGCGCTCCGGCCTGGACGGCATCAAGGTGGGCGGCGGGCTCTACGGAGGGTCCTCCAAGCCCGTGAAGCTGACCATCGGCGACCGGATCGAGGCCATCACCGACGCGGCCGGCCACAGCATGACCGTGCTCCGCAACGGCCAGGAGATCCGGTCCATCCCGGTGACCACGGGCAAGCCCGGCTACGCCACCCGCAACGGCGTCAAGGTGGTCCTCGGCCGCGAATCCTTCGTACGGATGCGCGGCACCAGCATCGGCATCGCCGAGGGCAGCGACGACTCCTACGACCTGCCCGTCTACTGGGCGACCCGGGTCACCTGGAGCGGCGAGTACGTGCACGCCGCCCCCTGGTCGGAGGGGTCGCAGGGCGCCGAGAACGTCAGCCACGGCTGCACCGGCATGAGCACCGAGAACGCCAAGTGGTTCTTCGACACCATCCACCTGGGCGACGTCGTCAAGGTCGTGGGCAGCGCCGGGGCCACCATGACGCCCTTCGACAACGGCTTCGGCGACTGGAACATGTCGTGGCAGCAGTGGCGCGAGGGCAGCGCCCTCGCGGCCGGGAAGCGCGACGGGAGCAGCCCCGCCGATGCGGCCCGCCTCCGCCCGCGGCTCTGACCCCGCCGCGGGCCGTGACCGGCCCTCAGGCGCCCACCACGTGCTTCCCCGGGCCGTCGGGCTGCGGCCGCGCGGCGTCGCGCAGCAGCCCGGCCAGGGTGTCCGCGAAGGCCGCCGGGTCCAGCGGGTGGGTGACCGCGGCGTCGGCACGGCTCCAGGTGGCCAGCCAGGCGTCCTGCGGGCGGCCCATGAGCAGCAGCACCGGCGGGCAGCGGAACACCTCGTCCTTGAGCTGCCTGCAGACGCCCATGCCGCCCGCGGGCGCCGTCTCACCGTCCAGGACGCACACGTCGATCCGGCGCTCCTCCAGGGCCTTCAGGACCGCGGGGAGCGTCGCGCACTCCACGTACCGCACCGGTGGCACATCGGCGGCGGGACGTTGCCCGGCGGCCAGCCGCACCTGCTCGCGGGTGCCCGCGTCGTCGCTGTAGACCAGCACCGTGGCGGTCGGCTGCATCGTTCCTCCAGGCTTGTGGACGAAGGGCACGGCTGTGGCTCGGATGCGGAACGCACCAATGCGCGGATGCTACTCCGCGGGCGCCGCGCCCGAGGAGGGGCGGGAAAACCCGGATGCGTCGTGAGGCGGTCCGACGGCCCGTCACCAGCGCCGCCCGCCGGGGCCGCAGGGGTCGGCGGAACCCACGCTTCCCCCCTTTGGGGGATCGCCGGCCTGGGCCGTACGAGCAGCGCATACGGTCTTGACACACCGAACGGCACCCCCCGGAGTGAGCGCGAGATAAGCGACCGACATAATGTCGGTCGTGGCGACAGCAACAGCAGTAGATACCGGGCACGCGCACCCGTCGGTCAACCGGCCGAACCTCACCAGCGTCGGAACCATCATCTGGCTGAGTTCCGAGCTGATGTTCTTCGCGGCCCTCTTCGCGATGTACTTCACCCTCCGATCGGTGACCGGAACGGACCACTGGAAGGAGATGGCGTCCTCGCTGAACGTTCCGTTCTCAGCGACGAACACCACGATCCTGGTGCTCTCCTCCCTCACGTGCCAGCTCGGCGTCTTCGCTGCCGAGCGTGGCGACGTGAAGAAGCTGCGCACCTGGTTCGCGATCACGTTCGTGATGGGTGCCATCTTCATCGGCGGTCAGATCTTCGAGTACACGGACCTGGTCAAGAAGGACGGGCTCTCCCTGTCCTCCGACCCGTACGGCTCGGCGTTCTATCTGACGACCGGCTTCCACGGACTGCATGTGACGGGCGGCCTGATCGCCTTCCTGCTGGTCCTGGGCAGGACGTACGCGGCCAAGAGGTTCACTCACCACCAGGCGACGGCGGCCATTGTCGTGTCCTACTACTGGCACTTCGTCGACGTGGTCTGGATCGGCCTCTTCGCCACGATCTACTTGATCAAGTAATCGAAGATTTCGGTTTCGGTCCGACCGGACCAAACAGTCCAGCATCGACGCAGAAGATCCTGACACCGGGGTAATCCGTGAAAAAGCTCTCCGCACGACGACGCCATCCGCTGGCGGCGGTCGTCGTCCTACTCTTCGCGCTGGCGGTAACTGGGGGGCTGTACGCCGCGTTCGCGCCGGCGGACACGGCCAAGGCCGATGACACCGCCGCCCAGTCCCTTGCCATCGAGGAGGGCAAGAAGCTCTATTCCGTGGGCTGCGCAAGCTGCCACGGCACCGGCGGTCAGGGCACCTCCGACGGCCCGAGCCTCGTCGGCGTGGGCGCCGCGGCCGTCGACTTCCAGGTCGCCACCGGCCGCATGCCGCTCCAGCAGCAGGGTGCCCAGGCGCCGCGGAAGAAGGCGATCTACTCGCAGGCCGAGATCGACCAGCTCGCGGCCTACATCGCCTCGCTCGGTGCCGGTCCGTCGGTCCCGTCCAAGGACCAGTACAGCCCCGACGGCGCGGACATCGCCAAGGGTGGCGAGCTCTTCCGGACGAACTGCGCCCAGTGCCACAACTTCACCGGCAAGGGCGGCGCGCTCTCGAACGGCAAGTACGCTCCGGACCTGACGGACGTCAACCCGAAGCACATCTACGAGGCCATGCAGACCGGCCCGCAGAACATGCCTTCCTTCCCCGACACCACGATGACGGAGAAGAACAAGAAGGACATCATCGCGTACCTCGACACGGTCAACAGCAGCAAGTCGGAGAGCCCGGGCGGCCTCGAACTCGGTGGCCTCGGCCCCGTCAGTGAGGGCCTGTTCGCGTGGATCTTCGGCCTGGGCGCGCTGATCGCCGTCGCCATCTGGGTCGCCGCCCGGACCGCAAAGGCCAAGAAGTCATGAGTAGCCAAGACATTCCAGAAGAGAACCTGCCGAGCGCGCAGGGCGACACGCACACCAGTGCCGTGACCAAGCCGGTCGGCGACCCGTTCGCCGACCCGGGCCTGCCGCCGCACGAGCATCGCGTCCAGGACATCGACGAGCGGGCCGCGAAGCGCTCCGAGCGCGCGGTCGCCTTCCTGTTCCTGCTGTCGATGGTGGCCACGGTCGGCTTCATCGCCTCGTACGTGTCCATCCCGGTCGACAAGATCATCTACGTCTTCCCGATCGGCCACATCAGCGCGCTGAACTTCGCGCTGGGCCTCACCCTGGGCGTGGCGCTGTTCTGCATCGGCGCGGGCGCGGTCCACTGGGCCCGCACCCTGATGTCCGACGCCGAGGTCATCGACGAGCGGCACGCGATCGCCGCCGAGCCCGAGGTCAAGGCCAAGGTCCTGGCGGACTTCGCGGCCGGTGCCGAGGAGTCGGCGTTCGGCCGTCGCAAGCTGATCCGCAACACCATGTTCGGCGCGCTGGCCCTGGTGCCGCTCTCCGGTGTGGTGCTGCTCCGCGACCTCGGTCCGCTGCCGGGCACCAAGCTCCGCAAGACCGCCTGGTCCGAGGGCAAGATGCTGATCAACCAGAACACGAATCAGCCGCTGCGCCCCGAGGACATCCAGGTCGGGTCCCTCACCTTCGCCATGCCCGAGGGCATGAAGGAGGAGGACCACGACTTCCAGCAGAAGATCGCCAAGGCTGCCCTGATGATCGTCCGGCTCCGTCCGGAGAACATCAAGGACAAGAAGGAACTGGACTGGTCGGCGGACGGTATCGTCGCCTTCTCCAAGATCTGCACGCACGTCGGCTGCCCGATCAGCCTCTACGAGCAGCAGACGCACCACGTGCTCTGCCCGTGCCACCAGTCCACCTTCGACCTGTCCGACGGCGGACGGGTGATCTTCGGTCCGGCCGGGCACGCTCTGCCGCAGCTGCGGATCAAGGTCAATGACAAGGGCTACCTCGAGGCGATGGGCGACTTCGCCGAGCCCGTCGGTCCTGCCTTCTGGGAGCGCGGATGAGTACTTCAACGACCGATGCCTACGGCGCCGACGCGCAGGGCAGGCGCAAGGCGCCCGCCGGCGAGCGGGTTGCCGACTGGGCCGACGGCCGACTGGGCATCTACAGCCTGGCCAAGGCCAACATGCGCAAGATCTTCCCGGACCACTGGTCCTTCATGCTGGGCGAGGTCTGCCTCTACAGCTTCCTGATCATCATCCTCACGGGTGTGTATCTGACGCTGTTCTTCCACCCGAGCATGGAGGAGACCGTCTACCACGGTCCCTACGTCCCCATGCAGGGCATGCGCATGTCGGAGGCGTTCGCCTCCACGCTGAACATCAGCTTCGACGTCCGTGGCGGTCTGCTGGTCCGGCAGATCCACCACTGGGCCGCGCTGGTCTTCCTCGCGGGCATGTTCGTGCACATGATGCGCGTCTTCTTCACGGGCGCGTTCCGCAAGCCGCGTGAGATCAACTGGCTGTTCGGCTTCCTGCTGTTCGTGCTGGGCATGTTCACCGGCTTCACCGGTTACTCCCTGCCGGACGACCTGCTGTCCGGCACCGGTGTGCGGTTCATGGAAGGCGCGATCCTCTCCTTCCCGATCGTCGGCACGTACATGTCGATGTTCCTCTTCGGTGGCGAGTTCCCCGGCTCGGACTTCGTGCCGCGGTTCTTCTCGATCCACGTCCTGCTGCTGCCGGGCATCATGCTCGGCCTGGTCGTGGCCCACATGATCCTCGTCGTGTACCACAAGCACACGCAGTTCCCCGGCCCCGGCCGGACGAACAAGAACGTCGTCGGCATGCCGCTGATGCCGGTCTACATGGCCAAGGCCGGAGGCTTCTTCTTCCTGGTCTTCGGTGTGATCGCGGCCATCGCCGCGCTCGCCTCGATCAACCCGATCTGGGCCATCGGCCCCTACCGGCCGGACCAGGTGTCCACCGGCGCCCAGCCCGACTGGTACATGGGCTTCGCCGAGGGTCTGATCCGTGTCATGCCGGGCTGGGAGATCAACCTCTGGGGTCACACGCTCGTCCTGGGCGTGTTCATCCCGATGATGGTCTTCCCCGTGGTCCTGGGCGCCATCGCCGTCTACCCGTTCATCGAGTCCTGGGTCACCGGCGACAAGCGTGAGCACCACCTGCTGGACCGTCCGCGCAACGCCCCGACGCGCACCGCGTTCGGCGTCGCCTGGGTCACCGCGTACTTCGTGATGCTCATCGGTGGTGGAAACGACCTGTGGGCCACCCACTTCCACCTCTCGATCAACGCCATCACCTGGTTCGTCCGCATCGGCTTCTTCGTCCTTCCGGTCCTGGCCTTCATCGCCACCCGCCGGATGTGCATGGGCCTCCAGCGGCGCGACAGGGACAAGGTGCTGCACGGCCGCGAGTCGGGCATCATCAAGCGCCTGCCGCACGGTGAGTTCGTCGAGATCCACGAGCCGCTCTCGCAGGAGCAGCTGCACACCCTCACGGCGCACGAGCAGCCCAAGCCGCTCGAGCTCACCCCCGAGGTCGACGAGAACGGTGTCGAGCGCAAGGCCGGCGCCACGCAGAAGCTCCGCGTGAAGCTCTCCAAGGGCTTCTACGGCGAGGGGACGCAGATCCCCAAGGCCACCGCGGAGGAGTTCCAGGAGATCACCAGCGGCCACGGCCACCACTGATCCGCCTCGCACCGGCCCCGGCCGGTCAGTGATCGCTGATCGCCACAGCAAGAGCCCCGTCCAGCGCGTGGACGGGGCTCTTCGCCGTTCCCCGGGCCTGGATAGGCTGGACCGGCAGAGCCCCGGACGGCCGCGGCTCTCCGACCGACCACCAGGAGCGTGGACCATGAACGTTGTGACCCCGGCGGGCGGCGACAGCGCGGTGGCACCCTCCTGGCCGGGTCTGCTGAACACCCTGCTGAGCGGTTCGGACCTCGGCGCGGACGACACCGCCTGGGCCATGGACCGGATCATGCGCGGGGAGGCCACCGACGCCCAGATCGCCGGATTCGCGGTCGCGTTGCGGGCCAAGGGGGAGACCGTCGCCGAGATCTCCGGCCTGGTGCGCGCGATGTACTCGCACGCCAACCTCATCGAGGTGCCCGGCCCGAGCGTGGACATCGTGGGCACCGGCGGCGACGGCGCCAAGACCGTCAACATCTCCACCATGGCCTCGATCGTCGTCGCCGGCACCGGCGTCAAGGTCGTCAAGCACGGCAACCGCGCGGCCTCCTCCTCCAGCGGCGCCTCCGACGTCCTGGAGAAGCTGGGCGTCAATCTGGACCTGACGCCGCGCCGGGTGGTGGAGGTCGCCGAGGAGGCGGGCATCACCTTCTGCTTCGCGGTGAAGTTCCACCCCTCGCTGCGCTATGTGGCGCCCGCGCGGCGCGAGTTGGGCATCCGCACCACCTTCAACGTGCTCGGCCCGCTGACCAACCCCGCGCAGGTGCGCGCCCAGGCGACCGGTGTCGCCGACGCCCGCATGGCCCCGATCCTCGCCGGGGTGCTCGCCGAGCGCGGCTCCTCGGCGCTGGTCTTCCGCGGGGACGACGGGCTGGACGAGCTGACCACCACCGCGACCTCACGCGTGTGGACCGTCCGCGACGGCCAGGTGCGGGAGCAGCCCTTCGACCCGCGGGACGTGGGCATCCCGCTGGTCCCGGTCGAGGCGCTCAAGGGTGCCGACGCCGCGTACAACGCCGATGTAGCCCGCCGTCTGCTGGCCGGTGAGACCGGGCCCGCGCGGGACGCGGTGCTGCTGAACGCGGCCGCGGCGCTGGTGGCGCTGGAGCAGACGGACGCGCCGCTCACCGAGCAGATCGCGGCGGGCATCGCCCGCGCCGCCGAGTCGGTCGACTCCGGGGCGGCGAAGCGGGCCCTGGACCGCTGGGTGGCCGCGAGCAACGCGTAGAGCCGCCGGTCCGGGGTGCGGTGATCCCGTGCCCCGGACCGGAAGTCCGGGCATCCGCGCCGGTGGCGTGCGGCCCGCGTCCGTGATGCGGACGGCCTTCCCGCCCGACGATCAGTTGTGCCATACTCTCCGCCAGGTCACGAGTGACAGCGACACGGCCCCGGCCCGCTGTCCGGCAACCCTCCTTCCGTGGCGGGGTGCCCCGGGTGATGACCAGGTCGCAGGCAAAGAGGTCTGCGGCAAGCGCGGATCCCTCGCCAGGGATCCTGGTTGTCGAGGGAGATCCTCCATGATTCAGCGAATGCGATAGGGCCTCGGGCCCGTTTCCCCTTGCGTCCCGCCGCGGCACCGCCGTGCGCCGGGCCGTTCTTTCCGCACACCGCTGAGGTCTCTCGCGGGTGCGTGTACACAGCCTTTCCGCCTGTACCCGGGAGAATTCGCCATGTCCGCATGCCCTGTTGCCGCCCCGTCCGCCACCGACTACGCCCCCCTGCCCGTCCTCGGCAACGACGTCCGCGTCCCGCTCGTCACCGGCGGCGAGGTGACCTACGCGGCCCTGGACTACGCGGCGAGCGCCCCCGCGCTCCAGCGGGTGTGGGACGACGTGGCGGCGTACGCCCCGTACTACGGCAGCGTGCACCGCGGGGCGGGCCACCTCTCGCAGCTGTCGACCGACCTCTTCGAGAACAGCCGGGCGGAGATCGCCGCGTTCCTCGGCTGCCGCGCCGGTGACCAGGTCGTCTTCACCCGCTCGACCACCGACTCGCTCAACCTCCTCGCGGCCGCGCTGCCGCCGGGCACCCGGGTGTTCGTCTTCGAGTCCGAGCACCACGCCGCGCTGCTGCCGTGGGAGCGGCGCGCGGACGTCACCGTCACCTACCTCGACGCGCCCCGCTGCCCGCGCCAGGCGGTCGAGATCCTGGAGCGCGCCCTCGCGGACCGCGAGCCCTACGGACCGGCCCTGGTCTGTGTGACGGGCGCGTCGAACGTGACCGGAGAGCTTTGGCCCGTACGGGAGTTGACGGCCGCGGCCCACGCGCACGGCGCCCGGATCGTCGTCGACGCGGCACAGCTGGTCCCGCACCACCCGGTGGACCTCACGGAGCTGGGCGCCGACTGGATCGCCTTCTCCGGGCACAAGCTCTACGCGCCGTTCGGCGCCGGGGTGCTGGCCGGGCGGCCGGACTGGCTGCGGGACGCCGAGCCGTACCTCGCGGGCGGCGGCGCCAGCCGTGCGGTGACGCGGGGCGCCGGGGGCGGCGTGGACGTCGAGTGGCACGACACCGTCGCCCGGCACGAGGCCGGCTCGCCCAACGTCATCGGCGCCTACGCCATCGCGTCGGCCTGCAAGGCGCTCCGCGAGGCGGGCTTCGACCGGCTCGTCGAGCGGGAACGGCAGCTCGTCGCGGCCGTCCGCGAGGGCCTCGCCCGGGTGCCGGGCGTCCGCGTGCTGTCGCTCTTCGGCGACGACGCCCCGCGCGTGGGAGTCCTCTCCTTCGTCGTCGACGGCTGGAACAGCTCGCACTTCGCGGCGGCGCTGTCCGCGGAGTACGGCATCGGTGTGCGCGACGGGCTCTTCTGCGCCCACCCGCTGGTGCGCACGCTGCTCGGCGGCGAGGGGGACGCCCCCGGCGAGTGCGGCGCGCCGGAGGGGCAGTCGCTCAACGCGGTACGGGTGAGCTTCGGCGCGGGGACGCCGGACGAGCACGTGGAGCGGTTCGTGGGGGCGGTGGGGGAGCTGGTGACACACGGTGCGCGCTGGAACTACCGCACGGAAGGCGGCCGTTGCGTGCCCGTCTAGGCATCCGCGGATCCCAGATTTCACAAGAGTTCAACCGTTCAACACGTTCAACATGTTCATATGCCAGTGTCACTTCCAAAGCCGGTTCTCCTGAGGCGTACTGGAGGTCATGTACTCGAACGGGATGCCTGACCGACCGGTCGGGCGCATCGGGGGGACCGGCTCGTGACTGCCTCTGTACTGACCTCGGATCTATTGGAACCCGCTGACATCCTGCTGTCCGTCGACGACGTCCTGGAGGAGTTCCTGACGGCCAAGGCGGCCGCCTCGGACGAGCCCTATCTGTCCTATCTCGCCGGGCTCCTGCGGGAGTTCCTGTCGGGCGGCAAGCGGATCCGGCCGTTGCTCTGTGTCACGGGGTGGCGTGCCGCCGACGGCGGCACGGACACCGAGTCCGTGATCAGGGTGGCGGCCTGCCTGGAGCTGTTCCACGCCTTCGCGCTCATCCACGACGACGTCATGGACAGCAGCAACACCCGGCGCGGCAGGCCGACCGCGCACCGCGCTCTGGCCGACTCCCGGCCCGCGGGCCGGGACCCGGAGCAGGCCGACCGGTTCGGCATGGGCGCGGCGGTCCTGCTGGGCGATCTGGCGCTGGTCTGGTCCGACGAACTGCTCCACACGGCGGGACTCTCGGCCGGCCAGTTGAGCGCGGTTCTCCCGCTCCTGGCCGAAATGCGGACCGAAGTCATGATCGGCCAGTATCTCGACCTGTGCGCGACCGGGATGCTGTCCGACGACGTCGACGCCACGCTGAACGTCATCCGCTACAAGACCGCCAAGTACACCATCGAACGCCCCCTGCACATCGGTGCCGCCATCGCCGGCGCGAGCGCGGAGGTCATGGCGGCGTGCACGGCCTACGCGCTGCCTCTCGGCGAGGCGTTCCAGCTCCGGGACGACCTCCTCGGCGTGTACGGCGATCCCCGGGACACCGGTAAGTCCCGCCTGGACGATCTCCGGGAGGGGAAGAACACCACCCTCACCGCCCTCGCCCTGAGCCGCGCCGACGCCGAGCAGACGGCAAGGCTGCGCGAGCTGATGGGCGACCCGCAGCTGGGGGAGGAAGGCGCGGCCGTCGTCAGGGCCGTGCTCGATGCCACCGGTGCGCACGCGGCTGTCGAAGCGATGATCGACGACCGCCTCGGACAGGCCCTGAAGACCCTGGAAGATTCTCCGTTCACCCCGGACGCGACCGCCGCTCTGCGGCGGGTCGCCCGTATGGCCACTGTGAGGAACTCATGACCACCGGCATTTCCGTCCCCTCCGCGCTCGACCAGGGACGCGCACCGGCCGGAGCGGGTATGAGCCGGCATCTGGACTACTGCACCAGCCGGTTCGGCGAGGTGTTCGCACGGGACATCGGCTACGCACCCGAGATGTGCGGACTGACGGATTCCGAACTCAGGGAGTGCATCGACGCCTGCAATGCCGCCGTCGCCCCCTTCGGGAAGACGATCTCGGACGAGCGCTGGATCTCGTACATGGGCGTGGTCTTCTGGTCCCAGAGCGCCCGCCACATCCGGGACCGGGAGGCATTCAAGGCCGTATGCATCCTGAACTGCGTGACCTTCGTGTGGGACGACATGGACCCGGCGCTCCACGACTTCGATCTCTTCCTGCCCGAGCTCCGCGGGATCTGCGAGAGGTACTACAGCGAGGAGGACGCGTGGTTCGCATACGAGGGCGCGCGTGCCTTCGTGACGAGTGACCACATGTTCCGGAACTCCTCGATCAAGGAAGCGCTCTGCACCTCCTCTCCCGAGCAGTACTTCCGGTTCCGCGTCACCGACGTCGGGGTCGACTTCTGGATGAAGATGTCGTATCCGATATACCGGAACGAGCAGTTCACCGAGCACGCCAAGTCCGGGCTGGCGGCGCGCATGACCACCCGTGGGCTGGCCATCGTGAACGACGCCTACTCGTTCGACCGGGAAAAGGCGCTCGGCCAGATCACCAACTGCTTCCACCTCTGCGACGTCGACGACGCGGAGTCCTTCCGCCCCTTCTTCGAGAGCCGCCTGGCGGACATCGTCGAGGACATCCGCTGCATCAAGGCGTTCGACGACGTCACCCGGGACGTCCTGCTGGACCTTCTCCAGGGGAACTTCACCTGGACCACGACGAACAAGCGGTACAAGGCCGCGGTGAACGACGTCAATTCGCGCATTCAGTAGGACGCGGGGACACCTCCGTGTCCGAACGACCGGCCAAGCGCGCAGAGAACGAAGGAAAGCGGAGAACGTGACCACGGTCAAAGCGGCAGGGGATGCGACCCGGACCTGGACGACGGGTGTGGCGCCGGGAGCGCTCCCGGGGCTCGGGCACGTCCTCGAACTGTGGCGCCGGCCCTTGGAATTCCTGGCGTCGGCGCCGTCCCACGGGGACCTCGTCGAGGTCCGCCTCGGCCCCCGTCCGGCCTACCTCGCCTGCCACCCCGAGCTGGTGCGGCAGGTCCTGGTGAACACGCGCACCTTCGACAAGGGCGGGCTGTTCGACAAGGCCCGGCAACTGCTGGGCAACAGCCTCTCCGTGTCCCGCGGAGAGGAGCACCGCTACCAGCGCCGACTGATGCAGCCCGCCTTCAACGGCGCCCGGATCGCCGACTACACCGCCGCGGTCGGCGAGGACACCCGCAAGGTGATCGCCTCCTGGCGGCAGGGCAAGGTGCTGGACATCAGCGACGCCATGCACGCCCTGCTCATGCGGGTCGCGGCCCGGACCCTGTTCTCCACCGGGATCGACGACCGGACCATCGACGAGGCGAGGCACTGTCTGCGCATCGTCTCGCAGGGCCTCTACAAGCGCACCATCGCACCCCTGGGCGTGATGGAGAAGCTGCCCACCCCGGCCAACCGCCGCTACGACGAGGCCAACAGGCGGCTCCGGGAGATCGTCGACGAGATGATCACCGAACGCCGCCGGTCGGGGGAGGACCACGGCGACCTGCTGTCCACCCTGCTCAGCGCCCGGGACGACGAGACGGGCCGGGGCATGTCGGACCGTGAGGTGCTCGACCAGGTCGTCACCTTCCTGGTCGCCGGGAGCGAGACCACCGCCTCGACCCTGGCCTTCGTCTTTCACCTCCTCGGCCAGGACCGCGGGGCCGAGGAGCGCCTGCACGCCGAGATCGACAGTGTGCTGGAGGGGCGGCTGCCGGTCTTCGAGGACCTGGACAAGCTGCCGTACGCCCGGAACGTCGTCACCGAGGCGTTGCGCCTCTACCCACCGTCCTGGATGTCGATGCGGGTCACGGCGGTCGACACCGAGCTCGCGGGACGGCGGCTGCCGGCCGGCACCACCGTCCTCTACAGCGCACAGGCGCTGCACCACAACCCGGAGCACTTCCCCCGGCCCGGAGTCTTCGACCCCGATCGCTGGCTGCCGGAGCGGGCCAGGGAAGTGCCGCGAGGCGCCCTGCTGCCGTTCGGCGCGGGCAGCCACAAGTGCATCGGCGACGTCCTCGCGATGGCCGAGACGGCTCTCATCGTCGTGACCATCGCTTCCCGGTGGCGCCTGCGTCCCGTGCCGGGCTCGAAGCTGCGGCCGCAGCCGAAGGCGACCCTGGAGCCCGGCCCGCTGCCCATGGTGTGCGAGCCGCGCTGACCGCGCCCGGCACCGCCGCATTCCCGTCAGACCCCACTCTTAAGGACAACAGACCATGAGGACCGAGGAACGGCCCGTTCAGCACTGGAAGTCGGTGACGGCTCCCGGCGGCCTGCCGTTCGTGGGCCATGCCCTGCGCCTCGGCCGGCGCCCCCTAGAGTTCCTGACCTCGCTGTCCGCCCACGGCGACCTGGTCGAGCTCCGTCTCGGGTCGCAGCGCGCGTTCCTTCCGTGCCACCCCGAGCTGGTGCAGAAGGTGCTTCTCAACTCGCGTGTCTTCGACACGGGCGGGCCCGTCAAGGACAAGGCGCGGCCGATCCTCGGCAACGGCCTCATCACTTCCGACTGGGCCGATCACAAGCGGCAGCGGCGGATGGTCCAGCCCGCCTTCCACCCGGCCCGGATCGCGACGTACGCCGAGGTGATGCGTGAGGAGTGCGACGCCGAGACCCGGTCGTGGCAGTCCGGTCAGGTCATCGACGTCAGCAAGGCGATGCAGGCGCTGACCGCGAGGGTCACCGCCCGCACGCTGTTCTCCACCGCCATCGCGCCGCATGCCGTCGCCGAGATCCAGCACTGCCTGCCGGTGGTCGTGCAGGGCGCCTACCGGCGGGCGGTCGACCCCACGGGGCTGCTCGCGAAGCTGCCGATCCCGGCGAACCGGGAGTTCGACGAGGCGCTCGGCCGCCTCAACCGGCTCATCGCGGGCATCACCGAGGACTACCGGCAGCGGGAGGGGGACCAAGGGGACCTGCTCTCCGCCCTGTTGGAGGCGCGGGACCCCGAGACGGGCGAGCACCTGACCGGCCAGGAGGTCCACGACCAGGTCATGACGCTGCTGCTCGCGGGGATCGAGACCACCGCCAGCGCGCTGACCTGGTCCCTCCACCTGCTCAGCGGGAACCGGGCGGCCGAGGAGCGCCTCCACGCCGAGGTCGACGAGGTCCTCGGCGAGCGCCCGCCGGCCTACGGCGATCTGCCCCGGCTCGACTACACGCGGAGGGTCTTCACCGAGACACTGCGGCTGTTCCCGCCCGCCTGGCTCTACACCCGGACCACCACGGCGGACACGGAGCTCGGCGGCCGTCTGGTGCCGGCGAAGAGCGACATCCTGATCAGCCCGTTCGTCATCCACCGGCACCCGGAGCTGTTCCCGGCGCCGGGGCGCTTCGATCCGGACCGGTGGCTGCCCGAGCGGGCCAAGGACGTGGCCCGCGGTTCCTATCTCCCGTTCGGGGGCGGGAGCCGCAAGTGCATCGGTGACGTCTTCGGCATGACGGAGGCGACCCTGGCCCTCGCGGCCATCGCGTCACGGTGGCGGCTGTCGCCCGTGGCCGGCACGCGCATCCGCCCCCGCGCGCACATGAGCCTGACGGCCGGTCCGTTGCCCATGGTCCCCCGCGCGCGGTGAACGGCCCGGCCCGCGCGGCTCAGGCCCACAGCAGCCCGCCGTTCACCTCCAGTACGGCGCCGTTGACGTAAGAGGCGTCCTTTGAGGCGAGGAAGACCGCGGCGCGCGCGGCTTCCCGTGCCTCACCGGTCCTGCCCAGCGCGAAGCGCTTGCGGTAGGACTCCCAGAGCCGGGGATTGCCGGTGAGCTCCCGCCCCATGCCCGCGTCGAGGAAGCCGGGCGCGATCGCGTTGACCCGGATCGCGTCCCGGCTCAGCTCGATCGCGGTGACCTTGGTGAACGTCTCGACCGCGGCCTTGGTGGCGCTGTAGCACGCGGCGCCGACGGCGACCCGGTTCGCCAGGGCGGAGGAGACGTTGACGATGGCACCGCCGCCGCGCCGGCGAAGGTAGGGCACGGCGGCCCTCGTGCACAGGAAGACGCCCTTGAGGTTGGTGGCCGTCATCGCGTCCCAGTCGGCCGGGTCCAGCTTCTCCACCCGGGCGTCCCGGCTTATCCCCGCGTTGGCGACCACGATGTCCAGCCCGCCGAACTCCTCCTCGGCGGCACGCATCGCCTCCGCCACCGAGTCCGGCTCCGTCACATCCGTCGGCAGATGCAGGCATCGGCCGGGGTATTCGTCCTGAAGTGCCTTGATGTCACCGGGAGTACGGGAGGCGCAGACGACGTCGGCCCCCTCCATCAGGTACTCGTTCACGATGGCCAGCCCGAGGCCGCGGTTGCCGCCGGTGACCACAGCCGTCTTTCCGTGCAGTGTGCCCTGGTGATGCTGTGCGTCCGTGCGCCGCATGACAGTCCCTTTCGTGGATGGGCGGGTCAGTACCGGTCCGGGAGCGGGAGCCGGGGGCGTTCCTGGATCTCCAGGACGGCGCACGTCCAGCTGAAGCCGCCGCCCACCCCGATCAGGACGATGCGTTCGCCCGGTTCGAGCGTGCCGCCGCGGACCAGGTGGTCCAGGCCGGCGAGCTGGTCACCGGCCCCGAGGTGGCCGACGCGCCGCGCGTACTCCCACGTCGTACGGGAGAAGTCGGCGAGCCCCAGGGGATCCAGGCACTGCCCGCGGAGCACTCGCTCACCGAAGTGCGGGAGTACGACGTGGTCGGCCTGGAGCACGTCGGTGCCGGCCTCCTCCGTGGCCTCGGTGACGGCGGCGCGCACTCCGGCCGCGCACCGTGCGAGGAACTCCGGCTTCGGCATGGTCTCCAGGAACTCCCTGCCCTGGGCGAAGAGGTCGACCGGGTGCTCGGCGCTGTGCCGGTAGGGGCCGAACTCCTGCTTGCCGCGGTGCAGGCCCTCCAGCTCGGGGTCCTGGGTGGTCACCATGGACACCAGCCGGGCGAAGCCGGGCCCGGCCGATGCGACGAGTGCGCTGCCGCCGTCGCCGAAGACCAGTCCGCGGTCGGCCCGCCACCGGTCGATGTGCGGGTCGCGCCAGGCGTCGGCGCAGGTGAGCAGGGCGGGCCCGGTGTCCGGCCGGGCGCGGAGCCGGGCACAGGCCAGCTCCAGGCCCGCCAGCCCGCCGTTGGAGCCTGCCCGCACCTCGACGCCCAGGGCCCGGCGGGCGCCGAGCTCGCGCTGGACGTAGGCGGTGGAGTTCCAGACGTCGATGCCGTTGTGCATGGTCACGCCGAACAGGACGGTGCCGAGCTCCTCGGGCGCGGTCCCGGCCATCCGCAGGGCTTGCCCGGAGGCGCGGACGGCCATGTCGGGCGTGCGTTCGTCGTCGTCCGCGACGACGAGGCACAGCTGCCCGCTGCGCTTGGCGTCCTCGGGGGTGTAACGGCCGGTCCGGACGGCCTCGTCCGCGGTCACGACGCGCTCGGCGAGCCAGGTGCCGGTTCCGGATATGTAGATGTCGTCCCACCGCATTGCGGCATCCTTCCTGTTCGGATCTCTGGTGCCGGGGTCCGGCCGTCAGCCGGCCGGGGTGAACCGGACCGGCAGGTGGTGCAGGCCGCGCAGCATCAGGCCGGGGCGCCAGGACAGTTCGGCGGGCTCGGTGTCCAGCGCGAGATCGGGGCAGCGCTCGAGGAGGGACCTGAAGGCGATGGCCGCCTCCAGCCGCGCGAGCGGGGCGCCGAGGCAGTGGTGGACACCGTGGCCGAAGGCGAGGTGCCCGCGGGCGTCACGGCGGATGTCGAAGACGTCGGGCGCCTCGAAGCGCTGCGGATCGCGGGAGGCGGCGGCGAGCACCGCGACCACGGGCTCCCCGGCGGGGATCGTGGTGCCCGCGATCTCGACGGGCTCGGTGGTGAAGCGGAAGGCGGCGGTCTCCACGGGGCCGTCGTAACGGAGCATCTCCTCGATCGCGCCGTCGAGCAGGCTCCAGTCGGCGCGCAGCGCGGCGAGCTGTCCGGGGTGGCGCAGGAGCGCGAGGGTGCCGCTGGAGATGAGGTTGGCGGTGGTCTCGTGCCCGGCGACGATGAGGAGGAAGGCCATGCCGAGCATCTCCTCGGTCGTGAGCTGGTCCTCCCCGCCCTCCATGGACCTGACCAGCGCGCTGAGCAGGTCGTCCTCCGGCGCGTGGCGCTTGGTCTCGATGAGGCCCGCCAGATAGCCGGTCATCTCCTGCACGGCTGCGCCCGCGGCCTCCGGGTCCGTCGGGGAGACGCTGTCGGCGTACCAGTCGTGGAACGTCTTGCGGTCGGCCGCGGGCACGCCGAGCAGCTCGCAGACCACGGCCAGCGGGAGGGGGAGGGCGAACGCCTCGACCAGATCGGCCCGGCCCTGCTGGAGCATGGCGTCGAGCAATTCGTCCGCGGTCTGCTGGATGCGCGGCGCGAGAACCTCGATGCGGCCCTGGGTGAACTCCTTGGCCACCAGCTTGCGCAGCCGGGTGTGGTGCGGTGGGTCCGTCTGGACCATGTTCAGGCCGATGGCGTTGCCGCCGTCGTCCTCCCACGCGGACGAGTGCCGTATGTCGTTGCTCAGCCGGGGGTCGGTGAGAGCGGCCCGGGCCTCCTGGTGTCCCACGATCAGCCAGACCTCGCCGGAGGCGGCGGTGCGGACCTTGTGGACCGGGCCCTGCTCGCGCAGGCGGGCGTAGACCGGGTAGGGGTCGGACGCGAAGTCGGTACCAGGAGCTGACAGGGCCTCGATCTCGGGCGCGGGCATGGGTGTTCCCTTCCTCGGCACTTGGCGAACCGTGGAGGGCTCCCCGGTTCCCTGAGCTGACATTACATCAAGTGGGGAGTGCTCCACTCTTCTTGTAGGGTGGCCGCCATGGTTGCCGCTGCGAAGAGGGAGACGGTGTTGCGGAGTGATGCCCGGCGCAACAGGGAACTGCTGATCGCGGCGGCCCGGGAGATCTATGCCGAGCGGGGGCTGGAAGCGCCGCTGGACGACATCGCACGCCGGGCGGGAGTCGGCAACGCCACCCTCTACCGGCGGTTCTCCACCCGGGCGGAGCTCATCGAGGCGGTCTTCCACGACGCGCTGACCGGGATCCTGCACGTCGGCGAGGAGGCCCGGCAGGTCGAGGACGCGTGGAGCGCCCTGACCGGATACCTGGAGCGTGTCTTCGCGCTGCTGGCCGCGGACAGGGGCACCAACGACCTGATGACCACGGGCATCGAGGGAGTTCCCTCGCTGGACGCGCTCCGGCAGCACAACTACGAGACCATCAGCACCCTGCTCGGCCGTGCCCAGGAACAGGGCACCGCGCGCGACGACATCGTCGTCGAGGACCTCCTGTGCGCCCTGGCCGCTCTCGGCAGGGTCGTGCCCGCCTCGGTCGTCGTCGCCCCGGACGCGTGGCGCCGCTTCCTCGCGCTCTTCCTCGACGGGCTGCGCGCCGAGGCCGCGCACGCGCTGCCCGGCCCACCGCTCACCCTCGACCAGGCCGGCCGGCTCATGGGGGAGCTCGGAGGCTCGTCCGCGTCCTCCTGAACGGGAGCGCGGTGGGCCGGCCTTCAAGTGCTCCGCAAAGTCAGGAGAAAACGTAAATGAACGTCCAACGGCATATCTCCCCCTTCGAAAGCGCCTATTTCCGCGAAGGCGGGCCACTGCCGCTCTTCGACATGCCCATATTCATGGGATCGGCGGTCCGGGGTGCGATCGATCCCGGAACGGCCGAGGAAGTCCTGATCCGGCTGGCAGCCCGGCATCCCTTGCTGCGCTGCCGGGTGGTGGACGGCGAAGAGGGGCACATACTGCGCCTCGACGGAGAATTCCGACCGCGTGTGGAGACAGGGGAGGGCGGCGAGAGCGCACACCTGGAACTCGTCAACTCGCGGCCGGATTGGCGGAATGGACTCTTCCAGGCGCACATTCTCAGTGACGGGGAGGTGAGCCGGATCGTCCTGGTGATTCACCACGGTGTGGCGGACGGCCGCTCCTCCTTCGCTCTGCTCAACGAGTTCTGGCAGTGCTACACCGCTCTGGCCGGCGGCGCGGAACTCCCCGCGGTCGTCGAGCGCGCACTGCCGGACGCCATCGACGCACGGCTGGCCGGTGTCTTCAAGGACGACGAACTGGACGCCCTGGCCGTGCAGATGGCCGCGGGGGCGGCCGCGGGCGGCCCGGGCCCGGTCGCGCTGCCCGTCGACGGCGACGGCCGGCCGCGGGCCGGGGACGACTCCCCCCGGTTCGTCATCGACCGCACGGAGTTCGACCGGGAGACCAGCGCGGCGGTCGTCGCCGCGGCCCGCTCGCACGGCATCACGGTGAACGGCCTGGTGGCCGGGGCCCTGATGGTGGCGGTACGCGAGCAGCTGGACCTCGGTCCCGAACCGGTCCCGATGGTCTGCGGGCACGCCGTCGATCTGCGCTCGCGGGTGACTCCGGAGCTGACGTCGGAGGACGTACTGAACTGCGTGGCCGGTCTGCTGACCCCGGTGGAGGTCTCCGGGGACGACCGGGCGGCCGACGTGGGCCGGAAGATCCACGCCTCCTTGGCCGCGGCTCTCGAGCGGGGCGATGCCGAGCGGTTCATGCTCGCGTCCCTGCGGGCCACCCCGGACGCCCTGCCTCCGGTCCCGGCCCCGGCCCCGGTTCCCGCGACCGAGCCCGTGCCCATGGTCAGTTATGGCTTCTCCAATGTCGGCCGGATCGCCCCGCACCCGACGCCGGAAGGAGTCGAATTCCTGCGGATCGAGGTGTCCGGCAATGCCCCGGGGATGCCGCCGAAACTCGGCTCGTTCACCGTCGACGGCCGCATCACGCTGCAGAACGAATACGACAGCTGGGTCTATGACCGCGACCGGATGCGGCGACTGATCGCCTCAGTGCGCGGGGCCCTGGAAAAGTCTCTTGCGTGTTGATCGTTTCTGGACAAGGCTGAGCCGGAGTTGAACGTACCGTCGGAGGGGGAACGGTGGTGCAGCGTGAGCGTGTTCCGAATCAGCATTTGCGGGCCCTGGTCGCCGAGGCGGGACTGACCGCCCAGGGTCTGGCCCGCGCGATAAACACCTTGGGGGCGAGGTACGGCACAAGGCTCACCTACGACCGTACTTCCGTGGCCCATTGGCTCAACGGCTCGCGCCCTCCGGCACCCGTGCCCGAGCTGGCCGCGCAAGTGCTGAGCCGGCACCTGCGGCGCCGGGTCGGCGCCCACGAGACGGGTCTGACGTCCGGCGGCGACGGCTGGGAGGCCCTGGGCCTGTCCGCGGGACCGCGCTCCGCTCCGGCGGTACGGCTGGACGAGCTGTGCCGGGCGGACCTCGACCCCGTCCGCCGGCCCGCCCTGAACCGGGTGATGTACCGGGCGTCGGAGGTCAGCGTGCCGCCGTACGCCGGTGAGCGGGACGCGGAGGGAGCACCGAGTGCCTTCGTGGTGGCGGACGTGCGGCTGCCGGCCGCGCAGAGCCTCTACGACATGACGGTGATCTTCGTTGCCCTCGGCGAGCGGCACGGCGGGGCGCACGCCCGGACCTCGCTGATCTCCTACCTGGCCGACAGCGCCCTGCCGCTGCTCGACGACGCCAGGACGGAAGCGGCCCGGCGGCGGCTCGGCTCCGGTCTGGCATGGCTCACCCAGGTGCTCGCCGACGCCACCATGGACACGGGCTCCCACGGCCTCGCACAGCGCTATCACCGGCTCTCCCTGGACCTCGCGGCCGCGGGCGACGACCCGAGCGTCCGCCTCGTCTCCCTCGCCTCGATGAGCGTGCACGCCCATCTTCTGGGCCACCGCGCCCACGGGCTGGCCCTCGCGGAAGCGGGACTGGCCGCCGCGGGGCCGGGGGCGCCGCCTCTTGTCCGGGCGTTCCTGCTGGCACAGAGGGGGCATTTGCGGGCACGCACGGGATGCAGCCGCGAGGCGGTCGCCGATCTCTCCGCTCTCGACCGGTACCGCGCCGAGGGGGAGTCGGAAGCCGGGGCCTACGGTGCCTTCGCCCGCGCGTCCGTGGACTTCAAGAGAGCCGAGGCGTTTCTCGCGCTCGGTGATCACCGGACCGCGGTGGCGGTCCTCGAAGCGTCCCTGCGCGCCCGGCCGGTCGACCACGTCCGTGCCCACGCCCTCACCCACGCGCTGTTGGCGATGGCACACCTCCGGGCGGGGCGGCTCGAAGTCGCCTGTCACCACAGCCGTACGTTCCTCGACACGGCGGGGAGCGTCGACTCCCATCACGTGCGGTCGGCGCTGGGGCGGCTCCGCGCGGAGTTCCGGCCCTACCACCGGGCCTCGCCCTCGGCGGCGCTGGTCGAGCGGCTGGCCCAGGACGTGGTGCGGTCCCCGGTCGTGGTCGCCTAGGAAGCGGCCCCGCTCGCGGGAATCACGCCTCCAGGCCGATCGCGAACGCCGCCTCCAGGTCGTGCTGGGAGTACGTGCGGAAGGCGATGTGCGTCTCCGTGAACGTCACCCCCGGCACCTTGCTGATGCGCCCGGGGATGACGTCCGCCAGGTCATCGTGCCGGGCCACCCGCACCATCGCGATCAGGTCCTGTGCCCCCGTCACCGAGTAGACCTCGCTGACCCCCTCCATCGCGGCGATCTCCTCCGCGATCTCGGGGATCCGGGCGCCGTCGGTCTTGATGAGGACGATGGAAGTGATCACGGTGGGGGCTCCTATCGGGGGGTCGCGGCCCGTCGCCGGACGCGGCCGTTCTCTTCACTCTAGCCGCACACCTGTACCGGGCCCACGCGTACAGGAAGCCCAGCGAGAAGCCCAGCACATGGGCCAGGTAGGCCACCCCGGGCCGGTCGCCGGCCGTGCGGGCGGCCAGCCACTGGAGGACGAACCAGAAGAGCAGCACCGCCCACGCCGGGAAGCGCAGCGGCAGGAAGAAGAGGAACGGGAAGAGACTGGTGACCCGGGCCCGGGGGAAGAGACAGAGGAACGCCCCGAGCACCCCGGAGATCGCCCCGGACGCCCCCACCAGTGTCTGGACGGAGTCGGCGTGCACGGCCGCGTAGCCGAGCAGGGCCAGCACCCCGGCGGCGAGGTAGAAGAAGGCGAAGGAGGCCCGGCCCATCCGCTCCTCGGCCATGGCGCCGAAGACATGGAGGAAGAGCATGTTCCCCAGCAGATGCAGCCAGTTGCCGTGCACGAAGAGAGCGGTGAGCGGGGTGAGCAGCCGACCCGGCGAGCCGTGCCAGAGCTCCTGTGGCACCACGCCCCAGCGTTCGAAGTAGGCGGTCTGCGCGACCAGCAGATCGCCGGCGCTCCCGTGGGCGCCCTGGGGGGCGGTCAGGCCCGACGCGGGGCCGAGCAGGAAGACGGCGCAGCAGAGGCCGATGAGGGCGTAGGTGACCAGGGGTCTGGCCCGGCGGTGGGACGGTGGGCTCCGGCGCGCTGCCTTTCCGAGCATGGCCAGATCATGGCGTACGGGCAGCAAAGCACACAGAGTGCCTCGCCGGGCCGGGGCCGGGTGGCCCGGGCTCGGTTGTGCCCCGCGCCGCATGACCATCAGGCCGTAGGGTTACGGGAAGCACCCTGGCGGTGACAGCGCCACGCGGGACCCACGGCGTTGTCGGACACGACGCAGTTGACGAGGACGGACGACGAATCATGGGCGTTCCCCAGCCGACGGACCGGACGCGCTGGCGCTGCACGCTGTGCGGCAATCTGACCCGGTTCGACGTCACGCGGACCACCAGGGCCGTGGAATACGTGCACCTCGACCTGGCCGGAGCGCCTCGGGTGGAGGAACGGGACGTGGTCAGTGAGACGATCGAGTCCGTACGTTGCCGGTGGTGCAACGCGGTCGACCAGATCGAGCTGGTGGACAGGCCGGGCGCGAGCGCCTGAAGAACGGGAGCGGTGAGCGGTGGTTGAGCACACAGGCGGCGCGGACGCGGCCGGTGAACCGGATGACACCGGTGGGGCCGACGGCGTCGCCGAGGTGCTCGACCGACCCCTGCCCGAGGGCGTCCGGCGCCGGGTGGTCAACCTGGTCGCCGAGGCGTTCGGCGGCCTGACGGTCACCGAACTGCCGCCCGCGCTCCGGCAGTACGCCCGCTTCACCCCCAGCCGCCGGGCCAAGTTCGCGGGCAACGCCATGGCCGCCGCCGTGGAGAACGACGCCGCCTTCCGGCAGCGGATCTCCGCCCGGCTGCGGGAGACGGGCTCCGAGCTGGCCGAGGCGCTCGACTCCGGGGCGCCGCCCGCGGCGGCCGACCCCGAGGACGTCGCGGCCATGGCCTTCGTGCTGCGGCCCACGGGCTGGGTCAAGCTGGTCACCGCGGCCGGCGAGGAGGCCCAGCGGGCGAGCGCCGAGCGGGCCGGTGAGGAGGCCCAGCGCGAGCTGCGCCGCCTGCGCGAGGAGCTGGCCGGGGCCCGCGCCGAGGCGCGCACGGAGGCCGACCGGATCCGCGTGGAGCTGGAGGCCGCCCGCAAGGAGAACGACGCGATGCAGCGCAAGCTGCGCAGCGCCCTGAGCGATGTGCGGCGCGGCGAGGCGGCGTTGCGCAAGGCGGAGGGCGAGCTGGAGTCCGTACGGGCCGCCGGGGCAGCCGAGAAGGCCGCCGCCCTGGGCGAGGCGCGGCGGCTCAAGGCGCGGCTCGCGGAGGCCGAGGCGGGGCTGGAGGCGAGCCGCCGTGCGGTGCGCGAGGGCCGCAGCGTGGAGGACATGCGGCTGCGGCTGCTGCTCGACACCGTCCTGGACGCGGCACAGGGGCTGCGCCGCGAGCTGGCGCTGCCGCCCGCGTCCACGCGCCCCGCGGACACCGTGGACGCCGTGGAGCCGGGCCGGATGACGCCCAAGGACATCGCCACGCGCGCCCTGTCGGAGATGGACCCGGCGCTCCTCGATCAGCTCCTCGCCCTGCCGCAGGCGCATCTGGTGGTCGACGGCTACAACGTCACCAAGACCGGATATCCGACGATGCCGCTCGACAAGCAGCGGCTGCGGCTGCTGGGCGGCCTCTCGATGCTCGCCGCGCAGACGGGCGCGGAGATGACCTGTGTCTTCGACGGCGCGGAGCTGGCCGCGCCCGTGCTGCTGGCGCCGCCGCGCGGGGTGCGGGTGCTCTTCAGCAAGCCCGGTGTGACGGCCGACGAGCTGATCCGCCAGCTCGTACGGGCCGAGCCGCCGGGCCGGCCGGTCGTCGTGGTCTCCACCGACCGCGAGGTCGCCGACGGGGTGGCGAAGGCGGGCGCGCGCCCGGTCGCCTCCGCGCTGCTGCTCAAGCGGCTCGCCCGCACCTGACCGCTTGTGCGTGGCTTCTCCCGGCACGGGTGGAATGGGAGCCTCCGCCTGGTGCCTGAGCGTCCATCAGGCGTCACCCACTGTGTCGCGCGGGTAAAGGATGTGCTTGTGGGGCGAGATTTTCCGCCGGGGGATTTGAACGGATCATAGGGAGGTCACTAAGGTCGGGCCTCGAACCTTCGCGCGGTGATCATCCATTCGGGGTGACGGTGAAGGTCCCGCCGGAACCGCGGACTTCGCGCGGCAGGCGGCTGAGGAAGAAGGAGCTCGTCTCCGTGGCGTCCCACCGTCGACCCAAGCAGCCGGGCCGCACTCGCGTGACCGTGCTGACCGCGACCGCCGCCGCGGCCGTGGCCCTCTCCGCCCAGGCTGCGCACGCCGACTCGCCCTCGAAGTCGGACGCCAAGGCGAAGGTCGACAAGCTCTACGAAGAGGCGGAGCAGGCCACCGAGAAGTACAACGGGGCCAAGGAGAAGCAGGACAAGCTCGACAAGCAGGTCGGCGAACTCCAGGACAAGGTCGCCCGCGGCCAGGAGGAGCTCAACAAGCTCCGCGACAGCCTCGGTTCCCTGGCCACCGCGCAGTACCGCAGCGGCGCCATCGACCCCTCCCTCCAGCTGCTCCTCTCCTCCGACCCGGACACCTTCCTGGAGAAAGCCTCCACGCTCAACCAGCTGAGCGCCAAGCAGGCCGACACCCTGAAGCAGATATCCGAGAAGCAGCGCACCCTCAAGCAGCAGCGCGAGGAGGCGACCGGCAAGCTCAAGGACCTCGCCGACACCCGCAAGGCACTGGGTGACAAGAAGGAAGAGGTCCAGAGCAAGCTCGCCGACGCCAAGGAGCTCCTCAACACCCTCTCCGCCAAGGAGCGCGCCGAGATCACCGGCGGCGACGGTGCGGGCGCCGGGCAGGGCGGTGGCGCCAAGAGCGGCGGCGACCGCGCCAGCCGCGGGGACAGCCGCCCGGACATCAAGATCCCGGCCGGCTCGGGCCGCGGCGCCGCCGCGCTCGCCGCCGCGCAGTCCGTCATCGGCTCCCCCTATGTCTGGGGCGCGACCGGGCCGGACTCCTTCGACTGCTCGGGCCTGACCTCCTGGGCGTACGCACAGGCGGGCGTCACCCTGGACCGCGTCTCGCAGGACCAGGCCAACGACGGCACCCGCATCTACGACCAGAGCCAGCTCAAGCCCGGTGACCTGGTGCTCTTCTACGGCGACCTGCACCACATCGGCCTCTACGCGGGCAACGGCATGACGCTGCACGCCCCCAAGCCGGGCGCCAACGTGCGCTACGAGTCGATGGGCAACATGCCCTTCCAGTTCGGTGTGCGCATCGGCTGACGCGCTTGGGCCGAACGGCTGACGTGCCGCCCGTTCGGGCGAATCACGGCGAGCCCCGCTGACTCCACGCCCCGCCGGTGACCTGCGTCTCCGGCGGGGCGTCAACGTTCCCGCCCCGCCGGGTCTTTGAACCGGGGGTGACCGCGCCGCTACTGTCTGGCGCGCGGTACCCGCACAGTGCTCCGCCCCTCTCCGGGCGGCAGGAGGGCACCGCGCACCCAGTGGAAGAACGGAAGGAGTGCGGCAGCCCGTGGCGTCACACCGTCGTCCCGCGCAGCCCGGTCTCACCCGGGTCACCGTCCTGTCCGCCGCCGTGGCCACCGCGGCCGCCGGCCTGGCGGCACCCGCCGGGGCCGCGCCCGGCGACCCCTCCGGCACGGCCAGGGGGACCGGCACGGTGAAGGCACAGGTCGACCGGCTCTACGAGCAGGCCGAGGCGGCCACCGAGAAGTTCAACGCGGCCGGCGAGCGCACCGGCACCCTGCGGCAGAAGGTCGCCCAGGCCACCGACCGCGTCGTACGCGGCCAGGAGCACGTCAACCGGATGCGCCGGGCACTGGGCATGATCGCCACCGCGCAGTACCGCAACGGCGCCGTCGACCCGGCGATCCAGCTGCTGCTCTCCTCGGATCCCGACGCCTATCTGGAACGGGCCGCCGTCCTCGACCGGGTCACGGGCCGTCAGGCCGAGCAGCTCAAGGCGCTCCTGGAGGCGCAGCGCACCCTGCGCCAGGAGCGCGCGGAGGCCGTCCGCGTCCTCGCGCAGCTGGAGGACAGCAGGCAGGCCGTCGAGCAGCACAAGCGCGAGGTCGAGGGCAAGCTCGCCACGGCCCGCCGCCTGCTGAACTCGCTGCCCGAGCGGGACCGCGAGGCGTACGCGCGGGCGTCGCGCTCCGGCGGTGACCGCTCGGAGGGCTCGCTCGCCGGGCTGCCGAACCTCGCGGGCCTCTCCTCGCGCGGGGCCGCCGCCGCGATGGCCGCCCGCTCGGCCGTCGGCACCCCCTACGCCTGGGGCGCGACCGGGCCGGGCGCCTTCGACTGCTCCGGTCTGATGCAGTGGGCCTACGGACGCGCCGGGGTGGGCCTGCCGCGCACCTCGCAGGCGCAGCGCAACGCCGGCCGCCACGTCTCCCTGGCCGAGGCCCAGCCCGGGGACCTGGTGATCTACCGCAATGACGCCAGCCACGTGGGCATGTACGTCGGCAACGGACAGGTCGTGCACGCCCCCTACCCGGGCGCCAGGGTCCGCTACGACCCGGCCAACATGATGCCGATTTCGTCCGTCACCCGGCCATGAACACCACCTGAGCGCACGGCGCGGGGTGCGTGGCTCGTACGATGCGGGGCGTGACGGGCCGGTGGAGGTGGAGCGGAGTCCTTGGCGGACGGTCCTGCGGCGTGCCTTCGGGCCGCGCGCCTCGCGCGGCGCTCGTCCGTTCGCTGGTGGCGGGGCTGCTCGTCCTCCAAGCCCTGTGCGGCTGCGGCTCCGTGGGGCTCTCCGGCGGCCAGGACGACGAGCACAAGGCCGTGACCGCCCTGCTGGACCGCTGGGCCAAGGCGCTGCGCGACCGCGACGAGCGCGCCTTCCTCGCGGCCCTGGACCCCGATGCCGAAGGCTTCCGCACCGAGCAGCGCGCGCGGTTCGCCAACCTCGCCGCCGTGCCCCTCACTTCCTGGGACTACCACCTGGTGCGCACCGGCGGCTTCGCCCCCTCCGGCGGCGACGGCCACCGTGTCGCCGCCGAGGCCGAACTGCGCTACCGGCTCGCGGGCTACGACATCGTCCCCGTCACCACCACCGAGCGGCTCACTGTCGTACGCAAGGACGACCAGTGGTACGTGGCGGCCGAGGACACCCGGCACGGCCCCCGGCAGCTCTGGCAGCAGGGCCCGGTCACGGCCGTACGGGGCGCGCACAGCCTCGTCCTCGGCGTCGGCCAGGACCAGGCCCGGCTGAAGGCCCTCGCGGACCTCGCCGACGCCGCGGTGCCCGCGGTCAGTTCCGCCTGGCGCGGCGGACCGGCCGCGCCCGGCACGGCACCGCCCGAGCGCGACGGCACCACCGCCACCCCCGCCCGGCACAAGGGCGACTGGCCGGGCCGGGTCGTCGTCGAGATGCCCGCCTCCGTCGACCGGATGGCCGAGCTCCTGGACTCGCCGGCGGCGAACTACCGGGGCATCGCCGCCGTCACCACCGGTGAGGTCGGCGGCTCCGGCAACGCCCCCGCCGACCGGATCATCGTCAACCCCGAGGCGTACGGCACACTGGGCGACTTCGGCCGCCGCGTCGTCCTCACCCACGAGACCGCCCATGTCGCGACCCGCTCGCTGACCTCGGCCGCCACCCCGCTGTGGCTCTCCGAGGGCTTCGCGGACTGGACCGCCTACCGCGGCACCGGCCGCACCGCCCGCCAGGCCGCCCCCGAACTGGCGCGCGCCGTCGGCGAGGGCCGGCCGCCCGGGAACCTGCCCACGGACGCCGACTTCGGCTTCGCGGGGGAGCAGGGACGGCTGGCCCGCGCGTACGAGGAGGGCTGGCTGGCCTGCCGCATGATCGCCGAGCAGTGGGGCGAGGAGAAGCTCGTCGCGTTCTACCGCGCGGTGGGCGGCCACCAGCGGCGGGCGGGGGCGATGGCCGCGGCGCTGCACCAGGTGCTGGGCGTCCCGGAGGCGGACTTCACCCGGCGGTGGCGCGCCTATGTGACCCAGCAGCTGGGCTGAGCGGCACTCAGCCGACGGTCAGCGGCTGCTCCTTCTCCGTGGGCGGGTCCGTCGGCGGGTCCGTCGCACCGGAGCGACCCGCCCCGGTGACCGTGTCCCGCCACAGCCGGGTGCAGGAGATGACCGTCGCCACCACCAGCAGGGTGTTGCGCAGGGTCAGCGTCGCGACGCCCAGCTTGTCGCTGGCCACCACGTGGGAGAACCAGATGGGGAATTCGAGCTGCGTCAGCGGAGCCGCCAGCAGCACCAGCGCGATCGGCAGGCCCTGCCGCGTGGCCCGCATCGTCATGCAGACGGCGGCGAGACCGATCAGCCAGACCACGTACTGCGGGCTGATCACCCGGCTCGTCGTGGTGAACAGCAGGACCGCCGCGAAGGCCGCGTCGGAGGGCGTGCACGCCGTGAACCTCCGCGCGCGCAGCCGCCACACCAGCAGCCAGCCGAAGGCCAGCACGGTCAGCGCGAGCGCGAGCCGGCTGACGGTGTGGACGTACCGGCCGAGGAACTCCACCGAGCCGTAGTTCAGCCGGGCGTGACCGTGCCACCCCACGTGCCGGCCCAGGTGGAAGACCAGCGACCCCAGCGACTCGACCTCCGTGCCACGGGCCCGCTGGAAGCTCAGGAACGCCAGCGCCCCCGGCATCGTCACCGCGAAGAACAGCCCGACCGCCACCGCGCCCAGCGCCGCCGCGCTCCAGGCCGCGCGGGTGCGGGGGCCCCGGGGCGTCCCGACGAGCAGCAGCACGGGCCAGACCTTCAGCAGCGCGCCGAACCCCATGAGCACCCCCGCCAGCCGGGTCCTGCGCCCCGCCGCCAGCAGGGCCGCGACCGCGACGGCCGTCACCATCACGTCATAGCGGGCATAGACGATCGGCCCCAGCAGCGGCACCCCCACCACCCACACCCAGACCCCCTTCACGCTGCGCCGGCCGCCCCGCACCGCGTACAGCAGCAGGGCGAGGACGGCGGCGTCCGCGGCGAAGCACACCAGGAAGAACGCCGGGGCGTAGTCGAGGAAGGGCAGCAGCCCGGGAGCGAGCACGGCGAGCGCGGCGGCCGGCGGGTACTGCCAGGTCACGTCGTCGTACGGGAAGATGCCGGTGCGCAGGACCCCGTACCAGCCCTGGTAGATGACCTCGATGTCGACGGAGACGTCCGAACCCGGCATCACCCACACCCGGAACACACACAGCAGCAGCACGGCCCGGGTGACGGCCCACACCGCGATCGAGAGCCGCAATCCAGCGCCCGCCATCATTCACCTCGTTCGTCACGGTCCTCACACGCCGCGAGCACCCCGCTACTGGAAGGCATGATGCCCTTCCCGGCCGCCGGTGGCCGGTGACGTGCCCGGTGCACCCGCCGTTGCCGCCCGATCGCCGCCCCCGCGCACCCGGTACTGTCGGCCCCGATGCACAAGACCCTGATCGTCACCAACGACTTCCCGCCCAGGCCCGGCGGTATCCAGGCATTCCTGCACAACATGGCGCTGCGCCTGGACCCGTCGGAGATCGTCGTCTACGCCTCCACCTGGAAGCGCGGCAAGGAGGGCGCGGAGGCCACCGCCCGCTTCGACGCCGAACAGCCCTTCCAGGTCGTCCGCGACCCCACGACCATGCTGCTGCCCACGCCCCGGGTCACCCGGCGCGCGACCGGGCTGCTGCGGGAACACGGCTGCTCCTCCGTGTGGTTCGGCGCCGCCGCACCGCTGGGGCTGATGGGGCCCGCGCTGCGCCGGGCCGGCGCCCGGCGGATCGTCGCCACCACGCACGGCCACGAGGCGGGCTGGGCCCAGCTGCCGGCCGCCCGGCAGCTGCTGCGGCGGATCGGGGAGGGCACGGACACCCTCACCTATCTGGGGGAGTACACGCGGTCGAGGATCGCCGGCGCGCTGACCGCCGAGGCGGCCGCGCGCATGGTCCAACTGCCGCCCGGCGTCGACGAGAAGACCTTCCACCCGGGCTCCGGCGGCGACGCCGTCCGGGCCCGCCTCGGGCTCGCCGACCGCCCGGTCGTCGTCTGCGTCTCCCGGCTCGTCCCGCGCAAGGGCCAGGACACGCTCATCCGGGCCATGCCGCGCATCCTGGCGGCCGTGCCGGACGCGGTGCTGCTGATCGTCGGCGGCGGCCCCTACGCGAAGGACCTGCGCGAGCTGGCCGACACGACGGGCGTCGCCCACGCCGTCCGCTTCACCGGCCCCGTCCCGTGGGAGGAACTGCCCGCGCACTACGGCGCCGGTGATGTCTTCGCCATGCCGTGCCGTACGCGGCGGGGCGGGCTGGACGTCGAGGGCCTCGGCATCGTCTACCTGGAGGCGTCCGCGACGGGCCTGCCGGTGGTCGCGGGCGACTCCGGGGGAGCGCCGGACGCGGTCCTGGACGGGGAGACGGGCTATGTGGTGCGGGGTGGTTCGGCGGAGGAGTCGGCTGACCGGGTCGTGACGCTTCTCCGCGATTCCGCTTTGCGGGAGAGGCTGGGGGCGCGGGGGCGTTCTTGGGTGGAGGAGAAGTGGCGCTGGGATCTGCTGGCGGGGCGGTTGCGCGAGCTTTTGTAGTGAGGGTTCGTTGTCGCCTGCGGCGGCTGATTTTTGTTCCCCAGCCCCGCCCCTTCCCGAAACTGGGGCTTCGCCCCAGACCCCCTGACCGCGCTTCGCGCGGTGTCCTCAAACGCCGGACGGGCTGGATGGTGCTGGCTACGGTCAGCACCATCCAGCCCATTGGGGGCACCTCCCAGCGGTAGCTGGGGGAGTTTGAGGACGAGCGCCGCAGGCGCTGCGCGTCAGCCGACGCGCCCGCAGTCGGGGGCCTGGGGCGCGAGCCCCAGTTCGGGAAGGGGCGGGTAGGGGAAAAGCCCGCCGCAGGCGCCACGCACCCGCACCCCCCTCCGCCCCTACCCCCGGTAAATCGCCTCGATCTCGTCCGCGAAGTCCTTCGCCACAACGTTCCGCTTGAGCTTCAGGGACGGCGTCACATGACCCGACGCCTCCGTGAACTGCGCCGGCAGGATGCGGAACTTGCGTACGGATTCCGCCTTCGAGACCGCCGCGTTGCCGTCGTCGACCGCCTTCTGGACGGCCGCGAGGAGGTCGGGGTCGTCCGCCAGCTGGGCCGGGGTCGTGCCGGCCGGCTTGCCGTGGTCGGCGAGCCAGCGGGGGAGGAAGTCCTCGTCGAGGGTGATCAGGGCGCCGACGAAGGGGCGGGCGTCGCCGACGACCATGCACTCGGCGATCAGGGCGTGCGCGCGGATGCGGTCCTCGATCACCGCGGGGGCGACGTTCTTGCCGCCCGCGGTGACGATGATCTCCTTCTTCCGCCCGGTGATCGTGAGGTAGCCGTCCTCGTCGAGCGTGCCCAGGTCGCCGGTGTGGAACCAGCCGTCGGAGAGCGCCTCCTCGGTGGCGGCCTCGTTGTTCCAGTAGCCCTGGAAGAGGTGCTCGCCGTGCAGCAGCACCTCGCCGTCGTCGGCGATCCGGACGACCGAGCCGGGCAGCGGCTGCCCGACGGTGCCGATCTTCTGCCGGTCCCAGGGGTTGAAGGCGGTCGCCGCGCAGGACTCCGTGAGGCCGTAGCCCTCCAGGACGGTGAAGCCGATGCCCCGGTAGAAGTGGCCGAGGCGCTCGCCCAGCGGCGCGCCCCCGGAGATCGCGTGGGTCGCCCGCCCGCCGAGCACGGCGCGCAGCTTGCCGTAGACGAGCCGGTCGAAGATCGCGTGCTTGATCCGGAGCCCCAGCGACGGCCCGCCGGGGCCGTCCATGGCGCGGCTGTACGCGATGGCCGTGTCCGCGGCCCGGTCGAAGATCTTGCCCTTGCCGTCGGCCTGGGCCTTGGCGCGCGCCGAGTTGTAGACCTTCTCGAAGACGCGCGGCACACCGAGGATCAGCGTGGGCCGGAAGGCGGCGAGCTCGTCGGTGAGGTTGCGGATGTCGGGCACGCAGCCCAGCTTGATGGGCGCCAGCACCGCCGCGATCTCGACCAGCCGGCCGAAGACATGGGCGGTGGGCAGGAAGAGGAGCACGGAGGAGTCGCCCGTGCGGAACAGCGGCTTGAGCCGCTCCACGGCGTTGCCGCACTCCACGAAGAAGCTGCGGTGGGTGAGCACACAGCCCTTGGGGCGCCCGGTGGTGCCGGAGGTGTAGACGATGGTCGCGGGCGAGTCGGCGCCCGCGAGCGCGCTGCGCTCGTCCACCTCCTCGTCGCTCAGCCCTTCGCCGGCCGTGCCCAGCCGCCCGACGGCGTCGTCCTCGATGCGCCAGACGTGCCGCAGCTCCGGCAGCCGGTCCTTGACGGACTCGACGGCGCTCTCGTGCGCCTCGGTCTCCACGACGCAGGCGACGGCCCCGGAGTCGCCGAGGATCCACTGGATCTGCTCGGCCGAGCTCGTCTCGTAGACCGGCACGGTCACCGCGCCCGCGCTCCAGATGGCGAAGTCCAGCAGCGTCCACTCGTAGCGGGTGCGCGACATCAGCCCCACGCGGTCGCCCGGCCGGACGCCCGAGGCCATCAGACCCTTGGCCGCGGCCCGCACCTCGGCGAGGAAGGCGGCGGCGGTGACGTCCTCCCAGCGGCCGCCGACCTTGCGCCCTATGACGGCGACGTCGGGGCGCTGCGCGGCGTTGCGGCGGATCAGATCCGTCAGGTTTCCGTCCGCGGGGACCTCGTAGAGGGCCGGAAGGCTGAACTCGCGCAAGACTGCTGCTCCTCGTCGGGCGCCGGCGCCGCCGCGTCGTCGAGGGGCGCTGCGTCGGCTGCGGTCCATGTCAGGCAAGGGGGGTATTGGACTGCCCGGACGTTACCCACCAGTACGGCTTTCGAATAGGGGTGGCGCTCAGATGTTCTGTGCGTCACACGCCACCGGACCGCCTTCCGAACCCTAGCCCCTCCGCTTGGTGACCGGGAAGTAACCGCAGGTCGGCGACCTTCCGGAGGGCCGCCCGCAGAGCCTAGGGTGATCGGCATGCGAGGTGGCTTCAGAGTTCACGTGGTCAGCGATGTGCACGGCAACAGCGAGGGTCTCGCACGGGCGGGCGACGGCGCCGACGCCGTGGTCTGCCTCGGCGACCTCATCCTCTTCCTCGACTACGCGGACCACTCGCGCGGCATCTTCCCCGAGCTCTTCGGCGTGGAGAACGCCGACCGGATCGTGGAGCTGCGCACCGCCCGCCGCTTCGAGGAGGCCCGCGAGCTGGGCCGGCGGCTGTGGGAGGGCGTCGACCGCGACGCGGCCATCGAGTCCGCCGTCCGCAAGCAGTACGCCGAACTCTTCGCCGCCTTCCCCACCCCCACCTACGCCACCTACGGCAACGTCGACATCCCCCGGCTCTGGCCCGAGTACGCCGCCCCCGGCACCACCGTGCTCGACGGCGAGCGCGTCGAGATCGGCGGCCGCGTCTTCGGCTTCGTCGGCGGTGGCCTGCGCACGCCCATGCGGACCCCCTTCGAGATCGGCGCCGAGGAGTACGCAGCGAAGATCGAGGCCCTCGGCGACGTCGACGTCCTCTGCTCGCACATCCCGCCCGACGTGCCCGAACTCTGCTACGACACCGTCGCCCGCCGCTTCGAGACCGGCAGCGCCGCCCTGCTGGAGGCGATCCGCAGGACCCGCCCCCGCTACGCCCTCTTCGGCCACGTCCACCAGCCCCTCGCGCGCCGGATGCGCATCGGCACGACCGAGTGCGTCAACGTCGGCCACTTCGCCTCCAGCGGTACACCCTGGGTGCTGGAGTGGTGACGCGCGCCGGGATGTAGCCTTCAGCGGCAGGCATACGAGGCGGTCGGACCGGTACGGAGGAGCCACGGAGATGGCGGAACACACCAGCTCGAGCATCACGATCGAGGCGACCCCGGCCGAGGTCATGGCGGTGATCGCAGACTTCGACCGCTACGCGGAGTGGACCGGGGAGGTCAAGCAGGCGGAGGTGCTCGCCAAGGACGAGCAGGGCCGTGCCGCGCAGGTGCGCCTCGTCCTCGACGCGGGCGCCATCAAGGACGACCACACGCTGGCCTACACCTGGCCCGCGGAGAACGTCGTGAGCTGGTCCCTGGTCAAGTCCCAGATGCTGCGGCAGCTCGACGGCTCGTACAGCCTGGAGCCGGAGGCCGGCGGCCGCCACACCAAGGTGACCTACCAGCTCACCGTCGACGTCAAGATCCCCATGCTCGGGATGATCAAGCGCAAGGCGGAGAAGGTCATCATCGACCGCGCGCTCGACGGTCTCAAGCAGCGGGTGGAGAGCGGCGAAGCCACCTCCTGAGGTCCGGGTCCGGGGGCTTTCGAGGCCCCCGGACGACAACGGCGCCGCACCCACGTCCCAGGAGAAACCTTGCGCACGGTCCTCGTCACCGGCACCGGCGGCGCGGGCCGCACCACCACGGCCGCGGCCACGGCGCTCGTCGCCGCCCGCCGGGGCCGTCGCGTCCTGCTGCTCACCACCGACCGCGGCCCCGCGCCCGACGCCGTGCTCGGCACCGTCCTGCCGTCGCCGCCCGCGGCCGGCGCTGCCGGTGTGCCCTGGGCGGAGCCCGTCGAGGCGGCCCCCGGCCTGTGGGCCGCCCGCATAGCCACCGGCGAACACTTCCAGGACCGCGCCCGCGACCTCCAGGAGCGCGGCGCCTCCCTCTTCGACCTCCTCGGCGCCGCCCCGCTCGACCCCGAGGAGCTCACCGAACTCCCCGGCGCCGAACCGCTCGCCGTCCTCGCCGCCCTGCGCGCCGCACACACCGCCGCCGCGTGGGACCTCCTCGTCGTCGACATGCCCCCCGCGCACGAGACCGTGCGCCTCCTCGCTCTGCCCGAGCAGCTGCGCCGCTATCTGCGCCGGCTGCTGCCCGCCGAGCGGCAGGCGGCCCGCGCCCTGCGGCCGATGCTCGCCCAGCTGGCCGGGGTGCCGATGCCCGCGCAGCGGATGTATGAGACCGCGGAGCGCTGGGAGGCCGAACTCGCCGCCGTCCAGGACGTCGTCGAGGCGGGCGGCACGACCGTGCGCCTCGTCGCCGGGCCCGGGCCGCTCGCCGTAGAGACCCTGCGCCTCGCCCGCGCCGGACTCGCCCTCCAGGGCTGCCGCGTCGACACCCTCGTCGCCAACCGCGTGCTCCCCGCGGGCGACGGCGCCGACCTCTGGCCGGCCGGGCTCGTCGCGGAGCAGCGGACCGCCCTCAAGGCGCTCCACGAGGAGTACCTCATCGACGGCATCACCCTCTGTGAACTGCCGCACCTGGGCCGTGACCCCCGCGGCCACGAGGACCTCGGCGCGCTCGTCGACGCCGCCACGTCGACGACCATCTGCGGCGAGGGCGGCACCGTCGGGATCGTCGAGGGCGAGGGCCTGGCCGACGAGCTCGACGGCTGGCCCGCCACCGGCTCCGAGCCCGACGCCTGGACCGTGGAGGACCGGCTGGCCACCGACGGTGTCCTGCTCTGGCGGCTGCCGCTGCCCGGCGCCGACCGCGACGCCCTCGACCTCATACGCAGGGGCGACGAACTCATCGTCGGCGTCGGCCCGTTCCGCCGCGTCCTGCCGCTGCCGTCGGCGCTGCGCCGCTGCACCGTCTCCGGGGCCGGGCTGCGCGACGGCGCGCTGTGCGTGCGCTTCACCCCCGACCCCGCCCTGTGGCCACGGACTCCGTGAACACCGATCCACCGTTCGGGTAACGTCGAAGGAAACCCCCGTCGCAGGAGTCCGCCATGAGCGATGCCACCGAGCGCCCCGCCCCCGACGCGGCGGCCGATCCCGATGCCTGGGAGCAGGCGTGCGCCGAGGATCTCGCCGCGGAGCGGGCCCGCCGCCGTCACGAGCAGCCCGGCACCGCCGCCGAGGAGCTGCGCAAGCTCGTCGACGCCGTGACCGAGAAGGTCTCCGCACTCCAGCTGCCGCTGGCGGGCCTGGCGGCCCAGGAGGTCGTGCAGCAGGTCATCGCCCAGGCGAAGGCCGCCGTCGAACCGGTCATCGAGCGCAACCCCGACGTCTTCGACCACCTCGCCTCCGCCGGCTCCGAGCTCCTCGCCGCCTACCGCGCGGCCGTCCAGGGCCAGGAGGCCCGCTGGACGCGCGGCGAGGCCGCGAAGCCCGCCGAGCCGCCCGCGGGACCCGGCCGGGGCGATGCCGGAGCGGGCGGTGCCGAGCGCATCGACCTCGACTGACCTGGGGCTCCGGTACGGTGGGTCGCGGCGGGGTTCGAGCGAATAACTGAGGGACACATGGGACTCACCATCGGCGTCGACATCGGCGGCACGAAGATCGCGGCCGGCGTGGTCGACGAGGAGGGCAACATCCTCGCGACGTGCAAGGTACCGACCCCGTCGACCCCGGAGGGCGTCATCGACGCCATCGCGGACGCGGTACGCACGGTCAGCGCCGACCACAAGGTCGAGGCGGTCGGCATCGGCGCCGCCGGCTACGTGGACGAGAAGCGGGCCACGGTCCTCTTCGCCCCCAACATCAACTGGCGCCACGAGGCACTGAAGGACAAGGTCGAGCAGCGCGTCGGCCTCCCGGTCGTCGTGGAGAACGACGCCAACGCCGCGGCCTGGGGCGAATACCGCTTCGGCGCCGGCCAGGGCCACGACGACGTCATCTGCATCACGCTGGGCACCGGCCTCGGCGGCGGCATCATCATCGGCAACAAGCTGCGCCGCGGCCGCTTCGGCGTGGCCGCCGAGTTCGGCCACATCCGGGTCGTGCCGGACGGCCTGCTGTGCGGCTGCGGCAGCCAGGGCTGCTGGGAGCAGTACGCCTCCGGCCGTGCCCTCGTCCGCTACGCCCGCCAGCGCGCCCAGGCCACCCCGGAGAACGCCGAGATCCTCCTCGGTCTCGGTGACGGCACCCCCGAGGGCATCCAGGGCAAGCACATCAGCGACGCGGCCCGGCGGGGCGACGCGGTGGCCGTCGACTCCTTCCGGGAGCTGGCGCGTTGGGCCGGCGCGGGCCTCGCCGACCTCGCCTCGCTCTTCGACCCGTCGGCGTTCATCGTCGGCGGCGGCGTCTCGGATGAGGGCGACCTCGTCCTCGACCCGATCCGCAAGTCCTTCCGCCGCTGGCTGGTCGGCGGCCAGTGGCGCCCGCACGCGCAGGTGCTGGCCGCCCAACTGGGCGGCAAGGCCGGTCTCGTGGGCGCGGCGGACCTGGCCCGCCAGGGCTGACACAAGGGCCCGTCAGGGCCGTCCTTCCGGACGTCGTACTGCTTGAGGAGTGGTGATGCTCGCGGATCTGCCCCCGTCGCACACGGAGTCCGACGGTTCGGCCGTCGTCCGCGTGCTCAGTTACAACGTCCGGTCGATGCGTGACGACGTGGGGGCGCTGGCCCGGGTGATCCGGGCCTGCGCCCCCGACGTCGTCTGCGTCCAGGAGGCGCCGCGCTTCTTCCGCTGGCGCAAGGCCGCGGCCCGGCTGGCCCGTACGTCCGAGCTCGTGTACGTCACCGGCGGGGCCACCGCCTCCGGGCCCATGATCCTGTCCTCGCTGCGGGCCACCGTGGAGCGCACGCAGGACATCCTGCTGCCGCGGACACCGGGACTGCACCAACGCGGCTTCGCCACCGCCGTGCTGCGCTTCGGCCGGGCCCGCCTCGGCGTCCTCAGCTGCCACTTGAGCATCAAGGACGGGGAGCGGTACGGGCAGGGGAAGCTGCTGCTCGACACGCTGGCCGGCCTGGACGTGCCGCACGCGGTCGCCGCCGGGGACCTCAACGACCGCCCCGACGGCCGGACGTTCGGCCTCCTCGCGGACGCGCTCCAGGACGGCTGGGCCACGAAGCCGTGGGGCCGTGAGCACACCACCCGCCTCGGCGACCCGCTCCAGCGCATCGACGCGGTCCTCGCCACGGAGGGCGTCGAAGTGCTGGGGTGCGGCGTGCCCATGGGGCTGCCGGGAGTGGCCGAGCGGGATCTGCGGGCGGCCACGGACCACCTGCCGGTGCTGGCCGCGCTCCGGATCCCGGCCGCGTCCTAGGGCGCGGGCTCTTCGGCTTCAGACGACCGCGCCGCGGCCCGGGTCGTCGTCCTCCTCGTCGGAGTCCTTCATGCGCAGGACCAGCGTGGCGAAGCCGCCCAGGAAGCCACCGACGCCGAGCGTGGTGACCCACCACGTCAGCTCCTGCCGGAAGAGCACCATCAGCAGCAGGAGCAGCGGCCCGCCCAGCACCGCGATCCACGCGAAGCGCGCGGTGACGTCGCCGGTGGGGAGCGGCGGCGGCTCCGGGGGCACGAAGTGGCCCTCGTCAGGCTCGTCGAGGTCGTCGTCGCCCGCCGCGCCCGGGGTGTCCCAGTCGCGGGGGCCGACCCCCGGGGCGTAGACGACGAAGCTGCCCACGGGCCGCTCCGGAGTCTCCGGTGCCCGGGGTGTCCTGTCGGCGGCACCCTCGGGGTCCGCGTCCGGGGCGTCCTTGCCCTCGGCGGGGCCGGGCGGGGGGTCGGCGACATCACCGGAGGCGGGCCAGCGGCCCGCCTCGGGGTCGGGCTGCTCGCCGTACGCGGCGACGAGCTCCGCCCACGCGGCGTCCTCGTCCAGGGGGTCGCGGCTCTCGTCGCGGTCGCGGTCCGCGTCGTGCTCAGCCACGGGAGGCCGCCCCGGCTTCACCGACGCCCGCTTCACCGACGCCCGCGGAGAGCCTGCTGATGAACGCGAACGTCTCCTCGAAGATGATCTCGGCGTCGTGATCCAGGGTCGCCACGTGATAGCTGCGCTCCAGCAGCCGCTCGGTGACGTCACGCGAGGAGACCCGGGCCAGGATGCGGGCCGAGTCCACGGGCGGCACCACGTGGTCCTCGGGGCTGTGCATCAGCAGCAACGGCTGGGTCACCTGCGGCAGTTCACCGTCCAGCATCCGCAGGAACCGGCGGAAGGAGTGCGCCGCGTGCAGCGGCACCCGGTCGTAGCCGAGCTCCTCGTTGCCCGGCTTGGCGATGTCGCTGGCGATGCCCCTGCGCGAGGGGACCAGATGGCGCACCACCGGCAGCGCCTTCGCGCCGAGGCCGTGCACCTTGTTGGCCGGGTTGACCACCACGATGCCCTTGACCGCGTCACCGTGCCGGGCCGCCAGCCGCAGCGCCAGCGCCCCGCCCATGGACAGACCGCAGACGAAGACCTCGGAGCAGCGCTCGCGCAGCTCGCCCAGCGCCCGGTCGACCTCCGCGTACCAGTCCTGCCAGCCGGTGAGCTGCATGTCCTGCCAGCGGGTGCCGTGCCCGGGCAGCAGCGGCAGCGAGACGGTCAGTCCGCGCTCCGCGAGATACCCGGCCCAGGGCCGTACGGACTGCGGGGAACCGGTGAAGCCGTGGCACACGAGGACGCCGACCTCTCCGCCGTCGTGGCGGAACGGCTCGGCGCCGGGGAGGAGCGGCACCGGAATCTCCGATCGGTGGAACGGGAAAAAGGGGTCTGGCCCTCAGCGTACGCGGAGCGCCGCACGGCGGGTAGGCAGGTTAAGGTCTCCTCGTCACTACAGGAGGTTCTCGGTTGTTCTACGGCGCTATGAAGCTGTCCATCGGCGGGTCGCTGAAGCTTGCCTTCCGGCCGTGGGTGGAGGGCTTGGAGAACATCCCGGCCGAAGGGCCCGCCATCCTGGCGAGCAACCACCTGTCGTTCTCGGACTCCTTCTTCCTCCCCGCGGTCCTGGATCGCAAGATCACCTTTATCGCGAAGCAGGAATACTTCACCTCCCCGGGGGTCAAGGGAAAGCTGACGGCCGCCTTCTTCAAGGGCGTGGGCCAGCTGCCCGTCGACCGTTCGGGCGGCCGCGGGGCCGGCGAAGCGGCGATCAAGAGCGGTCTGGAGGTGCTGGAGCGCGGTGAGCTCTTCGGCATCTACCCGGAGGGCACCCGCTCCCCGGACGGCCGCCTCTACCGCGGCAAGCCCGGCGGCCTGGCCCGGGTGGCGCTGCTGTCCGGCGCCCCCGTGATCCCCGTCGCGATGATCGACACCGAGAAGGTGCAGCCCCCGGGCAAGGTCCTGCCGAAGATGATCAGGCCGGGCATCCGGATCGGCGAACCGCTGGACTTCAGCCGCTACCACGGCATGGACGGCGACCGCTTCATCCTGCGCTCGGTGACCGACGAGGTCATGTACAAGATCATGGAGCTGTCCGGCCAGGAGTACGTCGACATCTACGCGACCGCCGCCAAGCGGCAGATCGCGGACGAGGCGAAGCGCAAGGCCGAGGAGGAGAAGGCGGCCAAGGCCGCCGGACTCGACAAGGCGGACAAGCGGCCCGAGGCGTAGCACGCCCGGACCGGGGGGTTGGGTCGATGACACCGCGCAGCACGAGGCCGCGCGTCGTACGGATGTCGGTGGAGCTGCCGCTGTGGCGCGCGCTGACCGGCTACCGCATCCTGACGCTGGGCTACGCCCTCGCACTGTTCTTCCTGAACTACCGCGAGTACGCCCATCCGGCCGGGGCGGCGCTCTACATGGGCGCACTCACGCTCTGGATGCTGCTGACCTGGAACCGGGTCACCTCTCCCGAGCGCTGCACCAAGCGGTTCCTCGTCGCCGACCTGACCATCGCGCTGGCCGGGATCCTGCTCACCTCCGTCGTCGACTCCGCCGAGCGCATCGACGGGGGAGCGGCCACCCTGCCGTCCATCTGGGCGGGCGGCGCCGTACTGGGCTGTGCCATCAAGGGCGGCTGGCGCTGGGCGATCGTCGGCTCCACCCTGGTGGCCGCCGCCAACCTCGCCGAGCGCGGCGGCATGGCCCGCGACACCGTCCACAACGTGCTGCTGGTGTGGGTCTCCAGCGTCGCCATCGGCTACATCGTGGAGGTCGCCCGGGCCAGTGAGCGCACGCTCGCCCGCGCCCTCCAGATCGAGGCGGCCACCCGCGAGCGCGAACGGCTCGCCCGCGACATCCACGACAGCGTGCTCCAGGTGCTCGCCATGGTGCAGCGCCGGGGCGCCGCGCTGGGCGGCGAGGCCGCCGAGCTCGGCCGGATGGCGGGCGAGCAGGAGATCGCCCTGCGCACCCTCGTCGCCGGGGGCCTGCGGCCCCCGCGGGGCACGCGGGAGCAGCTCGCCGGGGACGCGGAGCTCGTACGGTCCGTGGGCACCCCGCCGCTGGCCCCGGAGGGGCCCTGCGACGTGGGCGCGCTGCTCGCACCGCACGCGGGGGCCGCGGTCTCCTACGCCGGGCCCGGCACGCCCGTCCTGCTGGAGGCGGCCGCGGCGGCGGAGCTGGCGGCCGCCGTCGGAGCCGCACTGGACAACGTCCGCGAGCACGCCGGGGACGGCGCGCGGGCCTGGATCCTGCTGGAGGACGAGCCGGACGCCGTGATCGTCACCGTGCGGGACGACGGGCCGGGCATCGCCGAGGGCCGGCTGGCGGCGGCCGAACGGGAGGGACGCATGGGTGTCGCCCTGTCGATCCGCGGCAGGCTGCGTGACCTGGGCGGCAGCGCCGAGCTGCTGTCCGTGCCCGGCCAGGGCACAGAAGTCGAATTGAGAGTTCCACGGGGGAGCGAGGCCAGGAAATGAGTGACGAGCAGACCGTGAAGGTCATGGTGGTCGACGACCACCCCATGTGGCGCGACGCCGTCGCCCGCGACCTGGCCGCCGCCGGGTTCGACGTGGTGGCGACGGCCGGTGACGGCCCCCAGGCGGTGCGCCGGGCCCGGGCCGCCGCCCCCGACGTGCTGGTCCTGGACCTCAACCTGCCCGGCCTGCCCGGCGTCGCCGTGTGCAAGGAGCTCGTCGGCGAGAACCCCGCGCTGCGCGTCCTGGTGCTCTCCGCGAGCGGCGAGCACGCGGACGTCCTGGAGGCCGTGAAGTCCGGCGCGACCGGCTATCTCCTGAAATCGGCCAGCACCGAGGAACTGCTCGACGCCGTCCGCCGGACCGCCGCGGGCGACCCGGTGTTCACCCCTGGCCTGGCCGGACTGGTCCTCGGGGAGTACCGCAGGCTGGCCTCCGACCCGGCCCCCGCGGCCCCCGACCAGCGGGACGCGCCCCGGCTGACCGACCGCGAGACCGAGGTGCTGCGGCTCGTCGCCAAGGGCCTCTCGTACAAGCAAATCGCCGAAAGGCTGGTTATCTCGCACCGTACGGTGCAGAACCATGTTCAGAACACCTTGGGCAAACTCCAGTTGCACAACCGCGTGGAGCTCGTGCGCTACGCGATAGAGCGAGGTCTCGACGGCGCCTGACCGTTCCCGGCCGGGCGGTGTCCCCGGCTGAAGGGAGATTGTCATGCGGGTCGGAATGCTGACCGGCGGCGGTGACTGCCCCGGGCTCAACGCGGTCATCCGCGCCGCCGTCCGCAAGGGCGTCCAGGACTACGGTCACGAATTCATCGGCTTCCGCGACGGCTGGCGGGGGCTGGTCCAGGGCAACACCGTGCCGCTCGGCATCCCCGCCGTGCGCGGCATCCTGCCCCGGGGCGGCACGGTGCTCGGCTCCTCGCGCACCAACCCCTTCAAGGACCCGGAGGGCGTCCACCGGATCCGGGAGAACCTCGTCAAGGACGACGTCGACGCCCTCATCGCCATCGGCGGGGAGGACACCCTCGGCGTCGCCGCCCGGCTCCACGAGGAGCACGGCGTCCGCTGCGTCGGCGTGCCCAAGACCATCGACAACGACCTCTCCGCCACGGACTACACCTTCGGCTTCGACACCGCCGTCAACATCGCGACCGAGGCCATCGACCGCCTGCACACCACCGCCGAGTCCCACATGCGGGTCCTCGTCGTCGAGGTCATGGGCCGGCACGCCGGCTGGATCGCCCTCCACTCCGGCCTCGCCGGGGGCGCCAACGTCATCCTCATCCCCGAGCAGCGCTTCGACCTCGACGAGGTCTGCGGCTGGGTCACCTCCCGCTTCCGCGCCAGCTACGCCCCGATCGTGGTCGTCGCCGAAGGCGCCATGCCGAAGGACGGCGACCTGGTGCTGAAGGGCGCCGCCGCGCACGACTCCTTCGGCCACGTCCGGCTGTCCGGGGTGGGCGAGTGGCTGGCCAAGGAGATCGAACAGCGCACGGGCAAGGAGGCCCGCACGATCGTGCTGGGGCATGTGCAGCGCGGGGGGACGCCGAGCGCGTTCGACCGGTGGCTGGCGACGCGGTTCGGCCTGCACGCGATCGCCGCGGTCCGGGACGGCGACTTCGGCCGGATGGTGGCGCTGCGGGGCACGGACATCGTCCGTGTGCCTCTCGCTGACGCGACGGCTCGCTTGAAGACGGTGCCGGAGTCTTTGTACGAGGAGGCGCGTACGTTCTTCGGCTGAGGGCCGGGGGGCCTGCGGCGCTTTGTTCCCCACCCCGCCCCTTCCCGAACTGGGACTGCGCCCCAGACCCCCTGACCGCGCTTCGCGCGGTGTCCTCAAACGCCGGACGGGCTGGATATCCAGCCCGTCCGGCGTTTGAGGACGCGGCCGCAGGCCGCTCCCGCCGCAGGCGGCAACGGACCCGCGCTCGGGGGTCGGGGGCACGCGCCCCAGTTCGGGAAGGGGCGGGGTGGGGGAAAAATCAGACCAGCACCGCAGCCAGCAGCTCAGCCACCAGCGTCGCCCCCGACAGCGTCAGGATCGACTCCGGATGGAACTGGACGCCGGCGAATCCGGGCCCCCGGAGGGCATGCACATCCCCCGTCACCGCGTCACGGCAGACCTCCACCCGGTGCATCGCCAACTCCGCCGTCGCGGACTCGTCGCATCGCGCGGTGAACGTGTTGTAGAACCCCACCCTCTCCGCCCGCCCGAAGAAGTCGATCCGTTCCTGCGCCCCCTGGAACGGCACGTCCTTGCGTGCGATCTCCAGACCCAGCTCCGCCGCGATCAGCTCGTGCCCGAGGCACACCCCGAGCAGGCCGTGCGGGTGCCCGCGCAGCAGTTCCGCCGCCAGGCCGCGCAGCAGCCGCATCTTGGGGTCGGCCACGTCGGAGGGGTCGCCGGGGCCGGGGCCCAGCACCACCGGGCCCTCGTGCGCCAGGGCGGCCTCCCGCAGCCCGGGTTCGTCGTAGCGCCGCACGGTGACCGTCAGCCCCGACGTCCGCAGCAGGTGCGCCAGCATCGCCGTGAAGGTGTCCTCGCCGTCGACGACGAGCGCGTGCCCGCTGAGCCGCGCCGTGGACGTGGGGCTCTGCATCCGCAGCCAGAAGGGGGCCAGATCCTCGCGGCGCGCGTCGAGCGCTGCGCGCACCTCGGGGTCGTCCGCGAAGCGCGCGGCGGGAGCCGTCCCGCCGCGGCGCGCGGTCCGCACGCCGAGCGCGGCCAGCACGCCCGCCGCCTTCGCGTGCGTCTCGGCGACCTCGCCGTAAGGGTCGGAGTGCCGCACGAGCGTGGCCCCGACGGCGAGCCTCAGCCGCCCGCGCCGGTCGATGTCGGCGGTGCGGATCAGGATCGGCGAGTCGAGCGTCCGGCCGCCGCCCGCGTCCCGCCCGATGAGCGCGAGCGCGCCCGCGTAGTAGCCGCGCCCGCTGCCGCCCGGCCCCGCCGGCTCGTACCGCTCGATGACGCGGCACGCGTTCTGCACCGGTGACCCGGTCACGGTCGCCGCGAACATCGTCTCCCGCAGCACGTCCCGCACGTCCAGCGAGGAGCGTCCGCGCAGCTCGTACTCGGTGTGCGCGAGGTGGGCCATCTCCTTCAGCCGCGGACCGACGACGACCCCGCCCATGTCTCCCACGGTGCACATCATCTTCAGCTCCTCGTCCACGACCATGGACAGCTCCTCCACCTCCTTGCGGTCGTGCAGGAAGGCCAGCAGCCCCGCCCGGTCCGGGCCGTCGGCGGGATAGCGGTAGGTGCCGCTGATCGGGTTCATCACGACGGTGTTGCCGGCCATCCGCACGTGCACCTCCGGGCTGGCGCCGATCAGCGTCCGGTCGCCGGTGTGCACGACGTACGTCCAGTACGCGCCGCGTTCGCCCGCCAGCAGTCGCCGGAACAGGGCCAGGGCATCGGCCGCGGTGAAACCGTGGACCTCGCCCTCGAAGGTCCGCCGGATGACGAAGTTGGCGCCCTCCCCGGAGCCGATCTCGTCCTCGATCACCCGCCGGACGATCCGCGCGTACTCCTCGTCCCCCACGTCGAACGCCCCGCCCTCCACCCGCACCTCGTGCGCGGGCAGCGCCGCCAGGACCTCGGCCAGGGGCAGCTCGTGCGCCTCATCCGGGCGCAGCACCGCCAGCGGGGTGCCGTCGTCGCGGACGTCGAAGCCGCGCTCGCGGATCTGCCGGAACGGGATGAGCGCGAGCGCGTCCAGGACCGGGCCGCTGTCGGCGGGCGGCCCGTCCGGCAAGGGGATGTGGGCCAGCCGCTCGACCTCCCGCACGGTGCCGGTGAGCAGCTCGACGACGTCGTCCGGCCGGCCGGGGGTGCGGCGGTGCAGCAGGGCGAAGGGCGGGCAGGCGGGGTCGGTCAGCCGTGCGAGGAGGGTGCGGGTGTCGCCGGTCATGCGGGTTCCTTCCGGTGAGGAGAGGAACGGCCCGGGAAACACGGAAGGCCGCCCCTCCGGGCGGCCTTCGCGGTGTGTCTTCGGTGTACGCGCGATCAGTGGGCCGCCGGTCGAGCGGTCCACCACCAGTTCTGGTTCGTCGGTGCGTACATGCTGCGCACCTTACCGGACCGGCCGGGGGCGGGGGCAGGGCCGGCGGGTGGCGGGGAGGCGCGCACCGGGGCGCGGACCGGGGCGGCACGCCGGGCCCGACCACCGGGAACGGCGGTTTTCCGCCACCCCCCGGCTCCATGACCCGTCTCACAGTGCGGTCCGGCGGATGGACCGCGCTCGCCGACCCCGTAGGGTTGGAGCGTGACCGTGAACGCTGAACTCCACGCCGGTGGCAACACCTGGCGCTCCCTTCCCGCGGCGCAGCAGCCTGAGTGGCCGGACCAAGAGGCTCTGCGCGATGTGATCGCCGAGCTCGAGTCCTATCCGCCGCTGGTCTTCGCCGGCGAGTGCGACCAGCTGCGTCAGCGCCTGGGAGCCGTCGCCCGTGGTGAGGCGTTCCTGCTCCAGGGCGGCGACTGCGCCGAGGCGTTCGACGCCGTCGGCGCCGACCAGATCCGCAACAAGCTCAAGACGCTGCTCCAGATGGGCGCCGTGCTGACCTACGCGGGCTCCGTGCCCGTCGTGAAGGTGGGCCGGATCGCCGGTCAGTACAGCAAGCCGCGCTCGAAGCCGACCGAGACCCGCGACGGCGTGACCCTGCCGACCTACCGCGGCGACTCCGTCAACGGCTTCGCCTTCACCCCCGAGGCCCGCACGCCGGACCCGCAGCGGCTGAAGCGGATGTACCAGGCGTCGGCGTCCACGCTGAACCTCGTCCGCGCCTTCACCACCGGTGGCTACGCGGACCTGCGCCAGGTGCACGCCTGGAACCAGGACTTCGTGAAGTCCTCCCCGTCCGGGCAGCGCTACGAGGCGCTCGCCCGCGAGATCGACCGGGCGATGAGCTTCATGAACGCCTGCGGGGTGGACCCGGAGGAGTTCAAGACCGTCGAGTTCTACGCCTCCCACGAGGCGCTCGTCCTCGACTACGAATCGGCGCTGACCCGCGTCGACTCGCGGACCGGCGACCTCTACGACGTCTCGGGCCACATGGTCTGGATCGGTGAGCGCACCCGCCAGCTGGACGGCGCGCACATCGAGTTCGCCTCCAGGATCCGCAACCCGATCGGGGTGAAGCTCGGCCCGACGACCACGCCCGAGGACGCGCTGACGCTGATCGAGCGGCTGGACCCGGACCGCGAGCCCGGCCGGCTCACCTTCATCACCCGCATGGGTGCCGACAAGGTGCGCGACAAGCTCCCGACCCTGGTCGAGAAGGTCACGGCGTCCGGTGCCCAGGTGGCGTGGATCTGCGACCCGATGCACGGCAACACCTTCGAGGCGGCCTCGGGCCACAAGACCCGCCGCTTCGACGACGTGCTGGACGAGGTCAAGGGCTTCTTCGAGGTCCACAAGGGCCTCGGCACCCACCCGGGCGGCATCCACGTCGAGCTGACCGGTGACGACGTCACCGAGTGCGTGGGCGGCGGCGACGAGATCTTCGTCGACGACCTGCACCAGCGCTACGAGACGGCCTGCGACCCGCGGCTCAACCGCAGCCAGTCGCTGGACCTGGCGTTCCTGGTGGCGGAGATGTACCGCGATCAGTAGCAGACCCCGAGAGGCCTTTGGCGAACGGCGTGGGGCGCGGATCACTTCGATCCGCGCCCCACGCCGTTGTCATCCGCCCACCGGGCCGGGTAAGGTAAGGGTAACCTTATTGATCAACCCGGTAGGGCGGTGACCCGCGTGTACGTCTGCTCTTGCTTCGGCATCACCGAGCAGCAGGTGCGTGAGCACGCGGACAAGGGGGCGTGCACGCCCCGCCAGATAGCCTCCGCGAGCAAGGCCGGCACGGACTGCGGCAGCTGCGTCCGCCGCATCCAGTCCCTGCTAGGCCGTGGCGCGTGCCCGCGCCGCGAGCTGGCCGACCAGGGCGACCGGGACGTGCTGGGGACCGAGGTCCCGCGGATACCGCAGGCGCCGCTGGCCCGGGTGGCCGAGGCCCGCGCGGCCTGACCGCCGTTCCGCCGGCCCGCCGGCCCGCCGGGATCAACTCCGGGTCACGCTCCGGCTCACTCCGCCCCGCCGTTCGACTGCTCGATGAACTGCGCGAGGTAGAGCGGCTCGCCGAGCTTCTCGATCAGCTCCAGCTGCGTGTCGAGATAGTCGATGTGCTCCTCCTCGTCGGCGAGGATCGACTCGAAGATATTGGCCGAGGTGATGTCGCCCTTGGCCCGCATGACCTCCACGCCCCGCTTGAGCCGGTCGATCGCCTCGACCTCGACCTGCCGGTCGGCCTGGAACATCTCCACGATCGACTGCCCGATCCGCACATGGAAGAGCCGCTGGTAGTTGGGCAGCCCTTCCAGGAAGAGGATGCGGTCGGTCAGCACCTCCGCGTGGCGCATCTCGTCGAACGACTCGGCGCGGGTGTGCGCGGCGATCTTCGTCCAGCCGAGGTGCTCCTGCATTTTCGCGTGCAGGAAGTACTGATTGATGGCGGTCAGCTCGGCAGTCAGCTGTTCATTGAGAAATTCGATGACCTCGGGGTCGCCCTGCATTGCAGAGGCTCCTTCCAAGAGGGTGACTGGCAGGTTGCGCGCATCCTCGCACCGCCCCCCTGAAGCGTCCAGTAAGTGCACACTTAGTGGGAGTTGCCCTGATAGCGGAACCCCTGGTCATCAGCACTGTCCAAGGTCTGACACCATGGAGACATGGGTCAGTCGGAAAGCCGCAAAGGGGCGCAAGTCGAGTTGCCTCCGGGGCAGCGCCTTCAGCGCGGATGGCCGGTGACGCACTACGGGCCGGTCCCGAAGTTCAGGCCGGAGCGCTGGGAGTTCCGTGTCTTCGGGTCGACCGCCGACGGCGACAAGCACTGCTGGACGCACGAGGAGTTCTCCGCACTGCCGTATTCGACGGTGGTCGCGGACCTGCACTGCGTCACGAAATACAGCATGCTGGACGCCGAATGGGGCGGCGTGCCCGCGCGGACGATCCTCGAACTCGCCCCGCCCGCACCCGAGGTCACCCATGTCATGGTGTGGGCGGAATACGGCTTCTGCTCAAATCTCCGGCTGTCCGATTTCGCGGCCGAGCAGACCATCTTCGCGACCCACAAGGACGGCGAACTCCTCACCGCCGAGCACGGCTTTCCCGTACGCCTGGTGGTCCCGCACCTCTATGCGTGGAAGGGGCCCAAATGGGTGCGTGGCGTGGAGTACATGACGGCCGACCGCCGGGGTTTCTGGGAAGAGCGCGGATACCACAATCTGGGTGATCCCTGGCAGGAACAGCGCTATTCCTACCAGGAGAAACCGGGCGACGGACCGGAGGTCTGAGGGACCGGGGGAGGCCCCCGTCAGGCCGCGACGCCGTCCCGCAGACCCCTCAGCCGCGCCACGTCGGCCGCGTGCCCCTCGGGCCCGCCCGGGGTCTCGATGATCAACGGCACGCCCGCGGTCGCGGGATGACCGAAAAGCTCCGCGAAGGGCTCCGCCCCGATGTGGCCGGAGCCGATGTTCTCGTGCCGGTCCCGGTGCGCGCCGACCCCCTCCTTGGAGTCGTTCGCGTGGATCAGCCGGAGCCGCCCCTCGCCCACCACGTCCACCAGCTCGTCGAGCGTCCGCTTCATCCCGCCCGGCTCGGCGAGATCGTGGCCCGCCGCGAACACATGGCAGGTGTCCAGGCAGACGCCGAGCTTCGGGTGGCGCTCCAGCGCCTCGAAGTACGGGCCGAGATCCTCGACCAGCGAGCAGAGCGACGCGCCCTGCCCGGCCGTCGGCTCCAGCAGCAGCCACGGGTCGTCGTCGTGGGTCAGCTCGTCCAGCAGCGGCAGCAGCCGCTCGTGTACCTGCGCCAGCGCCTCCCGGCGCGGGCGGCCACCGGTCGCCGAGCCCGTGTGGACGACGACGCCGAGGGCGCCGATCGCCCGCCCGCGGTGCAGTGAGTGCCGCAGCGACTCCCCGGACAGCTCGACCGTCGCCTCGGTGTGCGAGCCGAAGTTGATCAGATACGGGGCGTGCACCCAGACCGGGAGCGACTCCTGCTCACAGGCCGCCCGGAACGCCTCGTCCTGCCGCGGGTCGCCGGCGGGCGTCGCCCAGCCGCGCGGGTTGGCGACGAAGACCTGCACCGTCTCGGCGCCCATCGTCCGCGCGTACGGCAGGCCGGTCTTCGCCAGGCCCCCGGCGACGGGGATGTGCCCGCCGACGGGGTTGCGGGCGCGCGGGGCCGGGAGGAGGCCGGAGGGCCCGGGGAGCCCGGGGAGCCCGGGGAGCCCGGGGAGCCCGGGAAGCTCGGTCATCCCTACAGCCCGCCCTTCATCCGGATGGTGATGGTGTCACCCTTGGCCGCCTGGTCGCCGCCCTTGACGGACTGGCTGTCGACCGAGTCGCGCGGGAAGAAGAACGGCCGGTCCACGCTGACCTTGAAGCCCGCCGAGGTGAGGGCCTGCTTGGCGGCGGCCTCACTCTTCCCGGTGACGTCCGGGACCGTCACCATCTCCTTGCCCTTGGAGACCGTGAGCGTGACCGTGTCGCCCTTCGCGAGCTGCTCGCCGTCGCCCGGCGACTGCGCGGCCACCGAGCCCTTGGCGACGTCGGAGTAGACCTGGGTGTCCGAGACCTCGACCTTCAGCCCCTTGTCCTCCAGCGTCGAGGTGGCGGCCGCCACGGTCATGCCCTGCACCTTCGGCACGCTCAGGGCCGCGCCCTTGCTCACCGTCAGCGCGACCGGGGTGTCGGGCCTGCGCTCCACCCCCGGCTTGGGGTCGGTGGCCAGCACCGAGCCCTGCGGGGTCTCGCCGCTGAACTGCTTGCCGACCTCGCCGACCGTCAGGCCCGCGCCCTCGATCTTCTTCTTCGCCTCGTCGAAGGTCATGCCGACGACATTGGGCACCTCGGCCCGCGCCGGGCCCTTCGACAGGGTGACCGTCACCTTGCCGGTGTTGCGGATCCGGCCGCCGGGTCCGGGGTCCGTCGAGATGACGTGACCCCGCTCGACGGTGTCGCTGAAGTCCTGCTTGGTCCGCATCCCGAGCCCGGCCTTGTCGAGCGACTGCTCCGCCTTGTCCTGGGTCATGTCCAGGACGGCCGGGACGGTCGTGAACTGGCCGGAGTTGATGTACCAGACGCCCGTGCCCACCACGGCCAGCAGGACGGCCGCGAGCACCGCGAGCAGGGTGCGGCTCGGCCGGGGCCGGCCGGTCCGGGCCACCGCGGCGGCCGGCGGGGCCGGGGGAGCGGGCGGCTGCTCCAGCCGCGTCGTGCGGTTGAGCCGCTCGTCCTCCGCGGCCGGCAGGGGCCGGACCGCGGCGGGCCGGGGGATCACGCTCGTACGGTCCTCGGAGCCGCTCGGCGCCCCCTGCTCCGGCGTCCGCGCCTGCGGGGGCACGGCGTCCAGCTGCTCGTCGGACAGCGCCTCGCGGGCGGCGCGGACCAGCGCCAGCAGGCCCACCGCGTCGGCCGGGCGCTGCTGCGGGTCGCGGGCGGTGGCCTGGGCCACCAGCTCGTCCAGCGGCGCGGCCAGTCCCGGTACGGCGGCCGACGGCGGCGGCACGTCCTCGTGGAGGTGCTGGTAGAGGACCTGCGCCGGGGTGCTGCCGGTGTGCGGCTTGGCGCCGGTGAGCATTTCGTAGAGGACGACACCGCAGGCGTAGACGTCCACCCGGGTGTCGGCCGTGCCGTGTTCCATCTGCTCGGGGGCCAGATACGACACCGTGCCCAGGACCGAGCCGGTGGAGGCGGTGGAGTGGGTGTCCACGGCCCGGACGAGCCCGAAGTCGGCGACCTTCACCCGGCCGTCGTCCCCGATCAGCACGTTCTCCGGCTTCATGTCCCGGTGGACGAGCCCCGCGAGGTGGGCCGCGCCGAGCGCCGCGAGCACCGGCTCCGCGATGTCGAGCGCGGCGCGCGGCTGGAGCGCGCCGCGCTCGCGCAGCACGTCACGCAGGGTGCATCCGGCGACGTACTCCATCGCGAGATAGACGTACGTGCCGTCCGTGCCCTGGTCGAAGACGCCCACCACGTTCGGGTGGTCGAGCCGGGCCACGGACTTGGCCTCGCGGATGAAGCGTTCCACGAAGACCTCGTCGGCGGCGAGCCCCGGGTGCATCACCTTCAGGGCGAGCACCCGGTCGAGCCGCGTGTCGAGGGCGCGGTAGACCGTGGCCATGCCGCCGACGGCGATCCGGGCCTCGACCCGGTAGCGGCCGTCCAGCATGTGCCCGACGAGCGGGTCTCCTAGCGTCGTATCCACGCTAGGAGTCTAAGAGCCGTCAGGGGGCGCCCCCTAGTGGCCTTGTTTCCGGGGGGTTCCCCGGGCTCCTGGGTGCGGGTGCTTGGCGCCTGCGGCGGGCTTTGTTCCCCTACCCCGCCCCTTCCCGAAACTGGGGCGCGTGCCCCAGACCCCCGAGTGCGGGCCCGTTGCCGCCTACGGCGGGGACGCCCTGCGGGCGTGTCCTCAAGCGCCGGACGGGCTGGTGGTGCGGGTTCGCTGCTCCTCCCAGCCCCGCTCGGAGGTGCCCCCAACGGGTTGGTGGGGTGGACCGTGGCTCGTGATGCTGCGGGCCGGCAGGCTACGAGACCCGCAGGTGACGAACTCACGGTCCGTTCATCCAGCCCGTCCGGCGTTTGAGGACACGGCCGCAGGGCGTCCCCGCCGCAGGCGGCAAAACAACCCGCAGGGTAGAACCCACGGTCCGTGAATCCAGCCCGTCCGGCGATTGAGGACACCGCCGCGCAGCGGTGGTGCGGATGGGACGGCCCGCAGGCGACGCGCCAAGAGAAACCCCCGGCCTATCCGCCGTCGCCAAAGGCAGGGCGTTCCGGGTCGAAGGTCGGCAGACCCTCTGTGGGGGACGACGCCTCCGCGAAGTGGCGGCGCGGGATGCGGCCCGCTCGGAAAGCCAGGCGGCCTCCCTCGACCGCGTGGCGCATCGCCTCCGCCATCAGGGCCGGGTCCTGCGCGCGGGTGACCGCCGAGGCGAGCATCACCGCCGAGCAGCCGAGCTCCATCGCGATCGCCGCGTCCGACGCCGTGCCCGCGCCCGCGTCAAGGATCACCGGCACCCCCGCCCGCTCGGTGATCAGCTGGAAGTTGTGCGGGTTGCGGATGCCGAGGCCGGAGCCGATGGGCGAGCCCAGCGGCATGATCGCGGCGCACCCGGCGTCCTCCAGGCGGCGGGCGAGCACCGGGTCGTCGTTGGTGTAGGGCAGCACCGTGAAGCCGTCGTCCACCAGGATCTCCGCCGCTTCCAGCAGCTCGACCGGGTCGGGCAGCAGCGTGCGCTCGTCGGCGATCACTTCGAGCTTGACCCAGTCGGTGCCGAGCGCCTCCCGGGCCAGGCGGGCGGTGAGCACGGCCTCCCCGGCGGTGTAGCAGCCCGCCGTGTTCGGCAGGACCCGGATGTCGTGCCGGGCGAGCAGCGACAGCACCGAGCCCCGTACGTTCGTGTCCAGCCGCCGCATGGCCACCGTGGTGAGCTCGGTGCCGGAGGCGAGCAGCGCGCGCTCCAGGACGTCGAGGCTGGGCGCGCCGCCGGTGCCCATGATCAGGCGGGACGTGAAGGCGGTGCCCGCGACGGTGAGCAGATCGTCTGCCATCTGGGCTGATCAGCCTCCCTGCACTGCGGTGAGGACCTCGACGCGGTCGCCCTCGCCGAGCGTGGTGCCGGGCCACTGGCCGCGCGGTACGACGGCCTCGTTGACGGCCGCCGCGACCCCGCTGTGCGCCGTGGTCAGCGAGGCCACGAGGCCGTCGAGGGTCAGGCCCCGGGGCACCGAGCGGCTCTCGCCGTTGAGGCTGATGCCGACGTGGGCCTCGGGGCTGTCGGTGGGGTCCATGGGGTTCATACGGGCAGCTCCTGGAGCGCGTTCGAGAAGCGGAGGGGAGAGAACGGGCGGGCCTCGTCCGGCAGCCGTCCGGTGGTCAGCGCCTCGGCCATCACGTCGCCGGTCAGCGGGGTGAGGAGCACGCCGTTGCGGTAGTGGCCGGTGGCGGCGAGCAGGCCGGGCAGGGCCGTGGGGCCCAGCAGCGGGGCGTTGTCGGGCGAGCCGGGGCGCAGCCCGGCGCGCGTCTCCACCAGGGGCAGCTCGGTGATGCCGGGCACCAGCTCATGGGCGTCGCGCAGCAGTTCGTAGACGCCGCCCGCGGTGACGGTCGTGTCCCAGCCCAGCTCCTCGGTGGTCGCGCCGACGACCAGCTCGCCGTTCTCACGCGGCACGAGATAGACGTGGCCGCCGCGCACCACCGCCCGCACGGTCCGCGACAGGAAGGGCGCGTACGCGTCGGGCACGCGCAGCCGCAGGATCTGGCCCTTGACCGGGCGCACCGGCGGCAGGACGTGCTCGGGGACGCCGGCGAGGGTGCCGCTGCGGCTGCCCGCGGCGAGCACGGTCCGGCCGGCGCCGACGCGGGTGCCGTCGGCGAGTTCGGCGCCGGTGGCCCGGTCACCGGAGAGCAGCAGCCGTACGGCCTCCGCGCGGTGGAAGGCGACCCCCGCCCGTTCGCAGGCCGTCAGCAGGGCCCCGGCGAGCCGCCGGGGGTCGGTCTGGTGGTCGCCGTCCACCCGCACGCCTCCGCGCACGCCCGGCGCGAGCATCGGCTCCAGCCGGCGGCACTCACGCCCCGACAGCCACTGGGCGTCCAGACCGCACCGCTCCTGGAGGGCGTGCAGCTCCCGCAGATGGGCCCGGTCGTCGGCGTCGAGGGCGACGGCGAGGGTCCCGCAGGCGCGGTAGCCGGTGTCCTGGCCGCTCGCCTCCTCCAGCTCCGCCGTGAACTGCGGATAGCGCCGCGCGGACGCCAGATTGAGCGCGAGCAGCTCCTGCTCGCCGTAGTGCAGCTCGGTCACCGCGGCCAGCATCCCGGCCGCCACCCCGGCCGCGCCGCCGCCCGGCGCGGGATCCGCGACGGCGGTGCGCAGGCCGCGCTGCGCGGCACGCCACGCCGTGACCAGACCGATGACACCGCCGCCGACCACGAGGACGTCGTACGTCCCCGGTGACGCTGTTGAAGACGCGTGCATGGGCGTCCAGCCCCTCCCTTCGCCGGCATGACCCGGATCAGGTTCGTACGGTCGGAGGCCGCCAGCCTCCCTCTCAGCCCGGTCCGTCCGGGCTCCCGCGAGTGCTTGTACAGCGGCCACCCTAGTACGCGCCGCGAACCGTCCGGAAGGCCGGACGGGGGCGGCCGGAGGGGCGTGCGCGGCACCGGGGCGCGCCAAACACCGTGACGTTGTGTCAGAGGTCTCGCTACGCGGTGCTCCGGTCGGGACGGGCCGCCGCCCTACAGTTGACCGGGTGAGCGAGCACCGGAACGAACCGCAGACCACCAGTGACCGGCGGGCCGTCATCGTGGGGGCCGGAATGGCCGGGGTGCAGACCGCCGTCGCCCTGCGTGAGCAGGGCTGGACCGGCGCGATCACCCTGCTGGGCGCCGAGCCCCACCAGCCGTACGACAGGCCGCCGCTGTCCAAGGCCGTGCTGCTGGGCAAGGCCGAGGGCTCCGCCTTCGAGGTGGACTTCGCCTCCCTCGGCATAGACCTCGAACTCGGCCGGGAGGTCACCCGGCTGCGGGCCGGCGAGCGCCTGGTGGACACTTCCGCGGGGCCCGTTCCGTACGACGTGCTGGTCATCGCCACCGGCGCCCGGCCCGTCGAACTGCCCGGCAGCGCGGGTGTCCCGGGCGTGCACCTGCTGCGCACCCTGGACGACGCGGAGCGGCTGCGCCCGGTGCTCGCCGGGCAGCGCGACGTGGTGGCGGTCGGCGCCGGGTGGATCGGCGCCGAGTTCGCCACCGCCGCGCGCGAGGCGGGCTGCCGGGTGACCGTCGTCGAGGCCGCGGACCGCCCCCTGGCCGGTGCCCTGCCGGCCGAGGTCGCCGCCCACATGACCGCCTGGTACGCCGACAGCGGCGCCCGCCTGCTCACCGGCGCGCGCGTGGCCGCCGTGGAACCCGGCGCCGTGGTGCTGGCCGACGGCACCCGGCTGCCCGCGGACGCCGTACTCGTCGGCATCGGCGCCCGCCCGGCGACGGAGTGGCTGGCGGGCTCGGGCGTCGAGCTGGCCGCCGACGGCTCCGTGGTCACCGACGACCGGCTGCGCACCTCCGTGCCCGGCGTCTACGCGGTCGGCGACTGCGCGTCCTTCCCGTCCGCCCGCTACGGCGAGCGGCTCCTGGTCCACCACTGGGACAACGCCCTCCAGGGCCCGCGCACGGTCGCCGGGAACATCGTGCACGGCACGGCCGAGGGGCCCATCTACGACCCGGTGCCGTATTTCTGGTCCGAGCAGTTCGGGAGGTTCGTGCAGTACGCGGGCCACCACGTCGAGGGCGACGAGCTCATCTGGCGCGGCGACCCGGCGGGCGCCGCCTGGACGGTGTGCTGGGTGCGCGGCGAGGTCCTCGTCGCCCTCCTGGCCGTCGGCCGCCCGCGCGACCTGGCCCAGGGCCGCAAGCTCATCGAGCGCGGCGCGGCCATCGACCGGGCACGGGCGGCGAACGCCTCGGTCCAGCTGAAGGCGGCGGCGGTGTGAGCGCCCGCTGAGGGCTCCGGGGGAGGCCGCCTCCCCCGGGCGTCTCCCGGGCCCCGCGCGACGCGCCGCCGACAAGGTCGGGTCAACCTGGCTACCGACTGTCAGTCCCAGATGGCAGGCTTGTCCCGTGACCGAGATTGACGCAAAGATCGATGCTCTCGTCCCCGCCTGGCTCAACCTCCCCGACATCGCGGAAATGCTCGATGTCGAGGTGACGCGCGTCCGGCAGCTGGTCAAGGAGGGCCAGCTGATCGCGGTGCGCCGTGGCGAGAACCGAGTGCTCCAGGTGCCCGCCGAGTTCATCGGCGAGGGCAAGGTGATCAAGGGCCTCGCCGGCACCTTGACGCTGCTGAGGGACGACGGCTTCAGCGACGAGGAAATGCTGGAGTGGCTCTTCACTCCGGACCCGACCCTGCCCGGCACCCCGGCGCAGGCCCTGCGCGAGAATCGTGGCACGGAGGTGAAGCGCCGCGCCCAGGCGCTCGCCGTCTGACCCGTCCGCAGGCGCTGTAGAAGCGTAAGAGAGAACCGTCCGGTGTGCGGGCGGGGCCCCGGGCCCCGCCCGCACACCGCCGACCCGGGGGGATCCACCCGATGTCCGTCACCGCGCGCGAGCGGCTCGCCGACGCCCGGCTGTATCTGTGCACCGATGCCCGCAAGCGCCAGGGAGACCTGCCGGAATTCCTGGACGCGGTCCTCGCCGCCGGGGTGGACGTCGTGCAGCTGCGCGACAAGGGCATGGAGGCGGGGGAGGAGCTGGAGCACCTCGCCGTCCTCGCCGACGCGGCCCGCCGCCACGGCAAGCTCCTCGCGGTCAACGACCGCGCGGACGTAGCCCACGCCATCGGCTCCCAGGTGCTGCACCTGGGCCAGGGCGACCTGCCGGTGCCCGCCGCCCGCGCGATCCTCGGCGCCACGGTGCTGATCGGGCGCTCGACCCACGCCGAGGCGGAGGTGGACGCCGCCGTCGCCGAGCCCGGCGTGGACTATTTCTGCACCGGCCCCTGCTGGCCCACCCCGACCAAGCCGGGCCGGCACGCGCCGGGCCTGGACCTGGTCCGCTACACCGCCGCACTGAAGCCCGCGCGGCCCTGGTTCGCCATCGGCGGCATCGACGCCACCAATCTGGACGAGGTGCTGGAGGCGGGCGCCCGCCGGGTCGTGGTGGTCCGCGCGATCACCGAGGCCGACGACCCCGCCGAGGCCACGGCCCGCCTCGCGAAGCGCGTCCGCGCGTACGGAGCGTGATGCCCGGCGGCGCGACGCCGCCGGCACCATCCGCCACGGACCGGTCAGGAAGCGGCCAGGGAACGTCGGTCAAATGTCAACGGGACATGAACAGACTGTCCAGAAAGTGGACGAGAGACCGGCTAATCGGTCATATCGCAAATGAGGGTTGGGGCTGCGCGGAACCGCTGGTTAACTTGCCGGTATGGCCCTTGGCACAGCCTCCACCAGGACAGACCACGCCCGCACGGTGCGTGAGCTGCTCGCCTCAGGCGCGCAGTCCTATTCGTTCGAGTTCGCGGCCCCGAAGTCCGAGAAGGGCGAGCGGACCCTGTGGAACGCCATCCGGCGGATCGAGGCCGTCGGACCCACCTTCGTCTCCGTGACCTACGGCGCGGGCGGCTCCTCCCGTGAGGGCACCGTCCGGGCGACCGAGCGGATCGCGACGGACACCACGCTGACGCCCGTCGCGCACCTCACCGCCGTCAACCACTCGCTGGCCGAACTGCGCAACATCATCGGCCAGTACGCCGACGCCGGCATCCGCAACATGCTGGCCGTGCGCGGCGATCCGCCCGGCGACCCCATGGGCGAGTGGGTGCGCCACCCCGAGGGCGTCGGCTACGCCGCCGACCTCGTCCGGCTCATCAAGGAGTCCGGCGACTTCTGCGTCGGCGTCGCCGCGTTCCCCGAGATGCACCCGCGCTCCACCGACTGGGAGACCGACATCGGTCACTTCGTGGCCAAATGCCGGGCGGGCGCGGACTTCGCCATCACCCAGATGTTCTTCTATCCGGAGGACTATCTGCGGCTGCGCGACCGGGTCGCGGCGGCGGGCTGCGAGACCCCGATCATCCCCGAGATCATGCCGGTCACCAACGTCCGGCAGATCGAGCGGTTCGCGCAGCTCAGCAACGCCGCCTTCCCGCCCGAGCTGGCCGAGCGGATCCTCGCGGTGAAGGACGATCCGGCCGCTGTACGCTCGATCGGGATCGAGTACGCCACCGAGCTGTGCTCACGGCTGATGGCCGAGGGGATCCCGGGGCTGCACTTCATTACCCTGAACCACTCCACGGCGACGCTGGAAATCTACGAGAATCTGGGACTGCACCAGCGGTCCTGATGGCTGTTCCCCGGGGCAACAGCCGCACGAGAGGGGCGTAAATGGGCTGGACGGTCCTCTACATCGCGTTCGGCATCGTCGCGCTCTGGCTGCTGGGCGAGGTGCTGCTCCAGTACAAGGCGCGACTGCGCTGGCGGTTGCTGGCCTTCGTCGGCTTCCTCGGCGTCGTCGCGGGCGTCGTCCTCTCGTCCGTGCCGGTCATCGCCGTGGGCGCGATCGCCTTCGCGGTCGGCCAGACCTATGTGACGCTCTCGTTCCGGCGTGGGTTCGCCGAGGGCTGGGCGATCCGCCGGGAGAAGGGCACCGGCACCGGCGGGCAGCCCGCCGCCGAGGAGAAGGGGCGCGCCGGGCGCCGGCGCAAGGGCGACCGGAAGCCCAAGGCCGCACCGCTCCCCGACCCCGCCGCCGAGACCGCCGCGATGCCGCGGGTCCCCGAGCGCGAGGACGCCCCGGACCTGCTCCCCAACGCGGCCCACCAGCCCGCCCCGCCGTACGACGGCCACGACGAGACGGCATACCTGCCGCCCGTGCCCCCGGGCCAGGACGCGGGCGGTTTCGCCCCGTACGACACCTATGGCGCTCAGGGCGGCACCCAGGGCGCGCCGTCCCACGACGGTCAATTCGACTACGGGCAGGGGCAGTACGCCGCCTACTCCGACCCCTACATCGGCAGCCGGCCGCCGGCGCAGGAGCAGTACGACGCGTTCGGGCAGCCGCAGTACGAGCCCTATCCCCAGCAGCAGTACGGGGCGGAGCAGTACGGAGCGGGCCCGTACCCCGCGGAGGCGTACGCGCTGACGCAGCAGTACGACATGGACACCCCGCCCGGCGGGGTCTGGGTCCCGCAGCAGCGTGACACCGAGGCCGCACCGCCTCAGCCGCCGATGCCGGGGCATGGGCCCGGCCACGACGGGCAGCAGTACCGCTACTGACGTCGCACGCCGAGGGCCGGCTTTCCGGCCCTCGGCGTGCGGGCAGCGCTACTCTGAGCCGCGCCAGTCCGCTCCCGAGACGATCAGCCCGGCCACCATCGCGCCCGACATCCCCGCGTGGGCCAAGCCTCCGCCGGGGTGGGCGAAGCCGCCCGTGAGATACAGGCCCGGCACCCGCGTCGCGTTCCCGGGCCGCAGGAACGCGCCGTCCGCCCCCGCCAGTACGGGCGCGGGGACGCCGCCCCCTTCCGCGCCGGTCGCCGCCTCGACGTCGGCCGGAGTGCGGAGCTCCCGCCACAGCACCCGCTCCCGCAGCCCGGGCAGCACCGCTTCCGCGGCGTCGGTCATCCGGTCCGCGAAGCCCGCGGCCGTCTGCTCGTCGCTCCAGTCGACCCGCCCGTGTGGGGCCACCGTGGCGGTCAGGGTGACCGCCTCGTGACCGTCGTCGGGGCGGGTGGCCGGGTCGTCCGGCCGCAGCACGGTCACCGTCGGGCGGTAGCGCCACGGGCCGGGCTCACGGACCCCGCCGCCCGCGGGGAAGACCTCGGCCAACTCCGCGCCGCGGTCCGGCGCGTGGACCACCGTGCGGTGGGCCGCGGCGGTGGGCCGGGCGCCCCGCAGCGCGAGACAGACCGTGAACCTGCCGGGCGGCACCGGCCGTCCAGCGCCTCCGGTCCCCTCGGCCGCGGCCGGTGCGATCGAGGCGAGCCGCCCGGGGGACACCCCGGCGACCACCATGTCCGCCTCGGCCACCTCGCCACCGGCCAGCTCCACGCCGGCGGCGCGCCCGTCCTTCTCGAAGAGGCCCAGAACCTCCTCGCCGAAGCGGAACTCGACCTTACGGGCCAGGCACCGCTCGTACAGCGCGTCGGCGAGCGCCCGCAGGCCCCCGCGCACGTACCAACTGCCGAAGGTCTGCTCCATGTACGGCAGCACCGTCGCGCTCGCGGGCGCGTGCCGGGGGTCGAGACCGTACGCCAGGGCGTGGCTCTCCAGGAGGGCGGCCAGCCGGGGGTCCTTCAACTCCCGCTCCGCGACGGAGGCGAGCGTGACCGGGGCGCTCCGCCGGAACAACCCGCGCTTGCGGACGGCCGGATAGGGGTCGCGCCCCAGCGGCTCGCGCGCCGCCGGGTCCGCGCGCAGCGGCTCCTCCAGCAGCGGCCGGCGCGTGGCGTCCCACACCTCGCGCGCCCGGTTGACCAGATCGCTCCAGCGCTCGCCCGCGCCCGCGCCGACCGTCTCGTCCAGCGCCTGGACCACACCGGCGCGCGAGGCGTTGGGCAGCGAGAGGACCGTGCCGTCCGCGAAGACGTGGCTGCTCGCCGGGTCGACCTGCACGAGATCGACGCACCGCTCCAGCGGCTCCTTGCCGGTCTTCACGAACAAGTCGCGGTAGACGGCGGGCAGATGCAGCAGGCCCGGCCCCGTGTCGAAGGCGAAGCCGTCCCTCGTCAGCCTTCCGACGCCGCCGCCATGAGTCGCCGCCCGCTCGTACACCACCACCCGGTGGCCCGCGACGGCCAGCCGGGCAGCAGCCGCCATCGCGCCCATCCCGGCGCCGATCACCGCAATCCGTGCCATGGGAGCGACTTTATCCGCAGGCACTGACAGCCCGGACCGACAGCCCGGACCGACAGCTCGGAGGGCAGCTCAGGCCGACGGCTCGGACGGCGGCTCAGACCGACGGCTCAGACCGACGGTCGCCGGGCCTCGTCCGGCCAGGCCGCGCGCTTCTCGGCGCGCCTCTGCCGCCTGCGCTGCCAGAAGCGGCGGACCCGCCTCCAGAAGAACACCACCAGGGCGATCCCCAGCGCGAGCAGTACCGCAGCGATGATGGCGGCGGCCAGCGGGTGGAACAGCGCGAAGACGACGAGCCCGGCGACGCCCAGATCCTCGACGGTGCTCAGCACGATGTTGCTGGCGGGCTCGGGCGAGGTGTTGACCACCGCCCTGGTGCCCGCCTTGACCAGGTGGCTCACCAGCGCGGTCGAGCCGCCCACCGCACCCGCGGCGAGGTCCGACAGGGAGCCGCTCTGCCCGGCCAGCAGCGCCCCGACCACCGCTCCGGCGACCGGCCTGACGACGGTGTGCACGGCGTCCCAGGCCGAGTCCACGTACGGGATCTTGTCGGCGACCACCTCGCAGAGGAAGAGCACACCCGCCGCGATCAGGACGTCAGGACGCTGCAACGCGTCCGGCACCTGGTCGCTCACACCGGTCGCGCCGAGCACGCCGAGCAGCAGGACCACGGCATAGGCGTTGACACCGCTCGCCCAGCCACTCGTGAACACCAGAGGAAGCACCGACACGCCGTGATCGTATCCGGGGCCCGCGACTGCGTCTGAACGCTCACGGGTGAGTACACGTACTCAGACGAGGAGATGAGTAGCCGCACGGATGGGGCATGCCCCGGAGGCAAGGAAGAGTGGTGTTCACGGAAGGGGCGTCCGCGCCGCACCGCCGACACGGGGCGGCGGAACGGTGCGGCGACCCTGACGCGACCGGGGGGTCTGGGGGGCTCCCGGAAGAAGTACGGGGGCTCGGGGGACGTACGGGGGAACGCTGCTCCGGTGTGGGCCGAGGGGGATCGGCCGGCGCCGGGGCAGCGCCGTTTCCCGGACCGGCCCGCGTGCTCAGACGCCGCCCTGCGGCTGCCGGACCTCGCCGCCCACCCGCCCCCGCAACAGCTGGGACAGTGCCGCGTGCACCTCCTCGACCGAACGCCCGGGCTGGAACGACAGCCAGTCCAGCGCCGTCACCAGCACCATCCCGAACAACGCGGCCGCCGTCAGCGGGACATCGAGCTCCGTGCTCAGCTCGCCCGCCTCCACCGCCTGTGTGAGGACCCCCTCGATCACCGCGAGCGCCCGCTCGCGCACCCGCGCCAGCGTCGGCTGCCAGGCCCGGTTGGTGCGCCACAGCTCGGCCGCGTACAGCTGGGCGAGCGCCGGACAGCCGGAGATGAAGTCCAGGCCCGCGCGGACCATCGCGTCCAGCGCCTCGACCCTGCCGCCACCGCGCGCGGCGGTCGCGTCGGCGGCCCGTCGCAGAGCGTCGCTCAGCAGCTCCATGCCGTGCCGCAGCAGCTCTTCGAAGAGGACGGTCTTGCTCGCGAAGTTGTAGTAGACCGTGCCCTTCGCGACTCCGGCACGTTCGGCGATCTCGTCCACGGTGGTGGAGGAGAAGCCCTGTTCGGCGATGAGGGTGACCGCGGCTTCGAAGAGCTTTCGCCGGGTGTTCTGACGGCGCGTACTACTGCTGTCGCTGCTGTCCATGCGCAGATTCTCCCTGCCGTGGCCCGGCCGCCGGAGGGCACCGCCGAGCTTCCGCCCGTCCGTGCGCACCGATGCCGGCCGGAACTGGCGGGGCAGAGCGCGGTGTTCACCCGGAGCCGTCGCTTCCGGGGCGGCGGGGCCCGGCCGGGCGGCACGGGGGTCGTGGCGGAGGGAAGCCCTGGACAGGCCCTAGGCTGGAGGCACCCAGAACCGCTGGGCCCTCCTGTCCGTCCCTGTTCCAGCACCGCCGAGGAGCCACCCGCCGTGTCAGACCCGCTGCGCCCCCGGGCGTCCCTCCGTACCGCCGTGGTCTGGGAGGTCCTGCGGGACGCCCTGGACCGCCGGGTCAAGGCCGCCGGGCGGGAGGGCACGGGCGCCCTGGAGGTCCTCGACACCGGTGGCGGCTCCGGCAACTTCGCCGTGCCCGTCGCCCGCCTGGGCCACCGGGTCACCGTCGTCGACCCCAGCCCCAACGCCCTGTTCGCGCTGGAGCGCCGGGCCGCCGAGGCCGGGGTCGCCGACCGGGTGCGCGGTGTCCAGGGCGACACCCACGGCCTCTTCGACGTGGTCGAGCGCGGTGCCTACGACGCCGTCCTGTGCCACGGCGTGCTCGAGTACGTCGAGGAGCCCGCGGAAGGCGTCCGCAACGTCGTCGAGGCGCTCCGCCCCTCCGGCACCCTCAGCCTGCTGGCCGCGGGCCTCGGCGGCGCCGTGCTGGGCCGGGCGCTGGCCGGCCACTTCACCGAGGCCCGTCAGGTGCTCGCCGACCCGGCGGGGCAGTGGGGCGCCGGTGACCCGGTCCGCCGCCGGTTCACCGCCGAGCAGCTCTCCGAGCTGGTCACCGCGGCCGGCCTGGAGGTCGGAGCGGTGCACGGCGTGCGCGTCTTCGCCGACCTGGTGCCCGGTGTGCTGCTGGACGCCGAGCCCGGCGCCATGGACGCGCTGCTCCAGCTGGAAGCGGCGGCGGCCGAGCTCCCGGCCTTCCACTCGGTGGCCACCCAGCTGCACGTACTGGCTGAGCGTGGCTGACCGCAAGCGGTAGGTGACCGGCCACCCGATCAGCCGCTTCGCCCCGTATGATCGGGGGGACACCGTCTGGCATGGCGCATCGGCGGAGAGGGAATGTACGTCCCGACACCACCGATCGCCACACCGACATCGGTGGGCGGATTGGCGCAGAGGGGCGGGTTTCACGGGGGCGATTCCCTGCCTATCCTGAAAGGGTCGCACCCCGGTCGCCCCCCGCGACCGACGAGTAGGAGGACTCCGTGCCGCTCTCGGAGCACGAGCAGCGCATGCTCGAGCAGATGGAGCGAGCGCTGTACGCCGAAGATCCCAAGTTCGCGACAGCGCTCGAGGGCAGCGGCCTGCGCACGTACACCCGGCGACGGGTATACCAGGCGGTCGCCGGGTTTCTGGTGGGCATCGCGCTCCTGATGGCCGGCGTGATGATTCCGGGACAGTACTGGATCAGCGTGGTGGGATTCCTCGTCATGCTGGGCTGCGCGGCACTGGCCGTCACCGGCTGGCGCAAGGCGCCCCGGCCCGGTGCGCAGCGTGGTGGTGTCGGCCCGGCGGGGGGAATGGGCGGCCGGGGTCAGGCCCGGCAGCGTCGCACCGTGATGGACCGCATCGAGCAGCGGTGGCAGCGCCGCCGTGACGAGCAGGGTCACTGAGAAGTCTTCCGCCGAAACGGCGTGATGTGGGGCCAGGACAATCGTCCTGGCCCTTTGTCGTTGCCCGGCCGAGCGTTCCTCGGCGCGGGCCCCGGGGGCACCGGATCCCTCTACGGGCCGCCGCCCCCACGCTCTTGACGAACCGTCAAGTCTGGCCGCGGGCCGTGCGGAGCGCTCCGCCCGCCCGGCGCCAGGCCGTGCCCAGCCGTCCCGACCGCAACCGCCCCGCCGCCGCCGTGCGGCGCCGGGAGAGGCCCCACACCAGGCGGACCGCCGAACGCGGGGCGAGCACCGCCCGCAGCCGCGCGGGCCGCCGCGCCGAGGAGCGCAGCCCCGCCCGTACGCGCTCCACATCCTCCGCGAGCCCCGCGGGAGGCCGCGGCCGTGGCGCGTACAGCACCTGCTCCACCGCGGTGGCGACCCGGTGCGCCGACTCCTCGGCCACGCCCGTCAGCCCACCAAGCCGTACGATGCGCGCCGCCGCGCTGCGGGGCGTGCGTGATTCGTCGGGCAGGACGCCGTAATCCCAGGCGGAGTCGGTCAGTTCGGCCCAGGCGGCGAGGATGTGCTCCGCGCCCGGCTCCGCGGGAGCGCGGGCACTCTCCGCCTGCCGGCCGGGGCCCGCGAGGCGCCGGGCCCGCAGCCTTCGCCGCCACAGCAGTGGCAGCAGGGGCAGCACCAGCACGGCGAGCCCGCCCGCCGCGATGCCCGCCACCGCCCCCGGCGACAGCCCGCCGCCGTGACCGTCGCCCGCCGTGGCCTGGGGGGCGTTCGGCGGGCACTCGCCCAGCCGCTTCAACTGCGGGGTGCAGCCGCTCGCCGCGGGCGGCCGTGCCGACGGCGCGGTGCTGCGGTCGGGCAGCGGCGCGGGCGCCCCCGGATCGGCGCCGGACGGCTCCTGCGCCGCGGTGTAGTCGGGGGCCGTGCCCCGGCTCGGCGTCGGCTCGAAGCGGGTCCAGCCGACGCCCTCGAAATACAGCTCCGGCCAGGCGTGCGCGTCCTTGGAGCCGACCGACATGGAGCCGTCGGGCAGCGGGGTGCCCGGGGTGAAGCCGACCGCCACCCGGGCGGGGATGCCCAGGGTTCGCGCCATGGCCGCCATGGAGAACGAGAAGTGGATGCAGAAGCCCCGCTTGGCATCGAGGAACTTCGCGATGGCATCGCTGCCGCCGCCCGACGCGACCTCCGTGTCGTAGCTGAAACCGCCGTCGGCCGCGAACCAGTCCTGGAGCCTGACGGCCTGCTCGTACGCGTTCGCCGACCCGGCCGTCACCTTCCTGGCCGTCGCCCCCACCACCTCCGGCAGCGACCCCGGCACCTTGGTGTACTCCCGCAGCACCTCCTCGCGCGGCGCCGGGGCTCCCGCCAGCTGCGCGGCCGTGGGCTGCACCAGAAGGCTCGACACCTGATAGCGCACGCCCCGGGTGGTCTGCCCGCGGTCACCGGCGACGGTGCGGCCCTCCGGTTCGTACCGCCAGCGGCCGTCCACGCGGACCCGCTCGGCGGGATAGGGGAGCGGCAGATAGTTCTGCGCGTACGAACCGGCGGCGGCGACCGAGGTGTTCACCGGCTCCGTGCGCACCCCGGGGGCGAGGCCCGCAGGGGTGGGCAGCACCTCCGGGAGGCCCGTGACGCGGCGCTCGGACGGCTGCCAGGACGCGCCGTCGAACCGGTCGAGCGCGACGATGCGCAGATACATCTCCCGGGTGCTCTCCGTGGACGTGCGATAGCGCATGACCTCGCGGTTCTCCGGCTGGTTGAGGCTGTCCCGGAGCGTGACCAGGGGGCGGACGGCGTCGAAGCCGGAGCTGTCCTCCCGGTCGGACGCGGCCGCCTGGCCGCGCGGCTCCAGCAGCCCGCCCTCCATCGTCGGCAGCACGGCCGGCACCGCCAGCGCGATACCGAGCGCGAGCGCGCCGATCCTGCGGCCGGTGCGCACCGGAGCGAGCGCGGGGCCGGAGCCCGGCGCCAGGAGCCGGGGGGAGGGCGACCGGGCGCCGCCGCCGAAGACCCGGCCCCACCGGGCGAGCCGGTCGCGGCCCTCGGCCAGGAGCAGCAGCAGATAGCCGGCCGCCGCCACCAGGAACCACAGCCAGTCCTTGCCGCTCTGGGCCAGCCCGGCCGCGATGGAGTAGAGCGCGAGCAGCGGCAGCCCCGCGGGCGCCGCGCTGCGCCAGGTCACCGCGACGGCGTCCACGGTCAGGCCGACCACCAGCAGGCCCCCGACCAGCATCAGCCGGATCCCGGTCGTCGCCGGTGCCGGGATGGCGAACCGCCCGACGTCGTCCGAGCCCTCCTGGAGCAGCTGCCCGAACTCCCGGAAGACGTCCGGCCCCGGCAGCAGCCCGCCGAGTGCCTGCGCGCGGGCGAAGACCAAGGTGAGCAGCACGAGCGTGACCAGTGCCTGCACGGCCACCGTCAGGGGCCTGGCGAGCGGCACCCGGCGGGCGAGCGCGCCCACCGCGCTCTGGACGGTGAGCAGGATCGCGGCCTGGACCATCCACGTGGTGGTGTCGATCAGCGGCAGCAGCGCGCACGCGGAGGCCAGCGTCGCCACCACCGCGCACACGGCGAGCCGCGCGCTCCCACTCATCCGCGCCCCCCTGCCGACGGCGGCCCGAAGGGCCAGGGCGGCACGGCGGGCATGGGCGGCACAGGGGGTCTCCCGGCGGGGGCGGTCGCCGTAGCCTCGCCCGGCTGCCCGGTGTGACCGGAACTTCCGGGGGGAAAGGCGGCTGCGCCGTCACCCGGCTGCCCGACGGGACCGGAGCCTCCGGCCGGGAAGGCGGGAACCGCGGCCGTACCGCCGCCCGGCTGCCGGGAGAGGTCAGAAGGATCCCCGGCAGGGAAGACCTCGCCCGGCTGCCGGGAGAGGCCGGCAGAATCCCGGGCAGGGAAGGCAGCATCGCCGCCCGGCCGCCCGGAGAAGCCGGCAGAGCCCCCCGCGGGGAAGGCACCGCCACCCGGCTGCCCGGAGAAGCCGGAAGGATCCCCGGCAGGGAAGACCTCGCCCGGCTGCTCGCCCGTCCCACCCCGAGGCATGCCCGGCGTGCCGTGCGGGGTGCCCGGAGCGCTTCCGGGGCCGTGTCCGCCTGCCATGCGCCACAGCTCCGGCAGTGACGCGCCGGGGCTCACCGCCAGAGCCGTCCAGCCCGCCTCGCGCAGTGCGCGCAGCCGCTGCTCGGTGCTGTGCGCGGGCCGCGGGGAGCGGGCGTCCTGCGGCCACGCGGAGCGGTCCAGCACGAAGGCGACCGCCGTGCCGCTGCGGCGGCGCATCTGCCCGGCCAGCGCCGTCTGCCGCTCGTCCAGGTCGCCGAAGAACGCCACGAGCAACCCGCCACCGCCCCGCAGCGCCTCATGGGCGGGAGCGAGACTCTCGCCCTCGGAGTGGTCGACCACGGCCAGGGTGTCGAGCAGCAGACCCACCGCCTCCGCGGAGTCGTGGGAGGAGCCGGAGTGCCCGCCCACGCCGTCCGGCAGCACGCTCCCGGCATCGGTGAGCAGCCGCACCGAGAACCCGCGCTCCATCAGGTGCGCCGCGGCGGAAGCCGCCCCGGACACGGCCCACTCGAAGGGCGAGTCGGGCCCCGCGCCGTCGAAGGCGATGCCCCGGGTGTCCAGCAGCACCGTGCAGTGGGCCCGCTGGGGCTGCTCCTCGCGGCGCACCATCAGCTCGCCGTAGCGCGCGGTGGAGCGCCAGTGCACCCGGCGCAGGTCGTCGCCGTGGCGGTAGCCGCGCGGGATGATGTCGTCCGCGCCGGCCAGGGCGGGCGAGCGGCGGCGGCCGTCGCCGTAGCCCGTGGCCTCGCCGCCCAGGCGCACCGGCGGCAGGGGGACGACGCGCGGCACGACGGTCAGCGTGTCGAAGGCGCTGAAGCCGCGGGTCAGCTCGCACATCCCGAAGGGGTCCGTCAGCCGCAGCTGCAAGGGCCCGAGCGGATAGCGGCCGCGCAGGTCGGACCGGATGCGGTAGGAGACCTCGCGGCGCCCGCCCGGCTCCACCCGGTCCAGCACGAAGCGGGGGCGCGGCCCCAGGACGTACGGCACCCGGTCCTGGAGCATCAGCAGGCCGGTGGGCAGCCGGGAGACGTTGTCGATCCGCAGGTGCACCCGCGCCTCGGAGCCGGCGTGCACCCGGGACGGGGACAGCCTCCGGCTGCCGGTGACCCGGTGGCGGGTGCCGTGCAGCACGATCACGCACACCAGGGGCAGCACCGTGAGCAGCAGCCCGACGCGCAGCAGGTCGGACTGGCCCAGGACATAGGAACAGGCCGCCGCCGCGATGCCCGCGGCGAGGAAGGAGCGGCCGCGGGTGGTCAGCCCGCCGAGGGACACCCACAGCCCGCCCCCGCCGCCGGGCCGCGGGCCCGCTTCCCCCGAGGACATCACAGCCTCCGCGTGCCCGGCTGATGAAGGCCGTGCGGCTGCTGCCCCCATGCCTGCGTGGACAGGTCGGGCACCGGGGTGCGCTGGAGGATCTCGAAGACGACCTGCTCGGCCGTGCGCCGGTTCAGCTGGGCCTGGGCGGTGGGCAGCAGCCGGTGCGCGAGCACCGCCACGGCCAGGGCCTGCACGTCGTCGGGGAGGACGAACTCCCGGCCGGCCATGGCCGCCGCCGCCTTCGCCGCCCGCACCAGGTGCAGCGTCGCTCTCGGGGAGGCGCCCAGTCTGAGATCGGGGTGGTGGCGGGTCGCGGTGACCAGATCCACCGCGTAACGCCGGACGGGATCGGCGACGTGCACCGCACGGACCGCGTCGACCAGCTTGATGATGTCGTGGGCGTGCGCGACGGGCTGGAGGTCGTCGAGCGGGGGCAGCACGCCGTGGGTGTCCAGCATCCGCAGCTCGGCCTCGGGGCTCGGATAGCCCATCGAGACGCGGGCCATGAAGCGGTCGCGCTGCGCCTCGGGCAGCGGATAGGTGCCCTCCATCTCGACCGGGTTCTGCGTGGCCACCACCATGAAGGGGGCGGGCAGTTCATAGGTGTGCCCGTCGACGGTGACCTGTCCCTCCTCCATCGACTCCAGCAGGGCCGACTGGGTCTTGGGGGAGGCGCGGTTGATCTCGTCGCCGATGACGATCTGGGCGAAGATCGCGCCCGGCTTGAACTCGAAGTCCCGCCGCTGCTGGTCGAAGACGCTCACTCCCGTGATGTCGGACGGGAGCAGGTCCGGCGTGAACTGGATGCGCCGGACCGAGCAGTCGATCGACCGGGCGAGGGCCTTGGCGAGCATGGTCTTGCCCACCCCCGGCACATCCTCGATCAGCAGGTGCCCCTCGGCGAGCAGCACGGTCAGCGAGAGCCGTACGACCTCCGGCTTGCCCTCGATCACACCCTCGACCGCCCGGTGCACCCGCTCGGCGGTGGTGGTCAGATCGCTGAGGCTCGCTCGCTCTTCATAGGTCGTCACCCGGCCCTCCTCGGCCCGTCCCGTGGGCCGCGCCCGCTTCACGGACCCGGCCCACCCCGGCATTCGGTCACCGCGCCCGTGGTGCGGAGGCGGCTTCCATGTAGGCATTCTGGCCGTCCGGGCGGCGATCCGTCACCGCCTGTGGATAACTCAGTGCCGTGGGTCGATCTCCCGTAGCAGACCCGTCGTCACGTCGAAGACGAAGCCCCGCACGTCGTCGGTGTGCGGCAGGAACGGCGAGGTCCGCACCCGCTGCATGGACTGGCGGACGTCCTGGTCCAGGTCCTTGAACGCCTCCACCGCCCAGGCGGGGCGCTGGCCGACCTCGGCCTCGATCTCGTGCCGGAAGTCCTCGGTGAGGGTCAGCAGACCGCAGTTGGTGTGGTGGATGAGCACCACCGAGCGGGTGCCCAGCGCGCGCTGGCTGATCGTCAGCGAGCGGATGATGTCGTCGGTGACCACGCCGCCCGCGTTGCGGATGGTGTGGCAGTCGCCGAGCTCCAGGCCGAGCGCGGCGTGCAGGTCGAGCCGGGCGTCCATGCAGGCGACGACCGCGACCTTGAGGACCGGGCGGGCGTCCATCCCGGGGTCGGTGAAGGCGGAGGCGTACTCGGCATTGGCCTGAACGAGACGGTCGGTGACGGTGGCCGGTTCGTGGGCACGGACGCCGGCGGAGTTCCCGGGCGTCGGCTGGGACGCGGATATCGACATGTGAACGACGTTAGTCGGCCGACGGCCCGCAGGCCCGTCCCACTTCGGTAAAAAGGCCGCTCACATGCCCTTCTGTGAGGTAAGCCACAAGGCCGCCGGCCGTGCCGCCATACGGGTGAGAGGGGCCCGGACCATGATCCGCCGACCGCTTCCCGCCGCCCGCGCACCGCCGCCGGGACGCGCTGGCCGGTTGATTGACCAGGGGGACGAGTGGACTAAAGTGGCGCGAAGTGGGAGGCCCGACGCTCCCCTTGGAACCGAATACCCGCAACGGCGCGACGCGAACGTACCTCTCGGCCTCCTCCCGCTCCCCGGTCGTCCGGCGCCACTTCCCCGGTGCCGGATCCGGCCGCTTCCCCTTGGGGCGGGCGGGGACCCGGCGGTACGTACGCCCGTGCCCGCCGAATTCTCAGAAGGGCGCATGAGCAGCAACGCGCGACACGTCCCCGTCATGCTCCAGCGCTGCCTGGACATGCTCGCTCCCGCCCTCACCGAGCCCGGTGCCGTCGTCGTCGACTGCACCCTCGGCGCCGGCGGGCACAGCGAGGCGCTGCTCGCGCGGTTCCCCGAGGCCCGCCTCGTCGCCCTCGACCGCGACCCCACCGCCCTCGCCCTCGCCGGTGAGCGGCTGGCCCCCTACGGCGACCGCGCCACCCTCGTCCGCGCCGTCTACCACGAGCTGCCCGACGTGCTGAAGCGGCTCGGCATCCCCAAGGTCCAGGGCGTCCTCTTCGACCTCGGCGTCTCCTCCATGCAGCTCGACGAGGCCGACCGCGGCTTCGCCTACGCCCAGGACGCGCCGCTGGACATGCGCATGGACCAGACGACGGGCATCAGCGCCGCCGAGGTCCTCAACACCTACGCGCCCGGCGAACTGGTGCGCATCCTGCGCGCGTACGGCGAGGAGAAGCAGGCCAAGCGGATCGTCTCGGCCATCGTCCGCGAGCGCGAGAAGGAGCCGTTCAGCAACAGCGCCCGGCTCGTCGAGCTGATCCGCGACTCCCTGCCGCAGGCCGCCAAGCGCACCGGCGGCAACCCCGCCAAGCGCACCTTCCAGGCCCTGCGCATCGAGGTCAACGCCGAGCTGGCCAGCGTCGAGGAGGCCATCCCGGCCGCCGTCGGGGCCCTCGCGGTCGGCGGGCGGATCGCCGTGCTGTCCTACCAGTCGCTGGAGGACCGCATCGTCAAGCAGGTCTTCGCGGCCGGTGCCGCCACCACCGCGCCCCCCGGGCTGCCCGTGGTGCCCGAGCGGTACCAGCCCCGGCTGAAGCTGCTCACCCGCGGCGCGGAGCTGCCGACCGAGGAGGAGGTCGCCGAGAACCGGCGCGCCGCCCCCGCCCGGCTGCGGGGTGCCGAACGCATCAGGGAGGACGCCCCGTGACGCCCGCCGCCCGCGGCCGGGGCACCCGGCTCGGCCGGCTGCGGGCAGCGGGCCCGGCCGGGGCGAAGCGCACCCCGTTCGTCTTCCTCGTGGTGGTGCTGCTCGGCTCCGGGCTGATCTCGCTGCTGGTGCTCAACTCCGCGCTCAACCAGGGCTCCTTCGAGCTCACCAAGCTCCAGCGCAAGACCACCGAGCTCACCGACGAGCAGCAGGCGCTCCAGCAGGAGGTCGACCGGCTCGCCGCCCCCGACGCCCTGGAGCGCCGCGCCCGGAAGCTCGGCATGATCCCCGGCGGCACCCCCGCCTTCCTCGGCCCGGACGGCACCGTCCGCGGCTCGCCGGCCCCGGCCGGCCAGCAGGACCCCGCGGACCTCACCACCCAGCTGGCCCCCGGGCCCCGCCCCGCGCCCGCGCCCGCCCCCGCGCCGGTCCAGGCCCCCGGCCCGAAGCCTCCCCCCAGCGCCCAGCCCGCCCCGGCCGTGGGCTTGGGCGCGCCGCCGCACGCTCCGAACCTCCCCGGCGCCGGGCCCCTGCCCGCGCCCCCCGCCCCCACGGCAGAGAAGACCGCTCCGACCACCGGCAGGTGACGCTGTGCCGCTTACCCCCGGGGGCCTGCCCCCGCGCTCCCCGCAGCCGGCGCGGGCCGAAGCCACGGCCGGTGCGTCATGAGCGCCCCCAGGAACCCCAGACCGCCCCGGCAGTCCGGTGCCGCCCGCCGGAACGTCCCCGGCCCCGCGCGCCCCGCCGCCCGCCCGCCCCGCCCCCGCGCCGGGACGCAGTCCCTCCGGCTCGGCAGCCCGCGCCCCCGGCTGCGGCTGGTCGGCTTCGGGCTCACCCTCGTCCTGCTCGCCTTCACCGTGCGGCTCCTCCAGGTGCAGGCCGTCGACGCGAGCGCGTACGCGGCCCGCGCCAACGTCAACCGCTACATCCCGGTCACCCTGGCCGCCGAGCGCGGTGCCATCACCGACCGCACCGGCGTGGACCTGGCCACCACCGTCGACGCGTACGACATCACCGCCGCGCCCGACCTGCTGACCCCCGAGCGGATCAAGGCCGACGGCGCCGCCCGGAAGGCCGCCGGACTGCTGGCCCCGGTCCTCGACGAGCGGCCCGCGGTCCTGGAGCAGAAGCTCACCGCCAACCCCCGCTCGAAATACGTCGTCCTCGCCCGCCAGCAGAGCCCCCAGGTCTGGAACCGGATCAAGGAGCTGAAGAAGACCTCCGCGCAGCAGGCGGCGAAGAAGAAGGGCGCCGACGTCCTCGCGGGCATCAACCGCGAACCGCACAGCAAGCGCGTCTACCCCAACGGCACCCTCGCCGCCGGGATACTGGGCTTCGTCAACGCCGGCGGCCGGGGCGGCGGCGGCATCGAGGCGCAGCTGGACAAGGAGCTCGCGGGCCGGGACGGCAAGCTCGTCTACGCCCAGTCCGGCGGCCGCCAGGTGCCCACCGGCGACGTCAAGGAACAGCCCGCCGTGCCCGGCTCCGACATCGAGCTGACCATCGACCGGGACATCCAGTGGGCGGCGCAGAACGCCATCACCCAGCAGGTGCAGGAGTCGCAGGCGGACCGCGGCTACGTCGTCGTCCAGGACACCCGCACCGGCGAGATCCTGGCGATGGCCAACGCCCCCGGCTACGACCCCAACGACCTCGCCCACGCCGACCGCGCCGCCCTCGGCAACGCCGCCCTGCAGGACGCCTACGAACCGGGCAGCGTCAGCAAGGTGATGACCATGGCGGCCGTCCTGGAGGAGGGCAAGGCCGCCCCGGACACCCGCGTGGAGGTGCCGAACCGGCTGCTGCGCGCCGACCGGTCCTTCGCCGACGACATCGACCACGCCACCTGGCACCTCACGCTCAACGGCGTGCTCGCCAAGTCCAGCAACATCGGCACGATCCTCGCCGCCGAACGGCTCGGCTCCACCCAGGCGCAGGCCAACGAGGTGCTCGACTCCTACCTGCGGAAGTTCGGCATCGGCTCGCCCACCGGCCTCGGCTTCCCCGGGGAGACCCCGGGCATCCTGGCGAAGGCGGGCAAATGGAGTGAATCGCAGCAGTACACGATCCCCTTCGGCCAGGGCCTGTCCCTGAACGCCGTCCAGGCCGCCTCCGTCTACTCCACGATCGCGGGCGGCGGGCAGCGCGTGCAGCCCACCCTCGTGCGCGGCACCAAGGGCCCCGACGGCCGCTTCACCCCCGCCCCGGCGCCGGACCGGACCCGCGTCGTCAGCGAGAAGACCGCCCGGGAGCTGACCACCATGCTGGAGTCCGTCGTCGACGACCGGGAGGGCACCGGGACGAAGGCGAAGATCCCCGGCTACCGCGTCGCGGGCAAGACCGGCACCTCCAACCGGGTGGATCCGCGGACCGGCCGCTACCACGGCTACACCGCCTCCTTCGCCGGCTTCGCCCCCGCCGACCAGCCCCGGATCACCGTCTACTGCGCCATCCAGAACCCCACCAAGGGCAGTTACTTCGGCGGCCAGATCTGCGGTCCCGTCTACAAGCAGGTGATGGAGTTCGCGCTCAAGACCCTCCAGGTACCGCCGTCCGGCACCGAGCCCCCGCGGCTGCCGGTGAGCTACGACGGCCAGTGACCCGGAGCCTGGCGTGACGACGATCACTACGGATCACGGGAACCGCGGCGCGGTGCGCCCCTCGCTTCGCGACGGGGCGGGTGCGCCCGGTACGCTCACCGCCGTGCCCCACGCTGATCAGTCCCACACCAGCCCCAAGGACGCCCCCGCCGTGCAGCCCGTACAGCCGGGAGCGCCCCGCCCCACCCAGGTCCGCCCCGTGCCCCTCACGGAGCTGGCCGGTCAGCTGGGCATCCCCGCTCCCGAGGCGCCCGGCGCGGCCGTCACCGGCATCACGCACGACTCGCGGGCCGTGCGCCGGGGCGACGTCTACGCCGCCCTGCCCGGCGCCCGCTTCCACGGCGCGGACTTCGCCGCCCAGGCCGCCGGCCTCGGCGCGGCGGCCGTGCTGACCGACCCGGCGGGCGCCGAGCGCGCGGCCGCCACCGGCCTGCCCGTGCTCACGGTCGACGACCCGCGCGGCCGGATGGGTGAGCTCGCGGCGACGATCTACGGCCAGCCGGGCCACGACCTGCTCCAGATCGGCATCACCGGCACCTCGGGCAAGACCACCACCGCGTACCTCATCGAAGGCGGCCTCAAGGCCCTCGGCGGCCTCACCGGCCTCATCGGCACGGTCGAGTCCCGCATCGGCGACGAGCGCATCAAGTCCGAGCGCACCACGCCCGAGGCCACCGACCTCCAGGCGCTCTTCGCGGTGATGCGCGAGCGCGGCGTCCGCTCGGTCGCCATGGAGGTCTCCAGCCACGCCCTGGTGCTCGGCCGGGTCGACGGCTGCGTCTTCGACGTCGCGGTCTTCAACAACCTCAGCCCGGAGCACATGGAGTTCCACTCCGGCATGGAGGACTACTTCCAGGCCAAGGCGGAGCTCTTCACCAAGGCCCGCAGCCGCACCGGCGTCGTCAACCTCGACGACGAGTACGGCCGCCGCCTCGCCGAGGGCGCCTCCGAGGTCCCCGTGGTCACCTTCTCCGCCGAGGGCCACCCCGACGCCGACTGGCGCGCGGCGGACGTCGAGATCGGCCCCTTCGACTCGGTCTTCACCGTCCTCGGCCCGAACGGCGAGTCCGTACGGGCCCGCTCCCCGCTGGCCGGCCCCTTCAACGTCGCCAACGCCCTCGCCGCCGTCACCGCCCTCGTCGTCGCCGGGGTCGACCCGCAGGCCGCCGCCGACGGCGTCGCCGCCGTACCCGGCGTCCCGGGCCGGCTGGAGCGCGTGGACGCGGGCCAGCCCTATCTGGCCGTCGTCGACTACGCGCATAAGACGGACGCCGTCGAATCGGTTCTCCGCGCCCTGCGCAAGGCCGGCACCGGCCGGATCCACGCCGTGCTCGGCTGCGGCGGCGACCGCGACACCACCAAGCGCGCCCCCATGGGCGCCGCGCTGGCCCGGCTCGCCGACACCGCCGTGCTGACCTCCGACAACCCCCGCTCCGAGGATCCCCTCGCGATCCTCGCCACCATGCTCGCGGGCGCCGCCGAGGTGCCCGCCCACGAGCGCGGCACGGTCCTCCTCGCGGAGGAGCGCGCCGACGCCATCGCCGCCGCGGTCGCCCGCGCCGAAGCCGGCGACACCGTCGTCGTCCTGGGCAAGGGTCACGAACAGGGCCAGGACATCGCCGGAGTCGTCCGGCCCTTCGACGACCGCCTGGTGCTGCGCGAGGCCATCGAGCGCCGCCACGCGGCCCCCACGCACCGGAACGACCAGGGATGACAGACCGCCATGCGCGCACAACCCTCCCCCCGGCAGCACTCCCGAACGGACGGAGGTAATTCCCAGTGATCGCTCTGTCCCTCGCCGAGATCGCCGCCATTGTCGGCGGGCAGCAGCACGACATACCGGACCCGGGCCGCACGGCCGACGGCCCGGTCGTGATCGACTCCCGTGAGGTACGCCCCGGCAGCCTCTTCGCCGCCCTGCCCGGCGACAACGTCGACGGCCACGACTTCGCCGAGCGCGCGGTCGCCGCGGGCGCGGTGGCCGTGCTGGCCGCCCGGCCCGTCGGCGTCCCCGCCATCGTCGTCGACGACGTGGTGGCCGCCCTCGGCACGCTCGCGCGCGCCGTCGTGGAGCGGCTCGACGCCACCGTCGTCGCCCTCACCGGCTCCGCGGGCAAGACCAGCACCAAGGACCTCATCGCGCAGCTCCTGGAGCGCCTCGGCCCCACCGTCGGCCCGCCCGGCAACTTCAACAACGAGATCGGCCTGCCCCTCACCGCGCTGCGCGCGGACGAGGACACCCGCCACCTCGTCCTGGAGATGGGCGCCCGCGGCATCGGCCACATCCGCTACCTCGCCGAGCTCACCCCGCCGCGCATCGGCCTCGTGCTGAACGTCGGCACCGCCCACATCGGCGAGTTCGGCGGCCGGGAGCAGATCGCCCAGGCCAAGGGCGAGCTGGTCGAGGTGCTGCCGCCGGCCGCGGAGGGCGGCGTCGCCGTGCTCAACGCCGACGACCCGCTGGTCCGCGCGATGAGCGCCCGCACCAAGGCCCGCGTCCTCCTCTTCGGCGAGGCGGCCGACGCCGACGTGCGCGCCGAGGACGTCCGCCTCACCGCGACCGGACAGCCCGCCTTCACGCTTCACACACCCACCGGGTGCGGGGACGTGACCATGCGGCTGTACGGTGAGCACCACGTGTCGAACGCGCTCGCCGCCGCCGCCGTCGCCCATGAGCTGGGCATGCCCGCGCACCGGATCGCCACCGCGCTTTCCGAGGCCGGCCAGCTCTCCCGCTGGCGGATGGAGGTCACCGAGCGTGCGGACGGCGTGACGATCGTCAACGACGCCTACAACGCGAACCCCGAATCCATGCGAGCCGCGCTGCGCGCGCTGGCCGCCATGGGACAGGCCGCCACGGCGAGGGGGGGCCGCACGTGGGCCGTGCTCGGTCAGATGGCCGAGCTCGGTGACGACGCGCTCGCCGAGCACGACGCGGTCGGACGGCTCGCCGTCCGGCTCAACGTCAGCAAGCTCGTGGCAGTCGGGGGCAGGGAAGCGGCCTGGCTGCAGATGGGCGCCTATAACGAGGGTTCGTGGGGTGAGGAGTCGGTGCACGTGTCCGACGCGCAGGCGGCGGTCGACCTGTTGCGCAGCGAGCTGCGACCGGGTGACGTCGTGCTGTTGAAGGCGTCCAGGTCGGCGGGGCTGGAGCGGGTCGCGGCGGCGCTGCTCGCCGGCGAGGGCGAGGGTGCCCGCTGATGAACCAGATCCTCTTCGCGGGTGTCATCGGTCTCTTCCTGACCCTGGTCGGCACCCCGCTGCTGATCAAGTTCCTGGCCCGCAAGGGCTACGGCCAGTTCATCCGTGACGACGGCCCCCGCGGGCACGCCGGGAAGAAGGGCACGCCCACCATGGGTGGCATCGCCTTCATCCTGGCCACGCTCATCGCATACGCCGTCACCAAGGTCATCACCAGCAAGGAGCCGACGACGTCGGGCCTGCTGGTGCTCTTCCTGACGGCGGGCATGGGCCTCGTCGGCTTCCTCGACGACTACATCAAGATCGTCAAGCAGCGGAGCCTGGGCCTGCGCGCCAAGGCGAAGATGGCCGGCCAGCTGATCGTCGGCATCGCCTTCGCCGTGCTGGCGCTCCAGTTCGCGGACACCCGCGGCCAGACCCCGGCCTCCACCCGGCTCTCCTTCACCCAGGACTTCGGCTGGTCCATCGGCCCGGTCATCTTCGTGGTGTGGGCGCTGTTCATGATCCTCGCGATGTCGAACGGCGTGAACCTCACCGACGGCCTCGACGGCCTCGCCACCGGCGCCTCCGTGATGGTCTTCGGCGCGTACGTCTTCATCGGCACCTGGCAGCACGGCCAGTGGTGCGGCAACTCGGTGACCGCCGACGCGGCCTGTTACGAAGTGCGCGACCCGCTCGACCTGGCCGTCGTCGCCTCGGCCCTGATGGGCTCCTGCTTCGGCTTCCTGTGGTGGAACACCTCGCCCGCCAAGATCTTCATGGGTGACACCGGCTCGCTGGCCCTCGGCGGCGCGCTCGCGGGCCTCGCGATCTGCTCCCGCACCGAGCTGCTGCTGGCCCTCCTGGGCGGCCTGTTCGTCCTCATCACCATGTCCGTCGTGATCCAGGTCGGCTCCTTCCGCATGACCGGGAAGCGCGTCTTCCGCATGGCCCCGCTCCAGCACCACTTCGAACTCAAGGGGTGGAGCGAAGTCCTTGTGGTCGTCAGGTTCTGGATCATCCAGGGCCTGTGCGTCGCCGTCGGACTCGGAATCTTCTACGCCGGATGGTTGGCCATCAAGTGACCCCCGCCCAGAACAGCACGGACTGGACCGGCAAGCACATCACCGTCGCCGGCCTCGGCGTGAGCGGCGTCAGCGCCGCCCGCGCCCTGGCCGGTCTCGGCGCCCGGGTGACCGTCGTCGACGGCGGCGACAGCGAGGCGCTGCGCAAGAGCGCCGCCGAGCTTGAGGCGCGGGGCATCACCGTCCGCCTCGCGGACGCCACCACCCTGCCCGAGGGCACCGAACTGGTCGTCACCTCGCCCGGCTGGAAGCCCGGCAGCCCGCTCTTCGCGGCCGCGGCCGAGGCGGGCGTCGACGTGGTCGGCGACGTTGAGATCGCCTGGCGGCTGCGCGGCGAGGACGCCGCGCCGTGGCTCGCGGTCACCGGCACCAACGGCAAGACCACGACCGTCCAGATGCTCGCCTCCATCCTGGAGGCCGCCGGCCTGCGCACCGCCGCGGTGGGCAACATCGGCACCCCGATCATCGACGTGGTGCTCTCCGACGAGCCCTACGACGTCCTCGCCGTCGAGCTCTCCAGCTACCAGCTGCACTGGGCCCCCTCGGTGCGCGCCCACTCCGCGGCCGTCCTCAACCTCGCGCCCGACCACCTCGACTGGCACGGCTCCATGCAGGCGTACGCAGCCGACAAGGGCCGCGTCTACGAGGGCAACCGGATCGCCTGCGTCTACAACGTGGCCGACCCCCGCACCGAGCAGCTGGTGATGGAGGCGGACGTCGAGGAGGGCTGCCGCGCCATCGGCTTCACCCTCGGCCCGCCCGGCCTGTCCATGCTCGGCGTCGTCGACGGCATCCTCGTCGACCGGGCCTTCGTCGCGGACCGGCAGAAGAACGCCCAGGAGCTCGCCGAGGTCTCCGACATCAAGCCGGCGGCCCCGCACAACATCGCCAACGCCCTCGCGGCCGCCGCCCTGGCCCGTGCCTTCGGGGTGCAGCCCGCGGCCGTACGGGACGGGCTGCGCGCCTTCCGCCCGGACGCCCATCGCATCGCCCACGTCGCCGACGTCGACGGCGTCGCCTACGTGGACGACTCCAAGGCCACCAACACCCACGCCGCCCAGGCGTCCCTGGCGGCCTACGACTCGATCGTGTGGATCGCGGGCGGCCTCGCCAAGGGCGCCACCTTCGACGACCTCGTCGCGGGGTCCGCCGAGCGGCTGCGCGGCGTCGTCCTCATCGGCGCCGACCGGGCCCTGATCGCGCAAGCGCTGGCGCGACACGCCCCGGATGTCCCGGTGGTCGACCTCGACCGGACCGACACTGGGGCGATGGCCGCGGCGGTCCAGGAGGCCGCGCGGCTCGCCGGCCCGGGGGACACCGTACTCATGGCCCCGGCCTGCGCCTCGATGGATATGTTCGTCAACTACAACAAGCGCGGCGAGGCATTCGCCGAGGCGGTCCGGGCCCTGGCCGGCCCGGAGCCGGACCGCGGCACGGAGCAGTAGCCGCACGGTCCCCACGGCCCGGCACCGGCCCGGTCCGGGCCCCGGCGGCGTGACCGGGCGGCGCCGGAGACCAGCGAAGGGGACACCCGGATGCACGCGGACGACATCGCGAGGCCGCCCGGCGCCTGGACGGCCCTGCGCGGCTCCCTCGCGCGCTCCCGCACCGCGGGGACGGCCCGCCCGCGCCCCGCGGCGGGCCGTGGACGCACGGGCGGCCCCCGCGGCCCCCGGCCGCCCCGCGGCACCCTGCTGGGCGGCCTGCGGACCCTCCACGGCCGCGCGAAGCGGGCCTGGGACCGCCCCCTGACGGCGTATTACCTCGTCCTCGGCGGCTCCCTGCTGATCATCGTGCTCGGCCTGGTGATGGTCTACTCCGCCTCCCAGATCAAGGCGCTGCAGAACGGCCTGCCCCCCAGCTTCTTCTTCCGCAAGCAGCTGCTGGCCGCCGCCATCGGCGCCGTCCTGCTGCTCGCGGCCGCCCGGATGCCCGTACGGCTGCTGCGGGCCTTCGCCTACCCCGCGCTGGCCGGCTCGCTCTTCCTGCTCTGCCTGGTCCAGGTGCCCGGCATCGGCGAGACCATCAACGGCAACACCAACTGGATCGCGCTGGGGGGTCCCTTCCAGATACAGCCCAGTGAGTTCGCCAAGCTGGCGCTGGTCCTGTGGGGCGCCGACCTGCTCGCCCGCAAGCAGGCCAAGAAGCTGCTCACCCAGTGGAAGCACCTGCTGGTGCCGCTGGTGCCCGTCACCTTCGTGCTGCTCGGGCTCATCATGCTGGGCGGTGACATGGGGACCACCGTCGTCCTCACCGCGGTGCTGCTCGGGCTGCTGTGGATCGCGGGCGCCCCCACCCGGCTCTTCTCCGGGGTGTTTGTCGTCACCGCCCTGCTCGCGGTGCTGTTCATCAAGACCAGCGCCAACCGGATGTCCCGCCTCGCCTGCATCGGCGCCACCGACCCCGGCACCAATGACCAGTGCTGGCAGGCCGTGCACGGAATCTACGCGCTGGCCAACGGCGGCTGGTTCGGTGCGGGCCTCGGTGCGAGTGTGGAGAAATGGGGCGAACTACCGGAACCCCACACCGACTTCATCTTCGCCATCACCGGCGAGGAGCTCGGTCTGGCGGGGACGCTGTCCGTACTCGCCCTCTTCGCGGCTCTAGGCTATGCGGGTATCCGCGTGGCCGGACGCACGGAGGACCCCTTCGTGAGGTACGCCGCGGGAGGTGTGACCACCTGGATCATGGCTCAGGCCGTGGTCAACATCGGTGCGGTGCTCGGCCTGCTGCCGATCGCCGGTGTCCCCCTGCCGCTGTTCTCCTACGGAGGGTCCGCCCTGCTGCCGACCATGTTCGCCATCGGACTGCTGATCGCCTTCGCGCGCGACGAACCCGGTGCGCGGGCGGCACTGGCCATGCGGCAGCCTGGGGTGAGATGGAAGACGATGAGACGGCGCGTCAAGAAGCGACCGTCCGGAGAGCGGTGAATTTCGGTGCATGTCGTACTCGCCGGCGGGGGGACCGCCGGCCACATCGAGCCCGCGCTCGCCCTCGCGGACGCCCTGCGCAGGCAGGACCCGACCGTGGGGATCACGGCGCTCGGCACGGAGCGGGGCCTGGAGACCCGGCTCGTGCCCGAGCGGGGCTATGAGCTGGGCCTGATCCCCGCCGTACCCCTGCCGCGCAAGCCCACACCCGAGCTGATCACCGTCCCCGGGCGGCTGCGCGGCACGATCAAGGCCGCCGAGCAGATCCTGGAGCGCACCAAGGCGGACTGCGTGGTCGGCTTCGGCGGCTACGTGGCGCTGCCCGGCTATCTGGCCGCCAAGCGGCTCGGCGTGCCGATCATCGTGCACGAGGCCAACGCGCGCCCCGGCCTGGCCAACAAGATCGGCTCGCGCTACGCGGCCGGCGTCGCGGTGTCCACGCCGGACAGCAAGCTGCGCAACGCCCGCTATGTGGGCATCCCGCTGCGCCGCACCATCGCCACCCTCGACCGCGGCGCGGCCCGGCCGGAGGCGCGGGCCTACTTCGGGCTCGACCCCAACCTGCCCACGCTGCTGGTCTCCGGCGGTTCGCAGGGCGCCCGCAGGCTGAACGAGGTCGTGCAGGCCGTCGCCCCGGCGCTCCAGCGCTCCGGCATCCAGATCCTGCACGCGGTCGGCCCGAAGAACGACGTGCCGCGCGCGGACAACATGCCCGGTATGCCGCCCTACGTCCCGGTACCGTACGTGGACCGGATGGATCTCGCGTACGCCGCGGCCGACATGATGCTCTGCCGCGCGGGTGCGATGACCGTCGCCGAGCTGTCCGCCGTCGGGCTCCCGGCCGCCTACGTCCCGCTGCCCATCGGCAACGGCGAACAGCGGCTCAACGCCCAGCCGGTGGTCAAGGCGGGCGGCGGCCTGCTGGTCGACGACGCCGAGCTGAGCCCCGAATGGGTGCAGAGCCAGGTGCTCCCGGTGCTCGCCGACCCGCACCGGCTGTACGCGATGTCCCGCGCCGCCTCCGAGTTCGGGCGGCGCGATGCCGACGAGCTGCTCGTCGGCATGGTCTACGAGGCGATTGCCGCACGCAGGGCGGGCTGAGGCCCGCGGGAGCAGGAGGCTAGGGGAGCGTGGCCGGACCGACGACCGCTCAGCGCGGTGGCTCGAAGAGCAAGAACGCGAAGAGCGGGAGACCGGTGCGGTCCGGCCCCTCCCGACCGGCCCCCGGGCGTCCGCCGCGCCGCCGCAGGATCCTCTTCTGGGTGATCGCCGCCACGCTCGTGGTGGCGGCCGCGGCCTGGGCGCTCTACGGCTCCAGCTGGCTGCGCGCGTCCCGGGTGGACGTCAGCGGCGCGCGCGTGCTGACCCCTGACGAGGTACGCGCGGCCGCCGAGGTCCCCCTCGGCGAGCCGCTGATCTCCGTGGACACCGACGCCATCGCCGACCGGTTGCGCGAGGCGCTGCCGAGGATCGACACCGTCTCCGTCGAACGGTCCTGGCCGCGCACGATCGGCCTGAAAGTGGTCGAGCGGCAACCCAGGGCGATCGTCGAAAAGGGCGGAAAGTTCATCGAAATCGACGGCACGGGCGTGCGGTTCGCCACAGTCGATCACGCTCCCCAGGGCGTCCCGCGGCTGTCCCTGGAGGCCGCGGACTCCCCGAGCCTGCGGCGGTTCGGCACCGGCCGCCTGGAGCGGGAGGGCGTGCGCGTGGCCGAGTCGCTGCCCGCCGCCGTGCGCGCGGACACCCGCGTCATCCACGTACGCTCGTACGACTCCATCACCCTCGATCTGACGGGCGGTCGGACGGTGGTCTGGGGGAGCGGCGAGCGGGGCGACGCGAAAGCCCGTACGCTCACGGCATTGCTGAAGGCGGCGCGGGGTGCCGACCACTTCGATGTGAGCGCGCCCAGCGCTCCGGCGGCGTCCGGGAGTTGACGGGCCGAAGGGTCGGCCAGCACCCTGACTGGCTACGGCTATGGGTGATCACATAGGGTGAAAAGAAAAACGGGAGGTTCGGCGTGTTCGTTGAACACGCGCCACTTGTCGACTTAGTGTCCTGTTCGGAGAACCCCAGCGAACAGCGGCACCGGTAACCCTAAACTTCACGTTGAGGGTTCGGGTCGGCATTGAGAACCGTCCCCCAGGCATACGTAACTCGAGGCGAGAGGCCTTCGACGTGGCAGCACCGCAGAACTACCTCGCAGTCATCAAGGTCGTCGGCATCGGCGGCGGTGGCGTGAACGCCATCAACCGGATGATCGAGGTCGGTCTCAAGGGCGTCGAGTTCATCGCGATCAATACCGATGCGCAGGCCCTGCTGATGAGCGACGCCGACGTCAAGCTCGACGTCGGCCGGGAGCTCACCCGCGGCCTCGGCGCCGGCGCCAACCCCGATGTCGGCCGCAAGGCGGCCGAGGACCACCGCGAGGAGATCGAGGAGGTCCTCAAGGGGGCCGACATGGTCTTCGTGACCGCGGGCGAGGGCGGCGGCACCGGCACCGGTGGCGCCCCCGTCGTCGCCAACATCGCCCGCTCGCTGGGCGCCCTGACGATCGGTGTGGTCACCCGGCCGTTCACCTTCGAGGGCCGCCGCCGCGCGAACCAGGCGGAGGACGGCATCGCGGGTCTGCGCGACGAGGTCGACACCCTCATCGTGATCCCCAATGACCGGCTCCTGTCCATCTCGGACCGTCAGGTGAGCGTGCTCGACGCGTTCAAGTCCGCGGACCAGGTGCTGCTGTCGGGTGTCCAGGGCATCACCGACCTCATCACCACCCCCGGCCTGATCAACCTCGACTTCGCCGACGTCAAGTCCGTGATGTCCGAGGCGGGCTCGGCGCTCATGGGCATCGGCTCGGCCCGCGGCGACGACCGCGCCGTGGCCGCCGCGGAGATGGCGATCTCCTCGCCGCTCCTGGAGGCGTCCATCGACGGCGCCCGCGGTGTGCTGCTCTCCATCTCCGGCGGTTCCGACCTCGGTCTCTTCGAGATCAACGAGGCGGCGCAGCTGGTCAGCGAGGCCGCCCACCCCGAGGCCAACATCATCTTCGGCGCGGTCATCGACGACGCCCTCGGTGACGAGGTCCGGGTCACGGTCATCGCCGCCGGCTTCGACGGCGGCCAGCCGCCGGCCAAGGGCAGCCGCGACAAGGTGCTCGGCTCCTCCTACGGCAACGGCCGCGAGGAGAGCGGCGCGTCGGCCGCGGCCCCCCGTCAGAGCGCCCCGGCCGAGCCGGTCCGCTCCTCCTTCGGCGGTCTCGGCAACGTGACCCCGCGCACCGAGGAGCCCCCGGCCGCCGACCCGTCGCCGGTCGGCGAGGTCCCCCCGCCGCCGGTGTCCTCCCCGCAGGTCCCGCCGGCGCGGCCCTACCAGGACTCGACCGCCGAGGAACTCGATGTCCCGGACTTCCTCAAGTAGGACCCGCGAGTGAGCGGCCCAAAGTGATAGGGCATCAACACGCAGTGACATCCGAACAGCACGCGAGCGGCGCGCACTTCGCCTTCACCGACAGGTGGGGCGGGGTGAGCGCCGCTCCGTATGACGAGCTCAATCTGGGCGGCGCGGTCGGCGACGACCCCGCCGCCGTCCGGACCAACCGGGAGCGGGCGGCCAAGTCGCTCGGCCTGGACCCGGCGGCGGTCGTCTGGATGAACCAGGTGCACGGCCGGGACGTGGCCGTGGTCGACGGGCCGTGGGACACCAGCGGCACCGCTGAGATTCCCGCCGTCGACGCGGTGGTGACGGCCCGTCGGGGCCTCGCCCTCGCGGTGCTGACCGCGGACTGCACGCCGGTGCTGCTGGCCGACCCGGTCGCCGGGGTCGCGGGCGCGGCCCACGCCGGCCGCCCGGGGCTGGTCGCCGGGGTCGTCCCCGCCACCGTCGAGGCGATGATCGAGCTGGGCGCCGACCCCGCCCGGATCATCGCCCACACCGGCCCCTCGGTCTGCGGCTTCTGCTACGAGGTGCCCGAGGCGATGCGCGCCGAGGTCACCGCGGCCGTGCCGGAGGCCTGGGCCACCACCCGCAAGGGCACCCCGGCGGTGGATGTCGCCGCAGGGGTTTGTGCCCAGTTGCACCGAGTCGGCGTGAATGTCAGCGGACAATCTCACATTTGCACGCTGGAGTCGGCAGACCACTTCTCGTACCGGCGCGAGCACACCACGGGGCGGCTCGCGAGCTATGTCTGGTTGGACGCAGAGCTGTGACGGACCGCAAGACGGAACTGGCCGCGAACCTGGCGCGCGTGGAGGAACGTATCTCCGCAGCGTGCGCCGCGGCCGGGCGCAAGCGCGAAGACGTGACCCTCATCGTGGTCACCAAGACCTACCCCGCGAGCGACGTTCGCCTCCTCGCCGAGCTGGGGGTCCGTCATGTCGCCGAGAACCGCGACCAGGACGCCGCCCCCAAGGCCGCCGAGTGCGCGGATCTGCCACTGACCTGGCACTTCGTCGGGCAATTGCAGACGAACAAGGTCCGTTCGGTGGTGAGTTATGCCGATGTGGTGCACTCTGTCGACCGAATCAGACTGGTCACCGCCCTCTCCGCCGCCGCCCTCCGGGCGGGCCGCGAGCTCGACTGCCTGATCCAGGTGGCTCTTGACGCCGAGTCGGGAGAGCGCGGCGACCGCGGCGGTGTCGCGCCGGACGGGGTCACCGAACTCGCCCACGCGATCGCGGCGGCCGAAGGGCTGCGCCCCGCCGGACTGATGACGGTCGCTCCGCTCGCCGGCCCTTACGCGGGACGGCCCCGGGCGGCATTCGACCGGCTGATGGAAATCTCAACGGGCCTGCGCGCGGCCCATCCTGCTGCGAACATGGTGTCAGCAGGGATGAGCGCGGACCTGGATGACGCCGTGGCAGCCGGGGCGACACATGTACGTGTCGGATCGGCGGTACTCGGAGTCCGACCCGGGCTCGGGTAACGTCGCCAAGAAGTCGGACCACAGCAGAAAATATGGTCAATCCCACCAAAAGGCGGGCAGACCAAGTGGATCCAAGGCGCCGTTGACGGAGCCGATCCACCACAGAGCGGAGGACGCAGAGAATGGCCGGCGCGATGCGCAAGATGGCGGTCTACCTCGGCCTCGTGGAGGACGATGGGTACGACGGCCCGGGGTTCGACCCCGATGACGAGTTCGAGCCCGAGCCGGAGCCCGACCGACGCAGGCAGCAGCATCAGTCCCAACAGACGCAACCGGACGAACCGGTTCGAGTCGCCCAGCCGCCGGCACAGCGCGAACCCGCTCCGCTCGTAGCGGAAACGGGACGACCCGCCCGAATCGCCCCCGTGGCATCCATCACACCCGAACGCCACTCTCTGGAGAAGAACGCACCGGTGATCATGCCCAAGGTTGTGTCCGAGCGGGAGCCCTACCGCATCACGACATTGCACCCCCGGACCTACAACGAGGCCCGTACCATCGGGGAACACTTCCGCGAGGGCACCCCCGTGATCATGAATCTCACGGAGATGGACGACACGGACGCGAAGCGACTTGTCGACTTCGCCGCCGGTCTGGTCTTCGGACTCCACGGCAGCATCGAGCGGGTGACGCAGAAGGTGTTCCTGCTGTCTCCTGCTAACGTCGATGTCACGGCGGAGGACAAGGCCCGCATCGCAGAGGGTGGGTTCTTCAATCAGAGCTGAGGCGCAAAACCGGTCATTGCCGGATGAATGACGGCCCGACAGGCCGGGTACGAAGGGGAGAGGGAAGCGCGAGATGAGCATCGCACTACAGGTGATCTACATCGCGCTGTACTGCTTCCTGTTCGTACTCATCTTCCGGCTGGTGATGGATTACGTCTTCCAGTTCGCACGCTCATGGCAACCCGGTAAGGCGATGGTGGTCGTCCTTGAGGCCACCTACACTGTCACCGATCCGCCACTCAAGCTTCTGCGGCGGGTCATCCCGCCGCTGCGTCTCGGGGGCGTAGCGCTCGACCTGTCCTTCTTCGTACTGATGATCATCGTCTACATCCTGATCACCGTCGTGAGCCGGCTGTGAACGCGGCTGTGAACGATACGGTCTTGCCGATTGCCGACGACTACGTTGAGGTGAAGAAGAGATGCCGTTGACCCCCGAGGATGTGCGGAACAAGCAGTTCACGACCGTCCGTCTCCGAGAAGGCTATGACGAGGACGAGGTCGATGCCTTTCTGGACGAGGTCGAGGCCGAACTGACCCGACTGCTCCGGGAGAACGAGGACCTGCGCGCCAAGCTGGCTGCCGCCACACGCGCCGCCGCGCAGAACCAGCAGCAAGGAATGCGCAAGCCGGAGCAGCAGGACCAACGCCCCGGCGCGCCGGTGCCCGCTGCCATATCCGGACCGCAGCCGGTGCCGCAGCAACAGCAGATGGGCGGCCCGCCGCAGCTGCCGGGCGGTGCCCCGCAGCTTCCGGCAGGCCCCGGCGGTCACGGCCATGGTCCCCAGGGCCCGCACGGTCCCGGCCCGATGGGACAGAACGGTCCGATGGGTGGCCCGATGGGCGGCCCCATGGGACAGAACGGCCCGATGGGTCAGAACGGCATGGGCCAGAACGGCCCCATGGGGCAGAACCCCATGGGTCAGAACGGTCCGATGGGCGGCCCCGGCCCCCAGCTGCCCCAGCCGGGTCAGGGACCGGGCGGTGACAGCGCCGCGCGTGTGCTGTCGCTCGCTCAGCAGACCGCCGACCAGGCGATCGCGGAGGCCCGTTCCGAGGCCAACAAGATCGTCGGCGAGGCGCGCAGCCGGGCCGAGGGTCTGGAGCGGGACGCCCGCGCCAAGGCCGACGCCCTGGAGCGGGACGCGCAGGAGAAGCACCGTGTCGCGATGGGCTCCCTGGAGTCCGCCCGCGCCACGCTGGAGCGCAAGGTCGAGGACCTGCGCGGCTTCGAGCGCGAGTACCGCACGCGTCTGAAGTCCTACCTGGAGAGCCAGCTGCGTCAGCTGGAGAACCAGGCGGACGACTCGCTGGCCCCCCCGCGCAACCCCAACACCCCGTCGCTGCCCGCGGCCCCCTCGATGAGCGGGTCCATGGCCTCGGCAGGTGCGGGCATGGGTGGCCACAGCATGGGCGGCAACCCGTCCATGGGCGGTAACACCTCCATGGGTGGCAACACCTCGATGGGTGCCCCGTCGTACGGCGGTCAGCAGCAGATGTCCCCGGCGATGACCCAGCCGATGGCACCGGTCCGGCCGCAGGGCCAGCAGCCGATGCAGCAGGCGCCGTCGCCGATGCGCGGCTTCCTGATCGACGAGGACGACAACTAAGCCGCGGCGCAGCCGTCGGCAATCAGCGGGCCGGGCCCGGGACATCAGTCCCGGGCCCGGCCCGTTTTCTCGTATATCCCGGCCAAGGCCTGATAAACGACGAAATGAACAGTGAAATAAACAGCGAAAAGCCGGTCGTCCGGGAGCGTGCGGCTCCCGGACGACCGGCTCTTGTGGGGTCGTTACGCCTTGCGGAGGCGGAACGTCAGACCGAGGCCCTCGTCCTCGAACGGCTCGCCGTAGGAGGCGTCCGCCTCGCCCTGCTCATTCACGAAATCCGTGGCGAGCACCTCGTCCGCGATGAGGCCGGCGTGCTCGGTCAGCGCCGTGGTGGTCTCGTCGTCCGTGGACCGCCAGCGCAGGGCGATCCGGTCGGCGACGTCGAGGCCGCTGTTCTTGCGGGCCTCCTGGATCAGCCGGATCGCGTCACGGGCCAGGCCCGCGCGGCGCAGCTCCTGCGTGATCTCCAAGTCGAGCGCCACCGTCGCGCCCGAGTCGGAGGCCACCGACCAGCCCTCGCGGGGGGTTTCGGTGATGATGACCTCGTCGGGGGAGAGGGCGACCGTCTCGCCGTCCACGGTCACGGACGCGGTGCCCGCGCGCAGCGCCAGCGACAGCGCCGCGGCATCCGCCTCGGCGACGGCCTTGGCCACGGCCTGGACGCCCTTGCCGAACCGGCGGCCGAGCGCCCGGAAGTTGGCCTTCGCGGTGGTGTCGACCAGCGAGCCCCCGACCTCCGAGAGGGAGGCGAGCGAGGAGACGTTCAGCTCCTCGGTGATCTGGGCGCGCAGCTCCGGGCCCAGGTCCTCGAAGCCGGCGGCCGCGACAAGCGCGCGGGACAGCGGCTGCCGGGTCTTGACGCCGGACTCCGCGCGGGTGGCGCGGCCCAGCTCGACCAGCCGGCGCACGAGCAGCATCTGCCGTGAGAGCTCGGGGTCGATCAGGGCGGTGTCGGCCTTGGGCCAGGTCGCCAGGTGCACCGACTCGGGCGCCTCCGGGTCCACCGGCACCACGAGGTCCTGCCAGACGCGCTCGGTGATGAACGGCACCAGGGGCGCCATCAGCCGGGTCACCGTCTCGACGACCTCGTGCAGCGTGCGCAGCGCGGCCGCGTCACCCTGCCAGAACCGGCGGCGGCAGCGCCGCACGTACCAGTTCGACAGGTCGTCCACGAAGGAGGACAGCAGCTTGCCCGCGCGCTGGGTGTCGTACGCCTCCAGCGCCTGGGTGACCTGGTCGGTCAGCGTGTTGAGCTCGCCGAGCAGCCAGCGGTCGATCAGCGGGCGGTCGGCCGGGGCCGGGTCGGACGCGGAGGGCGCCCAGCCGGACGTACGGGCGTAGAGCGCCTGGAAGGCGACGGTGTTCCAGTAGGTGAGGAGCGTCTTGCGGACGACCTCCTGGATCGTGCCGTGCCCGACGCGGCGCGCGGCCCACGGGGAGCCGCCGGCGGCCATGAACCAGCGGACGGCGTCGGCGCCGTGCTGGTCCATCAGCGGGATCGGCTGGAGGATGTTGCCCAGGTGCTTGGACATCTTCCGGCCGTCCTCGGCCAGGATGTGCCCGAGGCAGACCACGTTCTCGTACGCCGACTTGTCGAAGACGAGGGTGCCCACGGCCATCAGGGTGTAGAACCAGCCGCGGGTCTGGTCGATGGCCTCCGAGATGAACTGCGCGGGGTAGCGCTTCTCGAAGAGCTCCTTGTTCTTGTACGGGTAGCCCCACTGCGCGAAGGGCATGGAACCCGAGTCGTACCACGCGTCGATGACCTCGGGCACGCGGACGGCGGTGTGCGGGCAGCCGTCGGCGGAGCAGGTGAAGGTGACGTCGTCGATGTACGGGCGGTGGGGGTCCAGGCCGCTCTGGTCGCTGCCGGTGAGCTCACTGAGCTCGGCCAGGGAGCCGACGCAGGTGAGGTGGTCGTCCTCGCAGCGCCAGATCGGCAGCGGGGTGCCCCAGTAGCGGTTGCGGGAGAGCGCCCAGTCGATGTTGTTGTTCAGCCAGTCGCCGAAGCGGCCGTGCTTGACGGACTCCGGGAACCAGTTGGTCTTCTCGTTCTCCGCGAGCAGGCGGTCCTTGACGGCCGTGGTGCGGATGTACCACGACGGCTGCGCGTAGTAGAGGAGCGCGGTGTGGCAGCGCCAGCAGTGCGGGTAGCTGTGCTCGTACGCCACGTGCTTGAAGAGCAGGCCGCGCGCGGACAGGTCCTCGACCAGCGCCTCGTCGGCCTTTTTGAAGAACTGCCCGCCGACGAGGGCGAGACCCTCCTCGAAGGTGCCGTCGGGGCGGACCGGGTTGACGACCGGCAGGCCGTAACCGCGGCAGGTGCGGAGGTCGTCCTCACCGAAGGCGGGGGCCTGGTGGACCAGACCGGTGCCGTCCTCGGTCGTCACGTACTCCGCGTTGACGACGAAGTTGGCGCCCTCCAGCTCGACCAGGTCGAACGGGCGGCGGTAGGCCCAGCGCTCCATCTCGCGGCCGGTGAAGGACTCGCCGGTCGCGGTCCAGCCCTCGCCGAGCGCCTTCTCCAGCAGCGGCTCGGCGACGACCAGCTTCTCGGCGCCGTCCGTCGCGACGACGTAGCGGACGTCGGGGTGCGCGGCCACCGCGGTGTTGGAGACCAGGGTCCAGGGGGTGGTCGTCCAGACGAGGAGCGCCGCCTCGCCCGCGAGCGGGCCGGAGGTCAGCGGGAGGCGGACGTAGACGGACGGGTCGACGACCGTCTCGTAGCCCTGCGCGAGCTCGTGGTCCGACAGGCCGGTGCCGCAGCGCGGGCACCAGGGGGCGACGCGGTGGTCCTGGACCAGCAGGCCCTTGTTGAAGATCTCCTTCAGCGACCACCACACGGACTGGACGTATTCCGGGTCCATCGTGCGGTACGCGTCGTCGAGGTCGACCCAATAGCCCATGCGGGTGGTGAGCTCGGCGAAGGCGTCCGTGTGCCGGGTCACCGACTCGCGGCACTTGGCGTTGAACGCCGCGATGCCGTACTTCTCGATGTCCTGCTTGCCGTTGAAGCCCAGCTCCTTCTCGACCGCGAGCTCGACCGGCAGGCCGTGGCAGTCCCAGCCGGCCTTGCGGCCGACGTGGTAGCCCTGCATCGTGCGGAAGCGGGGGAAGACGTCCTTGAAGACGCGGGCCTCGATGTGGTGGGCACCGGGCATGCCGTTGGCGGTCGGGGGGCCCTCGTAGAACACCCACTCGGGGCGGCCCTCGGACTCTTCGAGGCTACGGGCGAAAACCTTGCTCTCGCGCCAGAAATCGAGCACGGCGTGCTCGAGCGCGGGCAGGTCCACCTGAGCGGGTACCTGGCGGTACTGCGGCTGCGGACTCATCGGGTGCTTCCTCCGGCGGGACGTCTTTGCGCTGTCCGTCGGAGGGACGAGAGCCGTTGCACGGTGCTCCCGCGGTACCACCCTCCTTGGCCGCAGGCGTGCTGCCTGTGGCCCCCTCATTGGGCCGCGATGCCGGTTCTACTGACCTGCCGGGCAACACCCGGGGCGTTCTTCCGGCGGCTCAGGGCTGATCTTCGACACCGCGCACGCCCCCGGGCTCCCACCGTCCCCGAGTCGCTCCTGGCTGCGTGCGGCGCTACTCGTCCCATCCACGCCTCTCGCTGCGCCCAGTGTACGGGCCCGCGGCGGCCACGGCCCACCGGATATCGGCGGGGGCCGTGCGGACGCGGATTACAGGGCCGGGGGCGGGGCACAACGGTGGAGACCGGCGTGCCCCGTTGCCGCGTGCCCGATGGAGATTTATCGTTCCGGCACGATTCGCGCGCTAGATCATAAAATGTGAAGGGGTCGCGGCCATGGTGGCGAAGAAGACCGCTCCGGCGAAAAAGGCCGCCCCGGCGAAGGCGGCCGAGGCCGCGCCCGCGGAGAAGACCGCACCCGCGAGGAAGACGGCCCCGGCGAGGAAGACGACGGCCGCGGCGAAGCCTGAGAAGACCGAGAAGCCGGACAAGGCGGAGAAGGCCGCCGCGCCCGCCAGGACGGCGAGCAAGAAGAAGGCCCCCGCCAAGGCCCCCGCCAAAACCGCTGCCAAGACCCCCGCCAAGAACGCCACCAAGAACGCCACCAAGGTGCCCGCCAAGGCCGGGTCCGAGGCGAAGGCCGCGAAAGCGGCATCGGCCAGGAAGCCCGAGGCTCCGGCGGCCGTCCCCGGCGAGCTCGCGGTCCGGCCCGGGGAGGAACCCTGGTCGCCCACGGAGGTGAACGAGGCACGCTCCGAGCTGCAGAGCGAGGTGCTCCGGCTGCGGGCCGAGATCGCCGCCTCGGAGGAGGCGATCAGCGGGCTGATGCGCGATTCGGGTGACGGCGCCGGTGACGACCAGGCGGACACCGGCACCAAGAACATCACCCGGGAGCACGAGCTGGCCCTGGCCGCCAACGCCCAGGAGATGCTGCTCCAGACCGAGCGCGCCCTGGAGCGGCTCGACGCCGGTACGTACGGGCTCTGCGAGAACTGCGGGAAGCCCATCGGCAAGGCGCGCATGCAGGCCTTCCCCCGGGCCACCCTGTGTGTGGAGTGCAAGCAGCGCCAGGAACGCCGCTGACCCGCGCCCGTGCGCGTGCCGTACCCTCGTCCTCAGTCAGGGCGGCCCTGACACCCATCGAGCGCGGGACGACGTCGAAGGACTCACGTGACAGAGGCGGAACAGACCACCGGCACACCCGGCAGCGGGACGGCGGCCGAGGCGCCGGGCGGGGTCAGGGGCAGACGGCGCATCGCCGTCCTCCTCGTGGTGGCCGCCTTCGCCTACCTCCTCGATCTGGGCAGCAAGCTCCTCGTGGTCGCCAAGCTGGAGCACCACGACGCGATCGAGGTCATCGGCACCTGGCTCCAGTTCGAGGTGATCCGCAACCGCGGCGCGGCCTTCGGCATCGGCGAGGCCATGACGATCGTCTTCACGGTCATCGCGACCGCGGTGATCGTGGTCATCGCCCGGATCGCCCGCAAGCTCTACAGCCTGCCCTGGGCCATCGCGCTCGGCCTGCTCCTCGGCGGCGCGCTCGGCAATCTCACCGACCGGCTCTTCCGCTCGCCCGGCGGCTTCCAGGGCGGCGTGGTGGATTTCATCGCCACCCCGCACTTCGCGGTCTTCAATCTCGCGGACTCCGCGATCGTCTGCGGCGGCTTCCTGATCGTGATCCTCTCCTTCCGCGGCCTGGACCCGGACGGCACCGTCCACGACGACTGAGAACGGCCCCCACCGGACGCTGCCGTGCGGGGCCGTCCGGGCCGTCCGTCATACTCGACGGGTGAGCACCATTCCCGAGATCCGCGCCCTGCCCGTACCCGATGGCCTCGAAGGTGAGCGAGTCGACGCCGCCATCGCCCGTATGTTCGGCTTCTCCCGCACCAAGGCGGCCGAGCTGGCGGCCGCGGGGAAGGTCCAGCTCGACGGCGCCGCGGCCGGGAAGTCCGACCGGGTGACCGGCGGGGCCTGGCTGGAGGTCGAGATGCCGGCCGCCCCCGCGCCCGTGCAGATCGTCGCCGAGCCCGTCGAGGGCATGGAGATCATCCATGACGACGACGACATCGTCGTGATCGTCAAGCCCGTCGGCGTGGCCGCGCACCCCAGCCCCGGCTGGACCGGCCCCACCGTCATCGGCGGCCTCGCCGCCGCCGGCTACCGCATCTCCACCTCGGGCGCGGCCGAGCGCCAGGGCATCGTGCACCGCCTGGACGTCGGCACCTCCGGCCTGATGGTCGTCGCCAAGTCCGAGCGCGCCTACACCCTGCTCAAGCAGCAGTTCCGCGAGCGCACCGTCGACAAGCGCTACCACACGCTGGTCCAGGGCCACCCCGACCCGATGAGCGGCACCATCGACGCCCCCATCGGCCGCCACCCCAACCACGACTACAAGTGGGCGGTCACCGCCGACGGCAAGCCGTCGGTGACGCACTACGACCTCATCGAGGCGTTCCGCGCCGCCAGCCTGCTCGACGTCAAGCTGGAGACCGGCCGTACGCACCAGATCCGCGTGCACATGGCCGCGCACCGGCACCCCTGCGTCGGCGACCTCACGTACGGCGCCGACCCCACGCTCGCCAAGCGGCTGAAGCTGACCCGCCAGTGGCTGCACGCCGTCCGGCTGGGCTTCGAGCACCCCGAGGACGGGCGCTGGGTGGAGTTCGAGAGCGAGTACCCCGCGGACCTGCGGCACGCCCTGGAGATCATCCGGGCCGAGAGCTCATGAGCGGGGCGGCGCCCGTCACGGTCCGCGTCGTCGCCTCCGACGACCTGACCGGCTGCCACGCGGTGCGCCGTGAGGTCTTCGTGGCGGAGCAGGGCGTCCCGGAGGCCGAGGAGATGGACGCGTACGACGCGCTCGCCGTCCACTTCCTGGCCTCCGGCCCGGCCGGTCCCCTCGGCACGGTGCGCTTCCTGCACGGAGCGCCCGCCCGGAAGAAGTACGGCCACGCGGGCGTGACCGACGACGCCACCGCCGTCCTCGGCCGCCTCGCGGTCAGCCGCGCGGCGCGCGGCACGGGCCTGGGGGCGATCCTCGTCCGGGCCGTGGAGGAGGAGGCCCGGCGGCTGGGGCTGACCCGCGTCTATCTGGAGGCGCAGACCCACGCGCTCGGCTTCTACGAGCGGCTGGGGTACGCGGCGCACGGACCGGAGTTCGACGAGGGCAGCGGTATCCCGCACCGGGCCATGACGAAGGGGCTCTGACGCCGCGGGGGTACCCCCCCACGGGCTGAAATCCCCCTCAAGTGGCACGCTTGATCGAAGTTCGGTCAAGTCGTCCGGAGGGCCCCCTTGGATCAGCTCGCCCTGCTCTTCGTCCTGCTCATCGGCGCCGTCGTCATGGTGCCGTGCGCGGACCGGCTGGGGCTGCCGTCGCCGGTGCTGATGACCCTGGGCGGCATCGTCCTCGCGCTGCTGCCCTTCGTCCCCAATGTGGACGTACCGCCGGAATTCATTCTCCCGCTGGTGCTGCCGCCCCTGCTCTACGCCTCCGTGCAGCGCACCTCCTGGCGGCAGTTCGCGGCCAACGTGCGGCCGATCCTGCTGCTCGCGGTCGCGCTCGTCTTCGTGACCACCGCGGCCGTGGCCGTCGTGGCCAACGCCGTCGTGCCCGGCATCTCGGTGGCCGCGGCCGTCGCGCTCGGCGCGCTCATCGCCCCGCCCGACCCGGTCGCCGCCACCGCCGTCGCGGGCTCCCTCGGACTGCCGCGCCGCCTGGTGTCGATCCTGGAGGGCGAGGGCCTCTTCAACGACGTCACCGCCATCGTGCTCTACCACGTGGCCATCGCCGCGGCCGTGACCGGGAGCTTCTCCCTGCCGAAGGCCGTCGGCGAACTGGTGCTGTCCGCCGTGGTGGCCGTGGCCGTCGGGCTGGCGCTCGGCTGGGCCGCCAAACGGCTGATGGACATCCTCGGCGACGCCACGCTCCAGATCGGCCTGACGCTGCTCGTCCCCTTCGTCTCCTACGTCCTGGCCGAGGAGTTCAAGGGCTCCGGCGTGCTCGCGGTGCTCACCACCGCGCTCTTCCTCGCGGAGTACGCCATGGACGCCGACGACGTCCTCGGGCGGCTCGCCGGGCACACCTTCTGGGAGATCGTCGACACCCTCGTCACCGGCGTCGCGTTCGGCCTCATCGGCCTCGAACTCCACAACGTCTTCGGCACCGGCGCCGGCCGGTGGGGCGAGATGCTGGAGATCAGCGCCGCCGTCATCGGCGTCGTCGTGGGCGTACGGCTGCTGTGGCTGCTGCCCGCCGCCTGGCTGGCGAAGCAGCTGCACGGCCGCCGGGACATCGACGAGGACATCCCCCTGAGCTGGCGCGAGACCGTGATCATGTGGTGGTCGGGGATGCGCGGGGTCGCCTCCGTCGCCCTGGCCCTCGCGATCCCCCTGCGGATGGACGACGGCTCGCCCTTCCCCGGCCGCGACGAGATCCTCTTCATCGCCTTCGCCGTGATCATGGCCACCCTCGTCGTCCAGGGCCTGACCCTGCCCTGGCTGGTCCGGCTGCTGGGCGTGCGGTCGGACTCCGACGCCGACCGGGAACTCGCCCGGCAGCTCGCGGTCCGCGCCGCCAAGGCGGCCAAGCTCCGGCTCAAGGAGATCGAGCGGGCCGAGGAACTCCCCGAGGACCTCGTCGAACACCTCAGCCGCCGCGCCTTCGACGTCGGTGCCCGCATCAGCCCCGACATCCTGGACGAGGAACGGCGCGAGGCCCACGCCCAGCGCGTCGAGCGGATCCGCACCGTCCAGCGCATCCAGAGCGAGATGCTCTCCGCGGCCCGGCACGAGATCCTCGCCGCCCGCAGCGAGCCCGGCGCCGACCCGGAGATCGTCGACCGGGTGCTGCGCCACCTGGACGTACGAAGCCTGCGCGGCTGACGCTCAGGGCGCCCCGGGGCCTTCCGCTGCGCTCTCGACGCCGGGCGCGGGCGCGGTGTTCACCCGCGGCAGCGCGTACGGGTGCTCCCGCCGCAGCCAGGCGATCAGCTGCTCCCGCACGATGCAGCGCAGCGCCCATATGTCGTCCGAGTCCTTCGCGGTCACCAGCGCCCGCACCTGGATCGTGGTCGGCGTGGTGTCCGTGACCACCAGGCTCCAGGCCCGCTGGTCCCACTCCAGGGACGCCTTGAGCACCTGGTGCAGATAGTCGCGCATGAGGTCCACGGGGGCCGAGTGGTCGAGGTGGAAGAAGACCGTGCCGGTCATCCGGGGGTTGTTGCGGGACCAGTTCTCGAACGGCCTGCCGGTGAAGTAGGAGACCGGCATGGTGAGGCGGCGCTCGTCCCAGGTGGCCACCACCAGATAGGTCAGCGTGATCTCCTCGACCTTGCCCCACTCGCCGGCGACCACGACCGTGTCCCCTATGCGCACCACGTCGCCGAAGGCGATCTGGAGGCCCGCGAAGAGATTGCCCAGCGTCGACTGGGCGGCCACACCGGCGACGATGCCGATGAGCCCGGCCGAGGCCAGCATGGACGTCCCCACCGTCTTCATGTCCGGGAACGTCAGCAGCATCGCCGCCACCGCCACCACGCAGACGGCCGCGGTGACGATCCGCTCGATCAGCGTCACCTGCGTACGCACCCGGCGCACGCGCGCCGGATCGGGCGCCCCGGCGGCGTAGCGCGCGTACATCGCCTCGACCACCGCCACCGCCAGCCGGACGACCAGCCAGGCGCACGCGCCGATCAGCACCAGGCTCAGCACCTGGCCGACCGCCGCCCGGTGCCACTCACCGAGGTCGGCGAAGGGATAGCTCGCGCGCAGCAGCGCCGTGCACAGCACCAGCCGGAACGGCAGCCTGGCGCGGCGCAGCAGGCCCCACAGTGGCGTGTCCGGCCTGCGTGCGTCGATCCGGCGCAGCACCTGGTCCGCGATCCACCCCACGATCACGGTGACGACCAGTGCACCGCCGATGACGGACAGCGGACGCAGTACGCCCTCCATGGACACCTCAGCTCCTTCCGGCCGGCCGTGGCTCACCGGTGGGCGCTTCCCTCCGACCGTAGCTGGCACGATGGGGGCACGCGATCCACCTGTAAGGAAGTGACTCCAGTGGCGTCCTCTACCACGATTGTCCTTTTTCATTCGGCCTACGGCCTCCGGCCCGCCGTGCACGCCGCCGCGGAGCGACTGCGTGCCGCCGGGCACGAGGTGCACGTACCGGACCTCTACGAAGGCCGGACGGCGGACACCGTCGAGGAGGGCATGGCGATCAAGGACGAGATCGGCAAGGAGGAGCTGTTGAAGCGCGCCATCGTGGCGGCGGCGCCCCTGTCGGACCGCGGCCTGGTCTACGCCGGCTTTTCGCTCGGCGGGTCGATCGCGCAGAACCTCGCCCTCGGCGACGAGAAGGCGCGCGGGCTGCTGCTCCTGCACGGCACGTCCGACCTCGCCGAGGACGCGTCCGTGGACGAGCTGCCGGTGCAGCTGCATGTCGCGGACCCGGATCCGTTCGAGCCGCACGACTGGCTCAACGCGTGGTACTTGCGGATGCGGCGGGCCGGGGCGGAGGTGGAGGTTCACCGGTACGCGGGGGCGGGGCATCTGTTCACGGATCCGGAGCTTGCGGATTACGACGCGGAGGCCGCGGAGGCGGCTTGGCGGGTGTCGCTGAGCTTCTTGGAGGAGCTGGCCGTTTAGGCGGGTTTTGTTCCCCAGCCCCGCCCCTTCCCGAAACTGGGGCTTCGCCCCAGACCCCGCAACACGCTTCGCGCGTTGTCCTCAAACGCCGGACGGGCTGAAATTCCCGGACTGTGGGTTCGTAGCCTGCGGGCCGCAGGATTCGAACCACGGTCCGCACAATTCAGCCCGGCCGGCGTTTGAGGCCGCCCGAAGGGCGCCCCGCCGCAGGCGGCGAAAGAGGGCGCCCCGACAACCCGGTCAAGCCACCGGCTTGGACACCCGTTCCACCCGCTGCGTCCCCGACAGGGTCCGGTACGAGCGGGTCCAGGACGTCGTCGCGTCGCGCTTTCGTTTGTCGGACAGGACGTAGTAGTCCATCTGCGCCCGCTCGGCGGTGACGTCGAGGACGCCGTAGCCGTGCGAGTCCATGTCCAGCCACTTCACGTGCCGGTTGGCGGCCTTGATCGCGCCGGCGGCGGGGAGCGAGACCGTGTGCGGCAGGACGTGCAGGGTCTCGTCGAAGTTGTCGGCGGTCACCGAGGTCACCACGAACTCGGTGGCGAGGGAGGGCGAGAGGGGATAGGTGGCGGCCTGCTTCGGCACGTCGTTGGCCCAGGCCATGTGGATGTCGCCGGTCAGGAAGACCGTGTTGCGGACGGCGTGGTCCGAGAGGTGGTCCAGCAGCTCGCGCCGGTCGTGCGTATAGCCGTCCCACTGGTCGGTGTTGACGGTGATGCCGCCCGTCGGCAGGCCCAGCAGCTTGGCGACCGGCTCCAGGAGGTGCGCGGGCAGGGCGCCGAAGGCCACGGGGGCCATCATCACGGGGTTGCCGACGAGGCGCCACGTGGTGTCGGAGGACGCCAGGCCCGCCTTCAGCCAGTCGAGCTGGGCGCGGCCGGTGAGCGTGCGGTCCGCGTCGTCCACCTTGCCGCTCCCGGCCTTGACCTGCTGCGAGCGGAAGGACCGCAGGTCCAGCAGGTGCAGGTCGGCGAGCTTGCCGAAGCGCAGCCGCCGGTAGGTGGTGCCCTCGACGGAGGGTCTGACGGGCATCCACTCGAAGTACGCCTGCTTCGCCGCCGCCATCCGCTTCGACCAGTCGCCCTCCGCGCCCGGCGTGTGGTTCTCGGCGCCGCCCGACCACGCGTCGTTCGCGAACTCGTGGTCGTCCCAGATCGCGACGATCGGGTGCGTGTGGTGCAGCGCCTGGAGGTCGGCGTCGGTCTTGTAATGCCCGTGCCGGGTGCGGTAGTCGGCGAGCGTGACGATCTCGTGGGCGGGCCGGTGCGGGCGCACGACGTACTTCGCGGCCGGGTACTCGCCGGACTTGTATTCGTAGATGTAGTCGCCGAGGTGCAGCACCGCGTCGAGGTCGCGGCGGGCGGCGAGGTGGCGGTACGCCGCGAACCAGCCCGACTCCCAGTTGGCGCAGGACACCACGCCGAAGCGGAGGCCCGCGGTGGCCGCGTCGTGCGCGGGCGCCGTACGCGTACGGGCGGCGGGGGAGCGCACCTCGCCGACGGCGAAGCGGAACCAGTAGCCGGTGGCCGGACGCAGGCCGCGCACGTCGGCCTTGACGGTGTGGTCGCTCGCGGCCGTGGCCTTGGCGGTGCCCCTGGCGACGACCCTGGCGAACGACGCGTCCTCGGCGACCTCCCAGCCGACCTCGACCGCGGGCCCGAGCCCGGAGCCGGGGACGGCGTCCGGGGTGGGGGTGACGCGCGTCCACAGCAGGATGCCGTCGGGGAGCGGGTCGCCGGAGGCGACACCGTGCAGGAAGGCCGGGCCGCTGTCCGCCGCGTGGGCCGAGGGGGCCGTGGCGAAGGGGAGCAGCGCGGCGGAGGCGGCGACGGCCGTGACGGCGGTGCGGCGCGATATCCGGTCGTTATCGATCACGGGCGATCACCTTACCTCCGGGTAAGGCGTGGGCCGTACGAAACCTGACAGTTCATCCGGGCTCTGGACTGTTGGTGGCTTTTCCGCTACGACCGGGATGCGGGCCGCCGTACGCGCGCCCCGCGCCGGGAGGGACCGACCATGTCGAAGCGCACCCGCAAGCGCCGCTGGCGCCTGAAGAAGAACAAGGCCAACCACGGGCGACGGCCCGCCTGATCGAGCGAGAGGGCGGCCCGGCCACCGGCCGGGCCGCCCGTACGGCGCTCGCGTGGATCCGGCGGCCGCTCAGCCCGCGTCGGCGGCCGGTCCCACGCCCGGCCAGTGCGGCTCCGGTTCCGGGTCACGCGGCCCGAAGGCCGCCGTCAGCCCCAGGTGCACGGCCATCGCCGCCAGCGGCCACGCCAGCAGGACACCCTTGGCGCCCAGCTTCAGCGGGGCGTCGAAGACCACGCCCTTGCCCACGGACTTCGCGGTCGCGACGACGTCGGAGGACGGGCCGAGCCAGACGCCCAGCCGCCAGCCGATCAGCGCGGCGAGCAGCGAACCGAGGGCCAGTCCGGCGACCAGCGGGATGCCGCCGCGGCGGCGGAACCAGAACACCACCGCCGAGCTCAGCACGCCGAAGCCCAGCGCCAGCAGCGCGAACGTGCCGTCCGCGCCGATCGCCTGCTCGCCCTCGGAGTTCTTCAGATAGACGGCCCTGCCGTCCGAGATCAGCGGGACGCGCGGCGCGAGCCACACCCACAGCAGCCCCAGCAGCACCCCGGCCACCGCCACCGCCGCGGCGACGACCGCGGCTTCCCGCAGCTCGGTGCGCAGCCCCGGATCCCGCTCGTCGGCGGCGTGCTCCGGGGCGAGGGGCCCGTGCGGCGGCTCGTGCGGCGGCGGGTCGTGCGGCGTCAGCGGTGCGGTCACCTTGCCATCGTGCCAGGTGGACGGCGTGCCGTCGGCGGCAGGACCGTCACTGCGGCGCGTCATCGCACGGCCGCCCGGCGGTACGCCCAGGTCGCGGCGGCCAGCGAGACCACGCCGACGGCCGCGCACACCCCCAGATCCGCTGCGATCAGCAGCCAGTCGGGCCGCGCGTCGAAGCTGTGGGCCAGCGCCTCCACGCCGTAGGTGGAGGGCAGCAGATCGCGCGCGTAGGCGATCGGCGCGGGCATCCGGGCGGCCGGCAGCACACCCAGCAGCAGCGCCGCGGACATGCCCAACTGGCCGCACAGCGTCGCCAGTTCCTGCCGGGGCGCGAGCAGGCCCAGCGCCGCGCCGAGCCCGGCGAGCGCCGCCCCCGCCAGCGGGACGACCGCCGCGAGGATCCACAGGTGCCCCAGCGGCAGCTTGAACAGCACGCTTCCCACCACCGCCGTCACGGCGGTCCCGGGCACGGTGAACGACGCGTACGCGCCCGCCGCCCCCAGCACCACGGCCGCGGGCGGCACCGGCAGCGTCGCGTAGTGGTCGAGGCCACCGCTCGCGCGCAGCTGACCGAAATACTGGGCGAGGAGGTTGAGCGCGACGAACGCGACGACCAGCACGCTGGAGCCGGCCACGACGGCCCGCGCCTCGTCACCGCCGTCGACCACACCGCGCATCAGGATCATGATCCCGACGGACTGGAACGTCGCCACGAACAACAGCGGTATCCGCGCCACCCGGGCCCGTGACAGCTGCGCGCGGTAGACCGCGGCCAGGGACGGCAGCAGCCGCGCCCTCGGCGCGAGCGGGGCCGCCGCCGCGCCGTCCGGGCGCGGGCGGGCCCGCTCCTCCGGCCGGACCTGTCCGGGTGCCGCTTCTGCGGATACAGCAGTCACGCCGCGATGCTCCTCTTCGGTACGGACCGGTGCCCGGCCGCCCGCCTCGCCGACGGTGTGCGGGCGCTCATCCCTTGACCAGCCCTTCCGTACGGCCGCCGAGAGCCAGATAGACATCCTCCAGGCTCGGGGTGGCGAGGGTGAAGTCGTCCAGCGCGGCGAAGGCGGGACCGCCGGTCACGGCGGCGACGGCCGCCCGCGCCTCGGCGGGGGCGAGCCGCAGCGACCAGCGGCGGCCCGTGGCCCGGGCCGTGTCGCGCAGCGCGGCGACCTCGGGGACGTGCAGCGGCGGCTCGGAGCGCCACACCAGCTCGACGCGCACCTCGTCGCCGACCAGCTCCTTGAGCCCGGCGGGAGAGTCGCACGCGATGATCCGGCCCTGCTCCAGCACCGCGACCCGGTCCAGGACGGTCTCGGCCTCGATGACGTTGTGGGTGACGAGCACGACGGTCGTGCCGCGCTCGGCGCGGCGGCGGTCGACGGCGGCCCATACGGCGCGGCGCGCCACGGGGTCCATGCCGGTGGTGGGCTCGTCCAGGACGAGGACGGGACGCTCGCCGACCAGCACCGCGGCGAAGCAGGCCAGCCGGCGCTGCCCGCCGGAGAGCTTCTTCAGCGGCCGCCCGGCGATCGGGCCCAGGCCGAGCTCCTCGACGACGGCGTCGCGCTCGGCGCGGGCCGCGCGCAGGCCGAGACCGCGCAGCCGGCCGGTGGTCTCGGCGGCGAGGGCGACGGTCAGCTCGTCCAGGGCCGTCGACTCCTGGCCGAGATAGCCCACCAGCCGGGAGGCGCGCTCGGGGTGGCGCACCAGGTCGTGGCCGAGGAGGTCGACGCTGCCCGCGTCGGGCCGCAGCAGGCCGGTGAGCTGGCGCACGAGCGTGGACTTGCCCGCGCCGTTGGGGCCCAGCAGCCCGAAGATCTCGCCGCGCCGGACGTCGAGATCGATGCCGTCGCTGGCCCGTACGGCCGCCGTTCCGGGCGCTCCGCGGCGGCCGCGCGCGGCAGGATAGGTCTTGACCAGGCCGCGCACGGTGCATACCGCGCTGCCCGTCGCCGCCTGTGGTGCACCCGTCCTCACGAGCTATGAGGGTACGCGCTCGGCCACGCCCCCTCGCGCTCGGGGCCGCGCGGCACGGCGCCCGGCGGCTGTCCGGTATGCGGTCAGTCCCCGGCGGGCGCGTGCTCCGCGGCCGTCCTGGCGTCGATCTCGCGCCAGAACCCCGCCCTGATCGCATAGCGGTCGTGCTCGTCGATCTGGTCGTCCTTGTGCGCCAGCAGCCCGAACCGCGCCGCGTAGCGCAGCAGCTCCCCGTCGATGCGGTGCGGGATCCGCGGGTATTCGGTGGACAGGTGCTGGAGGTGCACGGCGTCGGTGAGGCGCTCGGCCCAGCGGCGGGCGAAGACCTGGCCCACCTCGAAGGGGTCGCCGCCGACGGTGGTGATGTCCTCCTCGCGGTCGGCCCACCGCTGCTCGGCGCTGGTGAGCTGGGCGAGCATCGGCAGGGAGGCGGTTTCGGGCGGCTCGCCGAGCCCGGCGCCCGTGCCGCGGTCGACCCAGCCCTTGTCGGAGGACCAGCGCAGGGTGGCGTTGGGGGCAGCCACGGACGCCGGCTGGCCCGGGCCCGCGGGCTGGCCGGAAGGGGCGCCCTGGGACTGCCCGGCGAGACCACGGGCGAGGCCCGCGAGGTCCTTGGGGGTGGGCACGCCCCGCGCCGCGGGCGCCTCGCCGTTCTCCTGGCCGCGCTCGGTGGTGCAGGGCGAGGCGGCCGCCGCCGGCCGGGAGCCGTTGCGCTCGGCGGGGCGGGGGTCCGCGGGGTGGGTCGCGGCGGCCGCAGCGGCGGCAGCGGCGGTCTCGGGCAGGGGCGCGGAGAGGATCGCGGCGATCTCCGGGCGGGGCGCGGGGGAGGGGGCGCAGGCGCCGGTGAGCTCCTTGGCGCGGACGGCCCGGGTGATCCACGTACGGTCCAGGACGCGCCGCTCGTCGGCCTCGGCGACGAGGTCCTCCGACTGGTTGTAGTCGCCGTCGGCGGCCTGGACGGCCCACAGGTGGACGGCGACGCCGTGCTCCTTGGCCGACATCAGGCCGGGCAGCAGGTCGCCGTCGCCGGTGACGAGGACGATGTCCGAGCAGGCGCGGTTGCGGGCGAGCTCGGTGAGCTCGGCGTGCATCGCGGCGTCGACGCCCTTCTGCGCCCAGCGGCCGTCGCTGCGGGTCAGGGCGCCCAGCCGGACGGTGACCCGGGGCATCACGCGCAGCCTGCGGTGCTCGGGCTGCGGGACCCGGTCGGGGGCGCCGTCGAACCAGTAGATCCGCAGCAGGGGCTGTTCCGTCTCGGCCTCGGCGCGTTCTCGGAGCCCCTGGATGAGCGTCGCGTGGTCCACGGTGATGCGGGACCGGGCGGGCTCCCCCGCCAGCAGGCTCGCGGCGGCGCCCAGCAGATAACCGGCGTCCACCAGGACGACGCAGCGGTCCACGTTCCACCCTCTTTCTGTCCGTCCAGACGTGCGGTCGCCCCCCGGCACTGCCGTGCCCTGATTTTCCTTGGCTTTCCTGGAGTCTGCCCGACCGTGCGGGGGTTATCAGTCCGAACTGGATCTTCGGCGTGGCGGATACGGGCTGACCGCGATAAGTGCACCTATCACGCACGGTAATTACCCGAAATGCATGGTTCGCCAGCGCGTGCGAGGGTGACGGCAGGGGGTCGCACGGAAGTGGAGGCACTTCAGCATGGCCAAGAACAAGAACCGGAAGCAGCCGCAGGCGTCGAGCGCGGCCGAGCGCGGGCAGCAGCAGGCCAAGAGCTCCTCGCTCGAGTCCCAGAGCGAGCAGCGGGCCACGCAGGTCACCCCGGGCGACATGGCACGCAAAGGCAAGCAGAAGCGCTTCGGCCACAACTGAGCGGCGCCCGACCGGTAACGGACGGCGCCCACCGGCGCCTTGAAGCAGCGAGGGGCGCGCCCGGTGATCCGGGCGCGCCCCTCGTGCGCGTACGTGGACTCAGCCGGCCAGGCAGGACGGGCCGAGCAGCACCTTGAGATCGCCGAAGAGCGCCGGGTCGGGGTTGACCCGGTGGCGGTCCAGCCGCAGCACGGTCGTCTTGCGCGGGCCCTGGAGCTTGATGCGCACCTCGGTGGAGCCGCGGTGATGGGTGAGCACCTGACCCAGCTTCTCCACCATGGGCGGGGTGACCTTCACCGTCGGAATGGTGATCACCACGGGGGCGTTGGTGCCCGCGTTGGACAGGTCGGGGACCATCAGCTCCATGGCGACCAGGCGCGGGATGTCCTCGCGCTTGTCCAGCCGGCCCTTGACGAAGACGACGGCGTCCTCGACGAGCTGGGTGGAGACCAGCTGATAGGTGGCCGGGAAGAACATGCAGTCGATGGAACCGGCCAGATCCTCGACGGTGGCGATGGCCCAGGCGTTGCCCTGCTTGGTCATCTTGCGCTGGAGGCCCGAGATGATGCCGCCGATGGTGACGATCGCGCCGTCCGCGTGCTCACCGCCGGTGAGCTGCGAGATCGCGGCGTCGGCCTTGTCGTTGAGGACGTGCTCGATGCCGAAGAGCGGGTGGTCGGAGACATAGAGGCCGAGCATCTCGCGCTCCTGCGCCAGCAGATACGCCTTCTCCCACTCGACGTCGGAGAACTCCACGTCCAGGCCGAAACCGGGGCCGTCGTCGGCGCTCTCGTCGCCCATGCCGCCGAAGAGGTCGAACTGCCCCTCGGCCTCCTTGCGCTTGACCTGCACCACATTGTCGATCATCGGCTCGTAGTGCGCGGTGAGGCCCTTGCGGGTGTGGCCCATCTCGTCGAAGGCGCCGGCCTTGATCAGCGATTCGACGGTGCGCTTGTTGCACACGACGGCCTCGACCTTGTCGAGGAAGTCGGGGAAGGAGCTGTACTTCCCCTTGGACTTGCGGCAGCGGATGATCGAGTCCACCACGTTCTGCCCGACGTTGCGGACGGCGGTGAGGCCGAAGAGGATCACGTCGTCGCCCTGGGCCGCGAAGTTGGCCTCGGACTCGTTGACGTTCGGCGGGAGCACCTTGATGCCCATGCGGCGGCACTCGTTGAGATAGATCGCCGACTTGTCCTTGTCGTCGCGCACCGAGGTGAGCAGCGCCGACATGTACTCGGCGGGGTAGTTGGCCTTGAGATAGGCCGTCCAGTAGGTGACCAGGCCGTACGCCGAGGAGTGGGCCTTGTTGAAGGCGTAGCCGGCGAAGGGCACCAGGACGTCCCACAGGGCCTGGATGGCCTCGTCGGAGAAGCCCTTCTTCTGCGCGCCCTCCTTGAAGAAGACGAAGTTCTTCGCCAGCTCGTCGGGCTTCTTCTTGCCCATGACGCGGCGGAGGATGTCGGCCTCGCCCAGGGAGTACCCGGCGATGATCTGCGCGGCCTTCTGCACCTGCTCCTGGTAGACGATCAGGCCGTAGGTGACGCCGAGGACCTCCTTGAGGGGCTCCTCCAGCTCCGGGTGGATCGGCGTGATCTCCTGCTGGCCGTTCTTGCGCAGCGCGTAGTTGGTGTGCGAGTTCATGCCCATCGGGCCCGGCCGGTAGAGGGCCGAGACGGCGGAAATGTCCTCGAAGTTGTCGGGCTTCATCAGGCGCAGCAGCGAGCGCATCGGCCCGCCGTCGAACTGGAAGACACCGAGCGTGTCACCGCGGCAGAGCAGTTCGTACGTCGTCGGGTCGTCCAGCGGGATCTTCAGCAGGTCCAGCTCGACGCCCTTGTTGGCCTTCACCATCTTGACGGCGTCGTCCATGATGGTGAGGTTGCGCAGGCCCAGGAAGTCCATCTTCAGCAGGCCGAGCGACTCACAGCTCGGGTAGTCCCACTGCGTGATGGTCACACCGTCGGAGGCCCGGACCCAGACCGGGACGTGGTCGGTGATCGTCTCGCTGGACATGATCACGCCGGCCGCGTGCACACCCATCTGCCGGACGAGGCCCTCGACGCCACGGGCGGTGTCGATGACCTTCTTGACGTCCGGCTCGTTCTCGTACATCCCGCGGATCTCGCCGGCCTCGCCGTAGCGCGGGTGGGAGGGGTCGAGGATGCCGGAGAGCGGGATGCCCTTGCCGAGGACGTCGGCGGGCATCGCCTTGGTGAGGCGGTCGCCCATCGCGTACGGATAACCCAGCACGCGGGCCGAGTCCTTGATCGCGTTCTTGGCCTTGATGGTGCCGTAGGTGCCGATCATGGCGACCTTGTCGGCGCCGTACTTCTCGGTCACATAGCGGATCACCTCGGCGCGCCTGCGCTCGTCGAAGTCGATGTCGACATCGGGCATGGAGATGCGCTCGGGGTTGAGGAACCGCTCGAAGATCAGGCCGTGCTCGATGGGGTCGAGGTCGGTGATGCCCATGGCGTAGGCGACGATCGAGCCGGCCGCGGAGCCTCGGCCGGGGCCGACCGCGATGCCGTTGTTCTTGGCCCACATGATGAAGTCGGCGACCACGAGGAAGTAGGCCGGGAAGCCCATCGAGATGATGATGTCCATCTCGTACTCGACCTGCTTGAGGCGGTCCTCCGGGATGCCGCCGGGGTAGCGGCGGGCCATGCCGCGCATGGTCTCCTCGCGGAACCAGCTGGTCTCCGTGTGCCCCTCCGGCACGTCGAACTTCGGCATCAGGTCGCGCTTCTCGAACCAGCCCGTGGTGTCGACCTGCTGCGCGACGAGGAGGGTGTTGGCGCAGCCCTCCTGCCAGGCGTCGGAGGAGTCGATGGCGTACATCTCCTCCGTCGACTTCAGGTAGTAACCGGTGCCGTCGAAGCGGAAGCGGTCCGGGTCGGAGAGGTTCTTGCCGGTCTGGATGCACAGCAGGGCGTCGTGGGCGGACGCCTCGTGCGCGTAGGTGTAGTGCGAGTCATTGGTGACCAGCGGCGGGATGCCGAGCTTCTTGCCGATCTCCAGCAGGCCGTCGCGGACCCGGCGCTCGATCTCGATGCCGTGGTCCATCAGCTCCAGGAAATACCGGCCCTCGCCGAAGATGTCCTTGTAGTCGCTCGCGGCCTGCACGGCCTCGTCGAACTGGCCGAGCCGCAGCCGGGTCTGCACCTCGCCGGACGGGCAGCCGGTGGAGGCGATCAGGCCCTCCGACCACTGGGAGATCGTCTCCTTGTCCATCCGGGGCCACTTGGTCAGCCAGCCCTCGGCATAGGCGTCGGAGGACAGCCGGAAGAGATTGTGCAGACCGGTCTTGTTCGCCGCCCAGATCGTCTTATGCGTATAACCACCCGAACCGGACACGTCGTCGCGCTTCTGGTGCGGCTGGCCCCACTGGATGCGCCGCTTGTTGCGCCGGGACTCGGGCGCCACATACGCCTCGATGCCGATGATCGGCGTGATCTCCGCCTTCTTGGCCTGGTGGAAGAAGTCGTACGCGCCGTGGAGGTTGCCGTGGTCGGACATCGCGATATGGGTCATGCCCATCTCATTGCACGCGTTGAACATGTCCTTGAGCCGCGCGGCACCGTCCAGCAGGGAGTACTGCGTGTGTACGTGCAGGTGCGTGAAGGGCGGCTTGGTCACGGTGGAAGACCTCCGGCGAACGGTCGGCGACAGCGGGGAGACAGCATTGAAGGTTACCGGCCCCCACTGACAATCGAGGGCCCGCCGGGACGTCCCGGGGCTTTGGTCGACGTTTACCGGGGCCCATGACAGACTCGGCAGTCATGGACATTTCGGCGGCGGCCCCGAGGGCGGCGCGGGCGGCGGTCTTCACGGCGCTGTGCGTGCTGCTGTCCGCTGCTTCCCACGTCCTGCTCTCCGGCGTCGCCCTGCCGCTGCCGGCCGTCGCCGCGACCTCGGCCGCCGTCTTCGCGCTCGCCTACGCCCTGGCGGGCCGCGAGCGCCGCTTCGGCCACATCGCCGCCCTGCTCGTCCCCCTGGAGCTGGCCGCCGACGCCGCCTTCACCACGGGACAGCGCACCTGCTTCGGCACGGACGGCCACCCCGTCCCCGGAGCGCTCACCGCGCTCTGCGGCGGGGGAGCGCTCGACGGCCCCTTCGCGCCGGTCACCGGCCCGGACACCGCCTCCTGGCTGCTGCTGGCCGGACACGTCACGGTCGCGCTGCTGGCCGCCGCCTGGCTGCGCCGCGGCGAGACCGCGTGCGTCCGGCTGCTGGCAGCCGCCGCGGCGGCCGCCTTCCGGCCCCTCCCGCGGATCGCCGCCCCCGTGACCGTACGGCCGGGCGGCGCGCGCGTACGGCCCGTGCGCCACGCGCGCGTGCCCGTCACCGCGCCCCGGCTGACGCACTCCGTCGTCCGCCGTGGTCCACCGCTCGGCGCCGCCCCCGCCTGAGCAGAAACGGACCACAGCACCGACACGGAGAAGTCACACCCATGAGCAAGCGCAACAGCCAGCAGAACAAGCAGGCGGCCCGCGAGCGGCTGCGCGTCGAGCGCGAGCGCCAGGCCAAGAAGGACAGGACGCGCCGCCAGCTCGTCGTCGGCGGCTCGGTCGTCGCGATCCTGGCCGTCGCCGCGGGCATCGGCGTCGCCGTCTCCCAGATGGGCAAGAGCGGCTCGGACTCCACCTGGGCGGCTGCCGCCAAGAAGGACCTCGTCAAGCCGGCCAACACCGCCGGCGACAAGGGCACCGAGATCGTCATCGGCGACAAGAACGCCAAGCACACCCTGGACGTCTTCCAGGACATGCGCTGCCCGATCTGCTCGGTCTTCGAGCAGAACGTCGGCGGGACGATCGAGAAGGACGTCAAGGACGGCAAGTACAAGGCCTCGTACCACGTCGCGACCTTCCTCGACCGCAACTTCGGCGGGGTCGGCTCCAAGAACGCCCTCAGCGCGCTCGGCGCCGCGCTGAACGTCAGCCCCGAGGCGTTCAGCGCGTACAACAAGGCCCTCTACGCCAAGGACAACCACCCGCAGGAGACGAAGGACGACTACGCCAAGGACAGCGTCCTGCTGAAGATCGCGGACGAGGTCCCGGCGCTCAAGGACAACGCCGGCTTCCGCAAGAACGTCGAGGACGGCACCTTCGACAAGTGGGCCCTGGAGGTCTCCGACGCCTTCGACACCCACAAGGACGTCACCGGCACCCCGACCGTCAAGCTCGACGGCAAGAAGCTCACCTCGCCGGACGGCAAGAACGTCCCGATCACCCCGGACCAGTTCACCAAGGCGCTCGACGAGAAGCTGAAGTCCTGACCCCTCCGGACCCTTCGGCCCCTTACGCCCCAGGTGTCCCGTCCCCGCCCACTGATGCCGAATCTTGACACGACACTTACCCGAGAGCGTGGCAAACTTCCGCTTCATGGAGGGGACGGGAGTTCGACTGAGGGCGTTGCGTGCGACGCTCTTCACGGCACTCTGCGTCACGCTCTCCGCCGCCTCCCACGTCCTGCTCTCCCGGGCACCGCTGCCCATGACCACCGTCGCCGTGCTGTCCGCCGCGTTCTTCGCGATCGCCTACGCACTGGCCGACCGTGAGCGCGGCTACGGCCGGATCGCCTCCCTGCTCATCCCGCTGGAGCTGACGGCCGACACCGTCTTCACCACCGGCCAGCAGGCGTGTTACGGACGGGCGGGCGGCCCGATAGCGGGCCCGCTGCACTCCCTCGGCGTCGACCTGGTCTGCCGCGGCGGCGACTTCGGCACCCCGCTCGCCCACATGGCCGGCCAGGGCGGCCCCGCCACCGGCGCGGACGCAGCCGCCCTGCCCTGGCTGCTGCTCGCCTGCCACATCACGGTGGGCCTGCTGGCCGCCGCCTGGCTGCGGCGCGGCGAGGTGGCCCTCGCCCGGATGCTGCGCGCGGTGGCCGCGTTCGCCTTCCGCCCGCTGCTGCTGGCCGTCGCCGCGCTCACCGCCGGCGCCCGGCCCCACCGGGCCCCGGACCGCCCCGCCCGCCGCGTCCTGCCCCCGCGCACCCTCCCGCTCCTCGTCCACTCCGTCGTACGGCGCGGACCGCCCCGCTGCACAGCAGCAGCCGTCTAGCGGTCCCACACCCCGTACCCCATCGGAGAAGACATCATGAGCAACCGCAACAACCCCCAGAACAAGCAGGCAGCCCGCGAGCGGCTGCGCGTCGAGCGCGAGCGCCAGGCCAAGAAGGACAAGACCCGCCGCCAGCTCTTCGTCGCCGGGTCGATCGTCGTCGTCCTCGCGATAGCGGGCGGCATCGGCTACGCCGTGTCCAACATGGACGACAAGGGCGGCTCCGGCAAGGGCGAGTGGGCGGCCATGGCGAAGAAGGACCTCGTCAAGCCCGCCAACACCACCGGCGAGAACGGCAACGAGATCGTCATCGGCGACAAGAACGCCAAGGAGACCCTCACCCTCTTCGAGGACGTGCGCTGCCCCGTGTGCGCCATGTTCGAGCAGAACTCCGGTGAGCAGCTGCGCCAGGACGTCAAGGACGGCCGCTACAAGGTCCGCTTCGTCATGGTCAACTTCATCGACGACACCCCGGCGCACGGCACCGGCTCCAAGAACGCCGTCAGCGCCCTCGGCGCCGCGCTGAACGTCAGCCCCGAGGCGTTCGTCGAGTACAAGGAAGCGCTCTACTCCAAGCAGAACCACCCCGAGGAGACGGACGACGCCTACGCGGACAACAAGAAGCTCCTCGACGTCGCCCAGCAGGTCCCGGCCCTCAAGGGCAACAAGGACTTCGAGAAGAACGTCAACGACCACACCTTCGCCAAGTGGGGTCTGGAGATGGGCAAGCTCTTCGGCAAGAACGGCGTCAACGGCACCCCCACGCTCCTGCACGGCGACAAGAAGCTGACCACGCCGGGCTCGACCAACCCGCCGATCGCCAAGGAGGACTTCGTCTCGGTGATCGACAAGGAGTTCGGCCCGAAGAAGAAGTAGCGGACCGCCGGCGGGAGGACGGGACCCGAGCCCCGTCCTCCCGCCGGGACTGCCGCTACCGGCCCCGGGCCACCGGCGCGAGGACCGCGTCCGTGAGGGCCGCGAGATCCGCCGGGGAGAGTTCGGCCTCCAGGCCGCGGCGCCCCGCGGAGACACAGATCGTGGCGTACGCCCCGGCCGAAGCGTCCAGCACCGTCGGCAGCTTCCTGCGCTGCCCCAGCGGCGAGATCCCGCCCCGTACGTATCCCGTCGCGCGCTCCGCCGCCGCCGGGTCGGCCATCGCGGCGCGCTTGCCGCCCACCGCCGTCGCCAGCGCCTTGAGGTCGAGGGAGCCGGACACCGGCACCACCGCCACGGTCAGCGCCCCGTCCACCTCCGCCACCAGCGTCTTGAAGACCTGCCCGGGATCCACGCCCAGCGCCTCGGCCGCCTCCTCGCCGTAGGAGGCGACGGCGGGATCGTGCGCGTACGCGTGCACCGTGAACGGCACGCCCGCCCGCTCCAGGGCGACGACCGCCGGGGTCCCACCGGACTGCTGCTTCTTCTGCTTCTTCACCGCGCCCTCCCGGCCGCGCTCAGTTGGGGCTGGTCGGCTGCTGGGTGAGGTCCACCGCGGGCAGCGACGGCAGCTTGGCGATCACCGCGGTCTCGGCGCGCAGCACCTTCAGCTCCTCCGCGAGCCTGCTCGCGGTGTCGGGCGCCTGGAGCAGCCGCTGCTTCGCGGGGGTGTCGAGCATCGCCGCGGCCGCGACCAGATACGACAGCACGGACGGCTCCCCGGGCAGATCCGACTGCCCGGCGAGCGAACTCTCGGCCGCGCCCGCCAGCCGCTTCTGATAGGCGCGGAACGCCCGCACGACCCCGGTGGCCAGCGCGCCCGCCTCGTCCCCCTGCCGCTCCTCCAGATACTCCACCTCGCCCGTCAGATACGGGCCCGACGCGTCGACGGACAGCAGCCGGAAGCGACTGGTCCCGGAGGAGAGCACCTCGAACGTGCCGTCCGGGCGCTCGCGGATCGTGGCCGCCTCCGCCACGCAGCCGACCGAATAGAACGACTTCAGCGGATCGGTGCCGAAGCCGGACGCGGGCCCGGGCTCCGGCCGGGACCCCTCCGGCAGGCCCGGCGCGGTGGGCGCGACCTCATGGCCGTCGCGGATGGCGACGACCCCGAAACGGCGCGGCTCGTCCTCCGGCAGCTCCGACAGATCGCGCATCAGAGCGCGGTAACGCTGCTCGAAGACGTTCAAGGGGAGGACGAGGCCGGGGAACAGCACGGTGTTCAGGGGAAACAGGGGGAGGCGAGCGGTGGTCACAGCCCGTAGCCTAATGGCCTGGACGGTCGGCCGGTCGGGGGTTTCCCGCTGTGGTCCGTCGCCGCCGGCCGCTCACTGGCGGCGCAGCAGGCGGGACGCCCCCGCCGCGACCGTCGTCGCCAGGACCCAGCCCAGCAGGATCAGGGCCACCACCACCCACTGCGCCGCGCCCGTCGGCCGCCAGGACTGCCCCTGGCCCAGGTCGATGACCGGCAGCAGCAGATCCAGGGCGTACAGCTCGGGGTTCCACGCGGGCCCCTCGTGCTCCTTCATCGGCTCCAGCGGGTGGCAGGTGAAATAGACCGTGGCCGCCGCCCACAGCACCACCATCCACACCGCGGCCCGCCCCGGGCGGTAGCCGTAGGCCACCGTCCAGTCCTGGAGATACCCCCACGCCTTGCCCGCCGGCGGCAGCGTCTCGCGCCGTCTGCGCTGCTTGGCCAGGAGCACCGCCCGCGCCTCGGCGTCCTCGCCGCTGTCCCGCAGGGCGCCCGCCAGCCGTTCGTAGGGCTCCGGCGCGTACTCCGGGGTCGCGGCGGCCACCCACTCCAGCCGTCTGCTCAAGGGGAAGTGGCCCAGCGGTATCAGGTTCTCGTAGAAGAAACCGGCCATCACCAGCCCGCCGGGCCCCGGCCAGCTCTCCGCCCGGTCGACGAGATTGACGATCCGGGCGCCCGACAGCACGACCCGGCCGCGCTGCTCCCACTCGCCGAGGAAGCGCAGCTCGGGCGTCTGGATCCGGCGCAGCGACAGCTCCTGGTCCGCCTCCAGCACGAACCGCGCCTGGCTGAAGTCCACCGCGTCACCGAACCGGCCGTCGTCGAGGCGCACTCCGCCCTGGCATTCGAAGTGCTGCGTCCTGGTGCCCCGCCCGGGTGTGGTGACGGTGCCGTACGGGGGAGTGAAACCGCTCGCGAAGGCGGCGCTGCTGTATCCGGCGGTCGTCAGATAGAGGGTGCGCTCGACCGTCATCTGCGGGGCGTTCAGCGCCCGTCGCCCGTACGGATTGCTCAGGGTGCTGCCGCGCAGGCTGAGCGAGACCCCTATGGTCGCGCCGCGCATGCTCAGCTCGCCGTAGGACCGCATCAGCTCCGCCTGTAAGTCCTGCCCGACCGACATGCCGTCGGCGGCGATCGACACCCCTCGCCGGTCCCGGCGCACCATCAGCTGATTGAGCAGCAGGTCCGTGCCTATGTGGGCGTCGGTCAGGCGGATGCCGTTCTGCACGACACAGCGCGGCAGGTGCAGATCGCCCTCCGTCCGCAGCCGGGCGGCCTCCAGCCGGGGCATGGTGCAGCCGACCAGCCGCAGCGTGGTGAAGTGGCACTCCGGCAGCAGCACCTGCTGGTCGAAGCGGCAGTTGAGCATCTCGACGTACGGCACGACGGTCCCGCCCGACAGGTCGAGCGTGCCCGTGATCCGTACGCCGTTGAGCTTGAGGGCCGACACCCGGCCCGGCTGGGCGGGCGGCCCGTCGAGGAGGAGCAGTGCGACGATCCGGGCGCGCACACTGCGCTCGGGGCCCCAGGGGTGCGGGCCGCCGGGGTCGTTGCGCTCGGGCTCCGGGGCGCGCAGATCGTGGGTGCTGCCCATCCGGAACGCCTGCCACATCCCCCATTCGGCGGTCGAGAGATCCAGCCCGGTGGGTGGTTCGCCGTCGTGCGGTTCGGTCACGGACCGTGCCCCCTTCCGCCACGCATACCACTCGGTACCGTCCCCATTCCCGCTGTGTGACCGCTTGAACACTCATGGTGAGAGCTCCGCGCGGGCCGGCGGCGCGTATCACTGATTGGTACAGGGAGCCGTGTGCCGGGACGTGTCTGAGACAATTGACCCTGTGATCTCCCGAATCGATCTGCGCGGCACCGCCTCCGGCGTCGACCGCGATCTGCTGCCCCGAGCCGAACTCGACGTCGAGGCCGCCCTGGAGAAGGTGCGGCCCATCTGCGAGGACGTGCATCATCGCGGCACCGCGGCCTTGATCGATTACGCGGAGCGGTTCGACGGCGTCACCATCGACCGGGTGCGGGTCGCGCCCGAGGAGATCACCGCCGCCCTCCAGGAGCTCGACCCCGACGTGCGGGCCGCCCTGGAGGAGTCCATCCGCCGCGCCCGCATCGTCCACCGCGAGCAGCGGCGCACCGACAAGACCGTCACCGTGGTGCCCGGCGGCACCGTCACCGAGCGCTGGGTCCCCGTCGACCGCGTCGGGCTCTACGTCCCGGGCGGCCGCTCGGTCTACCCCTCGTCCGTGATCATGAACGTGGTGCCCGCCCAGGAGGCGGGCGTCGGCTCGATGGCCGTCGCCTCCCCGCCCCAGGCCGACTTCGGCGGCCTGCCGCACCCCACGATCCTGGCCGCCTGCGCGCTGCTCGGCATCGACGAGGTCTACGCCGCGGGCGGCGCCCAGGCCGTCGCCATGTTCGCCTACGGCACCGAGGACTGCCGCCCGGTCAACATGGTCACCGGCCCCGGCAACATCTGGGTCGCCGCCGCCAAGCGGCTGCTCAAGGGCCGCATCGGCATCGACGCCGAGGCCGGCCCCACCGAGATCGCCATCCTCGCGGACGCGACCGCCGACCCCGTGCACGTCGCCGCCGACCTCATCAGCCAGGCCGAGCACGACCCGCTGGCCGCCGCCGTGCTCGTCACCGACTCCGAGGAGCTGGCGAAGGACGTCGAGCGGGAGCTCGAGACGCAGGTCGCGGCCACCAAGCACATCGAGGACCGGATCGTCCCCGCCCTCGCGGGCCGCCAGTCCGGCATCGTGCTCGTCGACGACATCGACCACGGCCTCGCCGTCGTGGACGCCTACGGCGCCGAGCACCTGGAGATCCAGACCGCGGACGCCGCCGAGGTCGCCGCCCGCGTCCGCAACGCCGGAGCGATCTTCGTCGGGCCGTACGCCCCGGTCTCCCTCGGCGACTACTGCGCCGGATCCAACCACGTGCTGCCCACCGGCGGCTGCGCCTGTCACTCCTCCGGCCTGTCGGTCCAGTCCTTCCTGCGCGGCATCCACGTCGTGGACTACACCCGCGACGCCCTCGCCGAGGTCACCCACCACGTGGTGACCCTCGCCGAGGCCGAGGACCTGCCCGCCCACGGAGCCGCGCTCAAGGCGAGGTTCGGATGGAAGGTGCCGAGCTAAGTGACCGGCATCGACGATCTCCCCATCCGGGACGAGCTGCGCGGCAAGACCCCGTACGGAGCGCCCCAGCTCGACGTGCCCGTACGCCTGAACACCAACGAGAACCCCTATCCGCTGCCCGAGCCCCTCGTCGCCCGCATCGCCGAGCGCGTCGCGGAGGCCGCCCGGCACCTCAACCGCTACCCCGACCGGGACGCGGTCGAGCTGCGCACCGAGCTCGCGAAGTACCTCAGCCGCACCGCCGGCCACGAGGTCACCATGGGCCAGGTCTGGGCGGCCAACGGCTCCAACGAGATCATCCAGCAGTTGCTCCAGACCTTCGGCGGGCCCGGCCGCACCGCGATCGGCTTCGAGCCGTCGTACTCGATGCACGCCCTGATCTCGCGCGGCACCGGCACCGGCTGGATCGCCGGGCCCCGCCGCGACGACTTCACCATCGACGTCGACGCGGCCGTGGCCGCCATCGCCGAGCGGCGGCCCGACGTGGTCTTCGTCTGCTCGCCCAACAACCCCACCGGCACGGCCGTCGAGGCGGACACCGTCCTGCGGCTGTACGACGCGGCACAGGCGGCCAAGCCGTCCCTGGTCGTCGTCGACGAGGCGTACGGCGAGTTCAGCCACCGCCCCTCGCTGCTGCCGCTCATCGAGGGCCGGCCGAACCTCGTCGTCTCCCGCACGATGTCCAAGGCGTTCGGGGCCGCCGGGCTGCGGCTGGGCTATCTGGCCGCGCACCCCGCGGTGGTCGACGCCGTGCAGCTCGTACGGCTGCCGTACCACCTGTCCTCCGTCACCCAGGCCACCGCCCTCGCGGCGCTGGAGCACACGGACACGCTCCTCACCTATGTCGAACAGCTCAAGGCGGAACGCGACCGCGTCGTCGCCGAGCTGCGGGCCATGGACTTCGAGGTGACGGAGTCCGACGCGAACTTCGTCCAGTTCGGCCGCTTCCCGGACAGCCACGAGGCGTGGCAGGCGATCCTCGACCAGGGCGTCCTGGTCCGGGACAACGGCGTACCAGGATGGCTGCGGGTCACCGCGGGCACCCCCGCCGAGAACGACGCCTTCCTCGACGCCGTGCGCACCATTCGCAAGGAGGGCCGATGAACGGCCCGGACCGCGCGTCGCGAACGGCACATCTGCAAGGAGATCAACCCATGAACCGCGTGGGCCGCGTAGAGCGCACCACCAAGGAGACCTCCGTCCTCGTCGAGATAGACCTCGACGGCAGCGGACAGGTCGACGTCTCGACCGGGGTCGGCTTCTACGACCACATGCTCGACCAGCTCGGCCGGCACGGGCTCTTCGACCTCACCGTCAAGACCGACGGCGACCTGCACATCGACAGCCACCACACCATCGAGGACACCGCCCTCGCGCTCGGTGCCGCCTTCAAGCAGGCCCTCGGCGACAAGGTCGGCATCTACCGCTTCGGCAACTGCACGGTCCCCCTGGACGAGTCCCTCGCCCAGGTCACCGTGGACCTCTCCGGCCGCCCCTACCTCGTGCACACCGAGCCCGAGAACATGGCGCCCATGATCGGCTCCTACGACACGACGATGACCCGGCACATCCTGGAGTCCTTCGTCGCGCAGGCCCAGATCGCCCTGCACGTGCACGTCCCGTACGGGCGCAACGCCCACCACATCGTCGAGTGCCAGTTCAAGGCCCTCGCCCGCGCACTGCGCTACGCCAGCGAGCGCGACCCGCGCGCCGCCGGAATCCTTCCCTCCACGAAGGGCGCCCTGTGACCGGCCTGTCCACCATCCTGATCGTCGTCGGGCTCTTCCTCCTCGGCGGCATGATCTCCTTCTACAAGCAGGGCCTGCCCAAGGGCGTGATCGTGCTGCTCGGCATCGGCTGCGCGATGTGCCTCGTGGCCGGAGTGATGCGCCTGGAGGTCTGGGCATGAGCGACCGCAAGAAGGTCGTCGTCTTCGACTACGGCTTCGGCAACGTCCGTTCCGCCGAGCGCGCCCTCGCCCACGTCGGCGCGGACGTCGAGATCACCGGCGACTACGAGGCGGCCATGAACGCCGACGGGCTGCTCGTCCCCGGCGTCGGCGCCTTCGAGGCCTGCATGAAGGGCCTGCGCGCCGCCCGCGGCGACTGGGTCGTCGGCCGCAGGCTCGCCGGCGGCCGCCCCGTCATGGGCATCTGCGTCGGCATGCAGATCCTCTTCGAGCGCGGCATCGAGCACGGCGTCGAGACCGAGGGCCTCGACGAGTGGCCCGGCACCGTCGAGCCGCTCAAGGCGCCCGTCGTCCCGCACATGGGCTGGAACACCGTCACCCCCGCCGAGGGCTCCCGGCTCTTCGCGGGCCTCGACGCGGAGACCCGCTACTACTTCGTGCACTCCTACGCCGTGCGCGAGTGGGGCTTCGAGATCACCGCGGACCACATCCGGCCGCCCCAGGTCACCTGGGCCACCCACGGCGAGCCCTTCGTCGCCGCCGTGGAGAACGGGCCGCTGTGCGCCACCCAGTTCCACCCCGAGAAGTCCGGCGACGCCGGCGCCCAGCTGCTGACCAACTGGATCGAGACCCTGTGAGCCCCGTGATGCCGAAGCTCGAACTCCTCCCCGCCGTCGACGTCCGCTACGGCCAGGCCGTCCGGCTCGTCCACGGCGCCTCCGGCTCCGAGACCTCCTACGGCGACCCGCTCTCCGCCGCCCTCGCCTGGCAGCGCGCCGGCGCCGAGTGGCTGCACCTCGTCGACCTCGACGCCGCCTTCGGCACCGGCGACAACCGGCCGCAGATCGCCGAGGTCGTCCGCTCCATGGACATCAAGGTCGAGCTGTCCGGCGGCATCCGCGACGACGCCTCGCTCGCCGCGGCCCTCGCCACCGGCTGCACCCGCGTCAACCTCGGCACCGCCGCCCTGGAGACCCCCGAGTGGGTCGCCAAGGTCATCGCCGAGCACGGCGACCGGATCGCCGTCGGCCTCGACGTCCAGGGCACCACCCTGCGCGGCCGTGGCTGGACCCGCGACGGCGGCGACCTCTACGAGACCCTCGCCCGCCTCGACGCCGAGGGCTGCGCCCGCTACGTCGTCACCGACATCGCCAAGGACGGCACGCTCCAGGGCCCCAACCTGGAGCTGCTGAAGAACGTCTGCGCCGCGACCGACCGGCCGGTAGTCGCCTCCGGCGGCGTTTCGTCCCTTGACGATCTGCGGGCGATCGCCAACCTGGTACCGGAGGGCGTCGAAGGCGCCATCGTGGGGAAGGCCCTCTACGCCAAGGCGTTCACCTTGGAAGAGGCCCTGGAGGCAGTGTCCGTATGAGCGAAGCCGTGCAGCGCGTGCGAAGCGACAGTCCCTGGGAAGAGACCTTCGGCGGTGCGCGCGCTGTCGCGGCGGGGGACCGGGTGCTGGTGGCCGGAACGCTGCCGTTCAACGGCTCCGTCCTGCACGGCGAGGGCGACCCCTACGAACAGGCCAAGGCGGCCTTCGCCAACGCCCTCGCCGCCCTGGAGCAGTTCGGACTCGGCCCCGGGTCCGTGCTCCGCACCCGGATGTATCTGACCCACGCGCGGGACGTGGACGCGGTCGGCCGTGCCCACAAGGAGTTCTTCGACGCGGTGCGGCCCGTGGCGACCCTCGTGGTCGTCTCCGGCTTCGTCGACTCGCGCGTGCTGGTCGAAGTGGAACTGGAAGCGTATCGAGGAGCAACGAGCACATGACCCTCGCGGTCCGAGTCATCCCCTGCCTGGACGTCGACAACGGCCGGGTCGTCAAGGGAGTCAACTTCCAGAACCTGCGCGACGCCGGCGACCCCGTCGAAATGGCCAAGATCTACGGCCAGGAAGGCGCGGACGAACTCACCTTCCTCGACATCACCGCCTCCTCCGGCGACCGTGAGACGACCTACGACGTGGTGCGCCGCACCGCCGAGCAGGTCTTCATCCCGCTGACCGTGGGCGGCGGCGTCCGCACCGCCGGCGACGTCGACAAGCTGCTGCGCGCCGGTGCCGACAAGGTCGGCGTCAACACCGCGGCCATCGCCCGGCCCGAGCTCATCCAGGAGATCGCCGAGCGCTTCGGCCGCCAGGTGCTGGTGCTCTCCGTGGACGCCCGGCGCACCGCTTCGGGCTCCTTCGAGGTCACCACGCACGGTGGCCGCCGCGGCACCGGCATCGACGCCGTCGAGTGGGCGCACCGCGCGGCGGAGCTGGGCGCCGGCGAGATCCTGCTGAACTCCATGGACGCCGACGGCACGAAGGACGGCTACGACACGGAGATGATCGCGGCCGTGCGCAAGCACGTGTCCGTGCCGGTGATCGCCAGCGGTGGTGCCGGGCGGCTGGAGCATTTCGCCCCAGCCGTGGCGGCCGGGGCGGACGCGGTGCTGGCCGCTTCCGTCTTCCACTTCGGCGATCTGAAGATCGCGGAGGTCAAGGACTCCCTGCGGCAGGCGGGCCACCCGGTCCGCTGAGGGACACCCGCGGGCGCGGCTCTCGGGTGCCGCGCCCCCGACCCCGCCGCGCCCACCGGGGTGCCTCTCGCGCTCGGTGCGCGGCTGCGGGTTGTCCGTGGCCGGTCGCGCGGTTCCCCGCGCCCCTGAAGGGGCGCGGGGCCGCCTTGCCTTCCCGGTTACAGGCCCAGCGCCGCTTGTTTGAGCTTGGCCACCGCGTTCTCGTCGCCGTCCAGTTCCACCCGCGCCGCCGCCTGGCGGCCGAACGCGAACAGGGTCAGTTCGCCCGGCTCGCCCGTCACCGTCACCACCGGCGTGCCCCGGTGGGCCACCGCCGTGCGGCCGTCGGGGCGGCGCAGGACCAGGCCCACCGGCGACTTCCGGCCGAGCATCCGCGCCACCCGCTCCAGCCGGGCCCACAGCGCGTCCGCGAACACCGGGTCCGGCTCGCGCGGCGTCCAGTCCGGCTGGGCGCGCCTGACGTCCTCCGTGTGCACGAAGAACTCGACCGTGTTGGCCGCCTCGTCGACCTGTTTGAGGGCGTACGGCGACAGGCGCGGCGGCCCGGTGCGGATGAGCTGGAGCAGCTCCTCGTACGGCTTGGCGGCGAACTCGGCCTGCACCCGCTCCAGGCGCGGGGCCAGCGCCTTGATCACCAGCCCCGCCGCCGCGTCGGAGCGGCGCTCCCGCACGACGACATGGGCGGCGAGGTCACGGGCCTGCCAGCCGGTGCAGAGCGTCGGGGCGCCGGGGCCCACGGTCTCCAACAGATCGGCCAGGAGCAGACGTTCGCGCTGTGCGTGGGTCGACATGCGGCCCACCCTACGACCGCCGCCCCGCCCGTGCCACGGCGCCGCGACCGGCCGCGTCAGTCCGGCAGCGGCGCAGTCAGCTTCGCGCCGCCCGGCGTGATGCTGCGCGTGATCGCGCACGTGATCTGGTTCTGGCCGTGGTCGTAGGTGCGCTTCGCCGGATACAGCACGTACGAGTAGTACGTCCGGCCGTCGGATATGGAACCCACCCGCTGCTGCGCGGTGGACTCGCACAGGTCCTTCGCCTTGTCCTGGATCGCCTGCTCGGTGTCGAAGGAGCCCGTCAGCGTCGCGTTGGATATCACCTCGCCGTCGTGCGTGCCCGCGCACAGCCGCGTGACGACCGTGGAGATGCCCGTGGTCAGGCTCGGGTGGTCGAAGCACTGGCCGGGCTTGAGCACCACGTACGGCACCCGCTCGTCCGCGGGCAGCGACGGGTCGGCGGACGGCGTGGGGCCCGACAGATCCGAACCGGGCTCGCCGGCCGCCGCCGAGGGCGCGGACGACGTCACCGACGGACTCGGCGAGCTCTTCCCCTTGGCCTTCGCGTCACCGCCGCCGCCCTTGGCGGTCAGGATGATCCCGCCGACGACCAGACCCGCCACCAGCACGACGGCGACCACGATCGCCGCCACCTTCGCGCCGTTGCCACCCGAGGGCGGCGGGGGCGGCGGCATCGGTGGCGCGAACTGCTGACCGTACTGCTGCCCGTATTGGCCGAAACCCTGCTGCTGCCCATAGCCCGGACCGCCCTGCGGCGGCCCGTACGGCTGACCGTGAGGCTGCGCGGGCGGCTGGGCCGGCGGCGGCCCGAAGCTCTGGGGCGGGCCGAACCCACCGCCGTCTCGGGGCGGTTCAGGGGAATTCGGCGGCGGCGGAGACGTCATGGTCGAAGCATGCCGTACGCCACTGACAGCCCCGCCCCCGGGCTCCGGATCACGACCACGGCCGGTGCGCTCGCCCGATCGCCGGGGCAGGCTCGTCAGGCCACGCCCTGAAGGCAGAATGGACACCATGACCGGCACCGCTCGCCCCCTCCCCTCCGGCCTCGACCCCGCCCTCGCCGCGCGCCTCAAGCGCAGCGCCGACGGACTGGTTCCCGCCATCGCCCAGCAGTACGACACCGGCGAGGTGCTCATGCTCGGCTGGATGGACGACGAGGCCCTGCACCGCACCCTCACCACCGGCCGCTGCACCTACTGGAGCCGCAGCCGCCAGGAGTACTGGGTCAAGGGCGACACTTCCGGCCACGTCCAGCACGTGAAGTCCGTGGCCCTCGACTGCGACGGCGACACCCTCCTCGTGAAGGTCGACCAGGTCGGCGCGGCCTGCCACACCGGCGACCGCACCTGCTTCGATGCCGATGTCCTGCCGCTGGGCCAGTAGGCTCCGCTGCCATGGCTGCCATGACCACGGGTGACATCACGCCCGACGCCGACACCTTCCGTACGCTCGCGAAGGACCGCCGGGTCATCCCGGTGACCAGGCGCTTCCTCGCCGACGGGGACACCCCCGTCGGCCTCTACCGCAAACTCGCCGCCGAGCGCCCCGGCACCTTCCTGCTGGAGTCCGCCGAGAACGGCCGCACCTGGTCCCGCTACTCCTTCGTCGGCGTCCGCAGCGCCGCCACCCTCACCGTGCGCGACGGGCAGACCCACTGGCTCGGCACCCCGCCCGTGGGCGTCCCCACCGACGGCGACCCGCTGGAGGCCCTGCGCGCCACCGTCGCCGCCCTGCACACCCCCCGCGACCTCATCGAGGGCACCGGACTGCCGCCCTTCACCGGCGGCATGGTGGGCTACCTCGGCTACGACATCGTCCGCCGCCTGGAGAAGATCGGCGAGCACGGCGAGGACACCCTGGGCCTGCCCGAACTGACCATGCTGCTCACCTCGGACCTCGCCGTCCTCGACCACTGGAACGGCACGGTCCTGCTGATCGCCAACGCGATCAACCACAACGACCTCGACACCGGCATCGACGAGGCGTACGCGGACGCCGTCGCCCGCCTCGACGCCATGGCCGCCGACCTGTGCCGCCCGGTCCCCACCGACCCCACCGCCCTGCCGCCCTCCGAACTCCCCGAGTACACCGCCCGCTGGGGCGGACCGGACTACATGGCGGCCGTCGACGACATCAAGGAGCGCATCCGCGCGGGCGAGGCCTTCCAGGTCGTGCCCTCCCAGCGCTTCGAGACGCCCTGCACCGCCTCCGCGCTCGACGTCTACCGCGTCCTGCGGGCCACCAACCCCAGCCCGTACATGTACCTGCTGCGCTTCGACGGCTTCGACATCGTCGGCTCCAGCCCCGAGGCGCTGGTCAAGGTCGAGGACGGGCGCGCCATGGTGCACCCGATCGCCGGCACCCGCCCGCGCGGCGCCACGCCGCAGACCGACGCGGCCCTCGCCGAGGAGCTGATGGCCGACCCCAAGGAGCGCGCCGAGCACCTCATGCTCGTCGACCTCGGCCGCAACGACCTCGGCCGGGTCTGCGAACCGGGCAGCGTGGAGGTCGTCGACTTCATGTCGGTCGAGCGCTACAGCCACGTCATGCACATCGTCTCCACCGTCACCGGCCGCCTCGCCGAGGGCCGCACCGCCTTCGACGTGCTCACCGCCTGCTTCCCCGCGGGCACCCTCTCCGGCGCGCCCAAGCCCCGCGCCATGCAGATCATCGAGGAGCTGGAGCCCGTCCGCCGCGGCCTGTACGGCGGCTGCGTCGGCTACCTCGACTTCGCCGGGGACTCCGACACCGCCATCGCGATCCGCACCGCCGTGCTCCGCGACGGCACCGCCTACGTCCAGGCGGGCGCCGGAGTCGTCGCCGACTCCGACCCGGCCGCCGAGGACGCCGAGTGCCGCAACAAGGCCGCCGCCGTCCTTCGCGCGGTGCACTCCGCCAACCGGCTCGCCCCGCGCGCCTGACCCGCTTCGCGGGCTCCCGGGGGACCCCCGGGAGCCCGCGAAGGCGACACAAGAGATAGTGGTAACCGTGAGCGCAGCCGTACCCCACCCCCGTCCCCATGCCGAGCCCGCCCCCCGTGCCGGTGGCGCCCGGCGGCGCAGCGTCGCCGCCGCCCTGCTGCTGGGCGCGGCCGGAGCCACGCTCGTCCTCCTCGCCGGAGGCCGCACCTGGGCCGAGGGCACGGCGGCCGCCGACATCGCGCAGAGCGCCGTCTCCAGGCAGGTCAGCGGCCAGGACGTGAACGGCCTGCCCGGCGCGCTGGCCGTCGTCGGCCTCGCCACGCTCGTCGCCGTCTTCGCCGTCCGCGGCGTCTGGCGCACCGTCGTCGCCGCGGTCCTCACCCTCTGCGGCGCCGGGATCGTCGCCGGTGCCGCCGCCGGCGCCTACGACACCAGCGCCCTGGAGGAGAAGGCCGCCAAGGCCCAGGGCCTGACCAGCACCGCCGTCGACCACATCAGCCGCACCCCCTGGCCGTGGGTCGCCCTCGCGGGCGGGTTCCTGCTCTTCCTCGCCGGACTGCTCGCCCTGCGCTACGGCCGCCACTGGCCCGCGATGTCCGGCCGCTACGAGCGCGACGGCACCCCCCGCCCGCGCCGCCCCCGCACCGCCCCCGACCCCGAGCGCCCCGAGGAGCTCTGGAAGGCACTCGACCGCGGCGAGGACCCCACCGGCGAGACCGGCGGAGCGCACACGGCTCCCCCCGGCGACGGCCCGGGGAAGCGGCCGTGAAAGACGGCCGGGAACACGCCCCACCCCCAACTCAAGGCACCCCCGGGCGTCGGGGACAATGACCATGAGCGTTCTCCGCGCCCGCGGGCGCGCCACAGCAACGAGGAGTCATAGTCATGGCGGGTAGCAGCCACGGACACACCCCGGCCGCCTGGACCGGTGTCATCATTTCGTTCATCGGCTTCTGCGTCGGCGGTGCGTTCATGGTGATCGCCAACCCGGTCGGGTTCTGGGCCGGCATCGGCATCGTCCTGCTCGGCGGCGTCGTCGGCGGCATCATGCGCCTGATGGGCTACGGCATGGAGCCCAAGGGACGCGCGAAGGGACAGCCGCAGACCCAGGGCTGATCCACCCCGCCCGCTCACCGAGGCGCGGCCCGGGGCCCGTACGGACGCAACGACGTCGGCCCCGTGCTGCGCCTTCGTGCGCTCCGGCGCAGACTGCCACTGTGACGGACCGCGCTGACAGCCCGCCCGACGGCCGCGTGCACGGCCACGCGCCCGCGCCCCCGCGCGCCCCGGGCCCGGTGCGCCTCCTCGCCGCCCCGGCCGGTGTCGCCGCCGGTGTCGCCGCGGCCTTCACCTGGATCGGCGCCGTCGACCCGGGTGAGCCCGGCCACTACCCCGCCTGCCCGCTGCTGCGCTGGACGGGCCTGTACTGCCCCGGCTGCGGCGGCCTGCGTGGGGTGCACGCGCTCGCCCACGGCGACCTCCCGGCGGCCCTGGGCGCGAACGCGGCGGCCGTGGCCGCGTACGCCGCCTTCCTCCTGCTGTGGCTGGCCTGGGTGCGCGCCGCGCTGCGGGGACAGGACGGCGTACGGCTGCCGCTGCGCGCGCCCCACTGGTGGGCAGTCGGAGCGGTGCTGCTGGTCTTCACCGTCGTACGGAACCTGCCCTGCGGCTCCTGGCTGGCGCCGTAGCGAAGGGCCCCCGGAAAAGCGCGCCGAAGGCGGGAAACGCGCCATGTGACATCACCGGCGTCAACCGGATGCGAATCCTTCGGTCCGTGGCAAGTACCATCACCATGCCTGGTGAGGAGATTCCGCCGCACCAGCCCAGACCATCCGAGTCCGGAAGGGGGCCGCTCGCGTGAGTGTGCTCGACGAGATCATCGACGGAGTCCGTGCCGACCTCGCGGAGCGGCAGGCGCGCGTCACCCTCGACGAGCTCAAGGAGCGGGCCGCCAAGGCCCCGCAGGCCAAGGACGGGGTGGCCGCCCTCCGCGGCGAGAACGTCAGCGTGATCTGCGAGGTCAAGCGCTCCAGCCCCTCCAAGGGCGCCCTCGCCGCGATCGCCGACCCCGCGGGGCTCGCCGCGGACTACGAGGCCGGCGGCGCGGCCGTCATCAGCGTGCTCACCGAGCAGCGCCGCTTCGGCGGCTCGCTCGCCGACCTGGAGGCCGTCCGGGCCAAGGTCGACATCCCGGTGCTGCGCAAGGACTTCATCGTCACCGCCTACCAGCTGTGGGAGGCCCGCGCCTACGGCGCCGACCTGGCCCTGCTGATCGTCGCGGCCCTGGAGCAGGAGGCCCTGGTCTCCCTCATCGAGCGCGCCGAGTCCATCGGCCTCACCCCCCTCGTGGAGGTCCACGACGAGGAGGAGGTCCAGCGCGCGGTCGACGCCGGCGCCCGGATCATCGGCGTCAACGCCCGCAACCTCAAGACCCTCGAGGTCGACCGCGACAACTTCGCCCGCGTCGCGCCCGAGATCCCGGACCACATCATCAAGATCGCCGAGTCCGGTGTCCGCGGCCCGCACGACCTCATCGCCTACGCCAACGACGGCGCCGACGCGGTGCTCGTGGGGGAGTCCCTGGTGACGGGGCGCGACCCCAAGGGCGCGGTGGCCGACCTGGTCGCCGCCGGCGCCCACCCGGCCCTGCGGCACGGGCGGAGCTGACGCACGCCGTGGGGACGTACGCGCGACTGGCCCGGGGATGCCGTCCCCGGGGCTGCCGCGCGCCCGCGCGCCGCGTGCTCGGCCGGCGCGTGCGTTACCACATCGGCTGTGAGCCGGGGCAGATCAACGGGATGCGATGGTGCGGCGCGAGCGCGCGCTGACCATTCACTCCGTCACACATCTGCCTGAGGAGTACCCGCATGTCCTCCGAATTCTTCGTCCCCGACCCGGAGGGTCACGTTCCGAGCGCCGAAGGCTACTTCGGCGCCTTCGGCGGCAAGTTCATCCCCGAGGCCCTCGTCGCCGCGGTGGACGAGGTCGCCGCCGAATACGAGAAGGCCAAGGCGGACCCCGCCTTCGCGGCCGAGCTCAACGACCTCATGGTCAACTACACCGGCCGCCCCAGCGCCCTCACCGAGGTGCCGCGCTTCGCCGAACACGCCGGTGGCGCCCGCGTGTTCCTCAAGCGCGAGGACCTCAACCACACCGGCTCGCACAAGATCAACAACGTGCTGGGCCAGGCGCTGCTCACCAAGCGCATGGGCAAGACCCGCGTCATCGCCGAGACCGGCGCCGGCCAGCACGGCGTCGCCACGGCCACCGCCTGCGCGCTCTTCGGCCTCGAATGCACCATCTACATGGGCGAGGTCGACACCCAGCGCCAGGCGCTGAACGTCGCCCGCATGCGGATGCTCGGCGCCGAGGTCATCGCCGTGAAGTCCGGCAGCCGCACCCTCAAGGACGCCATCAACGAGGCGTTCCGCGACTGGGTCGCCAACGTCGACCGCACCCACTACCTCTTCGGCACGGTCGCCGGCCCCCACCCCTTCCCGGCGCTCGTCCGCGACTTCCACCGGGTGATCGGCGTCGAGGCCCGGCGGCAGATCCTGGAGCGGGCCGGGCGGCTGCCCGACGCCGCCGTGGCCTGCGTCGGCGGCGGCTCCAACGCCATCGGCCTCTTCCACGCCTTCCTGCCCGACACCGGTGTCCGCCTGATCGGCTGCGAGCCCGGCGGCCACGGCGTCGCCAGCGGCGAGCACGCGGCCACCCTCACCGCGGGCACCCCCGGCATCCTGCACGGCTCGCGCAGCTACGTCCTCCAGGACGAGGACGGCCAGATCACCGAGCCGTACTCCATCTCCGCCGGGCTCGACTACCCCGGCATCGGCCCGGAGCACTCCTATCTGAAGGACACCGGCCGCGCCGAGTACCGCGCCGTCACCGACGACGAGGCCATGCAGGCGCTGCGGCTCCTCTCGCGCACCGAGGGCATCATCCCGGCGATCGAGAGCGCGCACGCGCTCGCCGGCGCGCTGGAGATCGGCAAGGAGCTGGGCCCCGACGGCCTGCTCCTGGTCAACCTCTCCGGGCGGGGCGACAAGGACATGGACACGGCGGCCCGCTACTTCGGGCTGTACGACGGTGCGACGGGCGAGGGGGCCAACTGATGGCGGGCAACATCGAATTGCTGAGCTCGGTGCTGACGGCGGCCAGGGCGGAGAACCGCGCCGCCCTCGTCGGCTATCTCCCGGCCGGCTTCCCGACCGTCGACGACGGTGTGCGGGCCGTGACCGCGATGCTCGAAGGCGGCTGCGACATCGTCGAGGTCGGGCTGCCGCACAGCGACCCGGTCCTGGACGGCCCGGTCATCCAGACCGCCGACGACATCGCCCTGCGCGGCGGCGTCAAGATCGTCGACGTGATCCGCACGGTCCGTGAGGCGCACGCCGCGACGGGCGCGCCGGTGCTGTGCATGACCTACTGGAACCCGGTGGACGCCTACGGCGTCGAGCGCTTCGCCGCCGACCTCGCCGCCGCCGGGGGAGCGGGCTGCATCCTGCCCGACCTCCCGGTCGAGGAGTCCGAGGTCTGGCGGAAGGCCGCCGACCAGCACGGCCTGGCCACCGTCTTCGTGGTCGCGCCGAGCAGCCGCGACGAGCGGCTCGCCAAGATCACGGCGGCGGGCAGCGGCTTCGTCTACGCGGCGTCCCTGATGGGCGTCACCGGCACCCGCGAGTCCGTCGGACAGGAGGCGCAGGACCTGGTGCGGCGCACCCGCGCGGTCACCGAACTGCCCGTCTGCGTCGGGCTCGGCGTCTCCGACGCCCGGCAGGCGGAGGAGGTCGCGCAGTTCGCCGACGGAGTCATCGTCGGCTCCGCCTTCGTCAAGCGGCTGCTCGAGGCGCCCGACCTCGAATCGGGCCTCGCCGCCGTGCGCACCCTGGCGGGTGATCTGGCCGCGGGCGTACGCAAGCGCGGCTAACTCTTTTGGTGGAACCGGACGACCGGGGGCGCGCAGGCCGTGCCTCCGGTTCGTTTACGGGGACGTGAGCCAGAAGAACTCTGATGGGAAGCGCAGCGCCCGTGAGCGGCTGCAGGAACAGCGCCAGAGGGAGGAGTCCCGCGCCAAACGGAAGCGGGGCATCGTCGCGGGCGTGATCGTGGTGGCGGTCCTCGGCGCGGGCGCCGGGATCGGCGCCCTGGTGGCCCATTCCGGCAAGAGCAAGAAGCAGGAGACGGCCGGCCCGCTGGTCGCCCCGCAGGGCGCCATGGGCAAGGACACCGTGATGATCCCGGTCGGCAGGACCTCGGCGAAGGCCACCCTGACCGTCTACGAGGACTTCCGCTGCCCCGGCTGCGGCCAGTTCGAGAACGCCTTCCGCGACACCGTCCACGACCTGGAGGGCAAGGGGCAGCTGAAGGCCGAGTACCACCTGGTCACCCTGATCGACAACAACCTCGGCGGCAAGGGCTCGCTCAACGCCGCCAACGCGGCCGCGTGCGCACAGGACGCCGGGAAGTTCGCCGCGTACCACGACGTGCTCTACAAGAACCAGCCGGAGGAGACCGACGACGCCTACGGCAAGAAGGCCCGCCTGGTCGAGCTGGCCGGGCAGGTCCAGGGGCTGAAGAGCCCCGCCTTCGAGAAGTGCGTCGACGACGGCACCCACGACAGCTGGGTCAAGAAGTCCCACGAGACCTTCGGCAAGTCCTCCTACCACGCGACGCCGACGGTCCTCCTCGACGGCAAGAGCGTCTACGGCGACCAGGCCAATCCGCTGACCCCGGACAAGCTGCGGCAGCTGGTCGCGGCCGCACAGCGCTAGGGGCGTTACGCAGCTGTTGTGCCGGGTGGGTTGCCGTCCGTGCGGCCCGGCAAGGTAGCGTCGGAGCTGCCATGGACATCGCTTACATTCCCAGCCCGTCGACCGGAGTGATCCATCTCGGACCAATCCCGTTGCGCGGCTATGCCTTCTGCATCATCATCGGCGTCTTCGTCGCCGTCTGGCTCGGCAACCGGCGCTGGATCGCACGGGGCGGACGGGCCGGGACGGTCGCCGACATCGCCGTGTGGGCGGTGCCGTTCGGCCTCGTCGGCGGCCGGCTCTACCACGTGATCACCGACTACGAGCTGTATTTCGGGGCCGGACGCGACTGGGTCAACGCCTTCAAGATCTGGGAGGGCGGCCTCGGCATCTGGGGCGCGGTCGCGCTCGGCGCGGTCGGCGCGTGGATCGGCTGCCGCCGCCGTGGCATCCCCCTCCCGGCCTGGGCGGACGCCCTCGCGCCCGGCCTCGCCGTGGCCCAGGCGATCGGCCGCTGGGGCAACTGGTTCAACCAGGAGCTCTACGGCAAGCCGACCGACCTGCCCTGGGCCCTCAAGATCGACGCGGACCCGGCGATCGGGCGGCTCGCCGGGACGTACCACCCGACGTTCCTCTACGAGTCCCTGTGGTGCCTGCTCATCGCGGGCCTGGTGATCTGGGCCGACCGGCGCTTCACCCTGGGCCACGGCCGGGCCTTCGCCCTCTACGTCGCGGCGTACACGGTGGGGCGCTTCTGGTTCGAATACCTCCGCGTCGACGACGCCCACCACCTGTGGGGGCTGCGGCTCAACGGCTGGACCTCGATCGTCGTCTTCGTCGCCGCGGTGGCCTACATGATCATCTCCGCGAAGCGGCGCCCCGGGCGGGAGCCGGTCGTCGAACCGGCCGCGGTCGTGGCCGAGGGCACGTCCGCGGATTCCCCCGCCGAGTCCGACGGCTCGGAACGCCCGACGAAGGCTTGACGGGTTTACCCCAGCCCCAGGGCCCCGGCTGCGGGGGGTTGGCGCCTGCGGCGGGCTTTTCTTCCCCTACCCCGCCCCTTCCCGGCTGCATCCGATTTGCGGCTCCGCCGCGCGGGGGGCTCCGCCCCAGACCCCTGACCGCGCTTCGCGCGGTGTCCTCAAACTCCCCCAGCTACCTCCCCCAGACTCCGTCCGGGGGTGCCCCCAGAGGTGCCCCCAACGGGCTGGATTTGGCTGATGTGGGTCACAACTTCAGCCCGTCCGGCGTTTGAGGACGCGGCCGCAGGCCGCCCCCCGCCGCAGGCGGCAACGGACCCGCAGCTCGGGGTCTGGGGCAGCGCCCCAGTTCGGGAAGGGGCGGGGCAGGGGAACAAAAACCCCTGAGGCATGGCTCAGCCGAACCGGCAGCACCCCGCCGAAGCCGAGCAATTTCCAGGACCCGCACCACAAACCCGCAGGTCACAGAGGTAAGTTCGGCCTTCCTTGCTAGCGCAGCCCCCGCATTCGTGCGTACCTTCGACGCAGGGGGCGAGCGAACGAGTGGCCCGCCCCGTGGGGAAAGGGAGCACCCGGAGCAATGTCTGTCCTCGATGCGGTTGAGGCACCACACGTGGCCCATCGCGACAACCACACGCACCGCGATGTGAACGGCGGCTGGCTGCGCCCCGCCGTCTTCGGTGCCATGGACGGACTCGTCTCCAACGTCGCCCTGATGACGGGCGTCGCGGGCGGCTCCGCCTCCTCGCAGACCGTCGTCATCACCGGCCTGGCCGGACTCGCGGCCGGCGCGTTCTCCATGGCCGCCGGTGAGTACACCTCGGTCGCCTCGCAGCGCGAACTCGTCCTCGCCGAGCTGGACGTGGAGCGCCGCGAGCTGCGCAAGCACCCCGCCGACGAGCAGGAGGAGCTCGCCGCGCTGTACGTCTCGCGCGGCGTCGAGCCGGAGCTCGCGCGCGAGGTCGCCCGGCAGCTGTCGAGCGATCCCGAGCAGGCGCTGGAGATCCACGCCCGCGAGGAGCTCGGCATCGACCCCTCGGACCTGCCCTCGCCGATGGTCGCCGCCGTCTCGTCCTTCGGTTCCTTCGCCCTGGGCGCGCTGCTGCCCGTCCTGCCCTATCTCCTCGGCGCCACCGAGCTGTGGCCCGCCGTGCTGCTGGCCCTCGTCGGCCTCTTCGGCTGCGGCGCCGTCGTGGCCCGGGTGACGGCGCGCAGCTGGTGGTACAGCGGACTGCGCCAGCTGGTGCTCGGCGGCGCGGCCGCGGGTGTGACTTACCTCCTCGGTATTGCGTTCGGCACCGCCTTGGGGTGATGCTTATGCGGGCTGCCGCATAACGTGCGCGTTACCTCGCGGTTTCAAGCCCTTGACGATCGGGCACAATCCGGGAGCGCAGCGGGCAACGCCGCCTACGCTGCGCTGCGCCCGGCGCTGCCGGGCCGGGTGATCCCACGGCTTCCGGGGCTCACCCATCGTCAGCAGCGTCCGCATGCTGGACCAGGTCTTCCGCTTTTTGAGAAGCGCCCCATCATGTAACCTGCACCAAATTTCTTCGCAGAGGGCCAGCGTCGTCCCTCGGCACATGCACACGCCATGACTGCCATGACGACGACGGGAGAGCCGATGCGTTCCTTCATTGCCGCATCCCACCCCGCCCAGCAGGGGATGTACGACCCGCGCAATGAGCACGACGCCTGTGGCGTGGGCTTTGTCGCGACCCTCACCGGCGAGGCGAGCCACGCGCTCGTGCAGCAGGCACTCACCGTCCTGCGGAACCTCGAGCACCGGGGCGCCACCGGCTCCGAGCCCGACTCGGGCGACGGAGCGGGCATCCTGCTCCAGATTCCCGACGCCTTCCTCCGCGAGAGCGTCACCTTCGGCCTCCCCGACGCCGGGGCGTACGCCGTCGGCATCGCCTTCCTCCCCGCGGAGACCGCCGCCGCGGACGCGGCCGTCTCGCGGGTCGAGACGATCGCCGCCGAGGAGGGCCTCACAGTCCTCGGCTGGCGCGAGGTCCCCGTCGCCCCCGAACTGCTCGGCAACGGCGCCCGCGCCACGATGCCCGGCTTCCGCCAGCTGTTCGTCACCGACGGCAGCAGCACCGGCCTCGCCCTGGACCGCAAGGCGTTCGTCCTGCGCAAGCGCGCCGAGCGCGAGGCGGAGGTCTACTTCCCCTCGCTGTCCGCGCGGACCATCGTCTACAAGGGCATGCTCACCACCGGCCAGCTGGAGCCGTTCTTCCCCGACCTCTCCGACCGGCGCTTCGCCACCGCCATCGCACTGGTCCACTCCCGCTTCTCCACCAACACCTTCCCCAGCTGGCCGCTCGCCCACCCGTACCGCTTCGTCGCCCACAACGGCGAGATCAACACGGTCCAGGGCAACCGCAATTGGATGCGCGCCCGCGAATCCCAGCTGGCCAGCGACCTGTTCGGCGCGGGCAGCCCGGAGCGGGTCTTCCCCGTCTGCACCCCCGACGCCTCCGACTCCGCCTCCTTCGACGAGGTCCTGGAGCTGCTCCACCTCGGCGGCCGCTCACTGCCCCACAGCGTGCTGATGATGATCCCCGAGGCCTGGGAGAACCACGCCTCCATGGACCCGGCCCGCCGCGCCTTCTACCAGTACCACTCCACCCTGATGGAGCCCTGGGACGGCCCCGCCTGCGTCACCTTCACCGACGGCACCCTCGTCGGCGCCGTCCTCGACCGCAACGGCCTGCGCCCCGGCCGCTACTGGGTCACCGACGACGGCCTCGTCGTCCTCTCCTCCGAGGTCGGTGTCCTCGACATCGAGCCCGCCAAGGTCGTCCGCAAGGGCCGCCTCCAGCCCGGCCGGATGTTCCTCGTCGACACCGCCGGGCACCGCATCATCGAGGACGACGAGATCAAGGCACAGCTCGCCGCCGAACAGCCCTACACCGACTGGCTGGAAGCCGGCCTGATCGACCTCGCCGACCTCCCCGAGCGCGAGCACATCGTGCACACCCACGCCTCGGTCACCCGCCGCCAGCAGACCTTCGGCTACACCGAGGAAGAGCTGCGCGTCATCCTCGCGCCCATGGCCAAGTCCGGTGCGGAGCCCATCGGTTCCATGGGCACCGACTCCCCGATCGCGGCCCTCTCCGAGCGGCCCCGGCTGCTCTTCGACTACTTCACCCAGCTCTTCGCGCAGGTCACCAACCCCCCGCTGGACGCCATCCGCGAGGAGCTCGTCACCTCGCTGATCTCCTCCCTCGGCCCGCAGGGCAACCTCCTGGACCCCACCGCGGCCTCCTGTCGCAGCGTCACCCTGCCGTTCCCCGTCATCGACAACGACGAGCTCGCCAAGCTCATACACATCAACGCCGACGGCGACCTGCCCGGTCTCAAGGCCGCCACCCTCTCCGGCCTCTACCGCGTCGGCGGCGGGGGAGAGGCGCTCGCCGCCCGGCTCGCCGAGATCCGCGCCGAGGTCGACGCCGCCATCGCCGGCGGCGCCCGGCTGATCGTCCTCTCCGACCGCCACTCGGACGCCGAGCACGCCCCAGTCCCCTCCCTGCTGCTCACCTCCGCCGTCCACCACCACCTCATCCGCACCAGGCAGCGCACCCAGGTCGGCCTGATCGTCGAGGCCGGTGACGTCCGCGAGGTCCACCACGTCGCCCTGCTCATCGGCTACGGCGCCGCCGCCGTCAACCCCTACCTGGCCATGGAGTCCGTCGAGGACCTCGTCCGCGCCGGCACCTTCCTGCCCGGCATGGACGCCCAGGACGCGATCCGCAACCTCATCAAGGCCCTCGGCAAGGGCGTCCTCAAGGTGATGTCCAAGATGGGCATCTCCACCGTCGCCTCCTACCGCGGCGCCCAGGTCTTCGAAGCCGTCGGCCTGGACGAGGAGTTCGTCGAGACCTACTTCCAGGGCACCGCCACCAAGATCGGCGGTGCCGGCCTCGACGTCATCGCACGCGAGGTCGCGGCGCGGCACGCCAAGGCCTACCCCGCCACCGGCATCGCCGCCACCCACCGCCGCCTGGACATCGGCGGCGAGTACCAGTGGCGCCGCGAGGGCGAGCCCCACCTCTTCGACCCCGACACCGTCTTCCGGCTCCAGCACTCCACCCGCGCCCGCCGCTACGACATCTTCAAGCAGTACACCCAGCGGGTGAACGAGCAGTCCGAGCGGCTGATGACCCTCCGCGGCCTGTTCGCCCTCAAGAACGACCGCACCCCCGTGCCGCTCGACGAGGTCGAGCCCGTCAGCGAGATCGTCAAGCGCTTCTCCACCGGCGCCATGTCCTACGGCTCCATCTCCCGCGAGGCCCACGAGACCCTCGCCATCGCCATGAACCGCCTCGGCGCCAAGTCCAACACCGGCGAGGGCGGCGAGGACCCCGAGCGGCTGCACGACCCCGCCCGCCGCTCCAGCATCAAGCAGGTCGCCTCCGGCCGCTTCGGCGTCACCAGCGAATACCTGGTCAACTCCGACGACATCCAGATCAAGATGGCCCAGGGCGCCAAGCCCGGCGAGGGCGGCCAGCTGCCCGGCCACAAGGTCTACCCCTGGGTCGCGAAGACCCGGCACTCCACCCCCGGCGTCGGCCTGATCTCCCCGCCGCCGCACCACGACATCTACTCCATCGAGGACCTCGCCCAGCTCATCCACGACCTGAAGAACGCCAACCCCGCCGCCCGCATCCACGTGAAGCTGGTCTCCGAGGTCGGCGTGGGCACGGTCGCCGCCGGCGTCTCCAAGGCCCACGCGGACGTCGTCCTGATCTCCGGCCACGACGGCGGCACCGGCGCCTCCCCGCTGACCAGCCTCAAGCACGCGGGCGGCCCCTGGGAGCTCGGCCTCGCCGAGACCCAGCAGACCCTGCTGCTCAACGGCCTGCGCGACCGCATCGTCGTCCAGACCGACGGCCAGCTCAAGACCGGCCGCGACGTGATCATCGCCGCGCTCCTCGGCGCCGAGGAGTTCGGCTTCGCCACCGCGCCCCTGGTCGTCTCCGGCTGCGTCATGATGCGCGTCTGCCACCTCGACACCTGCCCCGTCGGCATCGCCACACAGAACCCGGTGCTGCGCGAACGCTTCTCCGGCAAGGCCGAATTCGTCGTCAACTTCTTCGAGTTCATCGCCGAGGAGGTCCGCGAGCTCCTCGCCGAGCTGGGCTTCCGCACGCTGGAGGAGGCCGTCGGGCACGCCGAGCTCCTCGACACCGCCCCGGCCGTCGACCACTGGAAGGCCCAGGGCCTCGACCTGGCCCCCCTCCTGCACGTCCCCGACCTGCCCTCCGGCGCCGTCCGGCACCGCGTCACCGAGCAGGACCACGGCCTGGCCAAGGCGCTCGACAACGAACTGATCGAGCTCGCCGCCGACGCCCTCACCGCCGAACGCCCCGAGGACGCCCGGCCCGTACGCGCCCAGGTCGCCATCCGCAACATCAACCGCACCGTCGGCACCATGCTCGGCCACCGCGTCACCAAGAAGTTCGGCGGCGCCGGACTGCCCGACGACACGATCGACATCACCTTCACCGGCTCCGCGGGCCAGTCCTTCGGCGCCTTCCTGCCGCGCGGCATCACCCTGCGCCTGGAGGGCGACGCCAACGACTACGTCGGCAAGGGCCTGTCCGGCGGCCGGATCGTCGTCCGCCCCGACCGCGGCGCCGACCACCTCGCCGAATACTCCGTCATCGCCGGCAACACCCTCGCCTACGGCGCGACCGGCGGCGAGATGTTCCTGCGCGGACGCGTCGGCGAACGGTTCTGCGTCCGCAACTCCGGCGCCACCGTCGTCTCCGAGGGCGTCGGCGACCACGGCTGCGAATACATGACCGGCGGCCGGGCCGTCGTCCTCGGCGAGACCGGCCGCAACTTCGCGGCCGGCATGTCCGGCGGCGTCGCGTACGTCATCGGCCTGGACCCCGACAACGTCAACAAGGAGCTGGTCAGCGCCCTCGACACCCTCGACGAGGACGACCGGCGATGGCTGCACGACGTGGTGCGGCGCCACCACGAGGAGACCGCCTCCACCGTCGCGGCCACCCTCCTCGCCGACTGGGACACCGCGGTGACCCGCTTCACCAAGGTCGTCCCGGCCACCTACAAGGCAGTGCTCGCCGCCAAGGACGCCGCCGAGCGAGCGGGTCTCTCCGAGACCGAGACCCACGAGAAGATGATGGAGGCGGCGACTCATGGCTGACCCCAAGGGCTTCCTGACCACCGGCCGCGAGGTCGCGCGGACCCGTCCCGTCGACGAGCGCGTCAAGGACTGGAACGAGGTCTACGTCCCCGGCTCCCTGCTGCCCGTCATCAGCAAGCAGGCCGGCCGCTGCATGGACTGCGGCATCCCCTTCTGCCACAACGGCTGCCCGCTCGGCAACCTCATCCCCGAGTGGAACGACTACGCCTACCGCGAGGACTGGCAGGCCGCCAGCGAGCGGCTGCACGCGACCAACAACTTCCCCGAGTTCACCGGGCGGCTGTGCCCCGCACCCTGCGAATCCGCCTGCGTGCTCGGCATCAACCAGCCCGCCGTCACCATCAAGAACGTCGAAGTCACCATCATCGACAAGGCGTGGGACCACGGCGACGTCACCCCCCAGCCCCCCGAGCGGCTCTCCGGCAAGACCGTCGCCGTCATCGGCTCCGGCCCCGCCGGCCTCGCCGCCGCCCAGCAGCTGACCCGGGCCGGCCACACCGTCGCCGTCTACGAGCGCGCCGACCGCATCGGCGGCCTCCTGCGCTACGGCATCCCCGAGTTCAAGATGGAGAAGCGGCACATCAACCGCCGCATCGAGCAGATGCGCGCCGAGGGCACCAAGTTCCGCACGGAGGTGGAGATCGGCCGCGACATCGACGCGGTCAAACTGCGCGGGCGCTACGACGCCGTCGTCGTCGCCGCGGGCGCCACCACATCCCGCGACCTGCCCGTCCCCGGCCGCGAACTGCGCGGCATCCACTTCGCGATGGAATACCTGCCCCTCTCCAACAAGGTGCGGGAAGGCGACTTCGTCACCCCGCCCATCACCGCCGAGGGCAAGCACGTCGTCGTCATCGGCGGCGGCGACACCGGCGCCGACTGCGTCGGCACCGCCCACCGCCAGGGCGCCGCCTCCGTCACCCAGCTGGAGATCATGCCCAAGCCGGGCGAGGACCGCGCACCGCACCAGCCCTGGCCCACCTTCCCCATGCTCTACAAGGTCACCTCGGCCCACGAAGAGGGCGGCGAACGGGTCTACTCCGTCTCCACCACCCACTTCGAGGGTGACGAGGACGGCAACGTCCAGTGGCTGCACCTGATCGAGGTCGAGTTCACCGACGGCAAGCTCACCCAGAAGCCCGGCACCGAGCGCCGCATCCCGGCCCAGCTCGTCACCCTCGCCATGGGCTTCACCGGCACCGACGTCAAGAACGGCCTCGTCGAGCAGTTCGGCCTCGAACTCGACGAACGCGGCAACATCGCCCGCGACGCCGACTACGCCACCAACGTCCCCGGCGTCTTCGTCGCCGGCGACGCCGGGCGCGGCCAGTCCCTCATCGTCTGGGCCATCGCCGAAGGCCGCTCCGCGGCCCGCGGCGTCGACCGCTATCTCACCGGCGCCAGCACCCTCCCGGCCCCGGTCCGGCCGACCGACCGGGCCCTGACCGTCTGACCCCCACCAGCCCGCGGCACCCGCCCCCACCCCGACCGGTGAGCGGGTGCCGCGCCATTTCCTTAGCCCGCCCGCCTCAGGGCGCCTCCAGCGGCTGCGCCGAAAGACCGCTGAACTCCACGCGCGCGTCCTCCGTGTACACCCCGACGCTGCCCCTCAGATACGGGTGCTCCTGGTCCTCGTAGGAGACCAGGCCCTTCCCGCCGACGCTCACCTCCATCCGCGCGCCCTGCTGGGCGACGTGGACGTCCGACCACGCGCCGACCGGGAACTCTCCGCCACCGGTCGCCAGGAAGCGCTGCCCCCCGCCGTACGCGGGGTCCCGCTTGCCCAGCTCCCAGCCGTTCGGCTTCAGGGTGATGTAGTAGAAGTGCTCGGGGTCGGTGTACGCCCAGACCAGCCACGGCACTTCCCAGGGATTCGGCTTCGGGGTGCGCAGCTGGGCCACCGTCCGCATCCGGGCCCGGAAGTCCACCGACTCGTAGACCGCGGTGGAGACGATCAGCCCGGCGTGCGTCTCCTCCGGCTTCCGGGCCGCCTCGGGGGAGAGCACCAGGCTGTCGTGGCGGCCGATGTTCTCCCCGTGGCCGTCGAACACCGAACGCCAAGGGCCGTGGACGGAACCCTCCGCCCACGGCCGATCGGGCTTGCCGTCACCGGACCCCCAGATGCCGCTCACCGCCAGGGCGGCACCCGCCACCACGACGGCGGCGAGCAGAGCGAGGCCGAGCAGCCGGTGAACTCTCGTCATGCCGTCGAGTATGACCCCGGACCCTCGGGACGGGAGGCGACCAGTGGGACGACGCCCCGATCGGGTCCGGCGTCCGCCCCGAAGTCCTCCGCGAGCTGCGCGACGATCCGGTCGGTGGCGTGCCCGTCCCCGAAGGGATTGCCGGCCGTCGCCATCCGCTCGTACGCGGCCGCGTCGTCCAGCAGCCGCATCGCCGCGTCCAGGATGGCCTCCGGCTCGGTGCCCACCAGCCGCGCCGCGCCCGCCTCCACCGCCTCGGGCCGCTCGGTCGTCGTCCGCAGCACCAGGGCCGGCTTGCCCAGGGTGGGCGCCTCCTCCTGGATGCCGCCGGAGTCGGTCAGCACGAGGTCGCAGGCGGCCAGCGTCGCGGAGAAGTCCACGTAGCCGAGCGGCTCGACGACCCGGATGGCCGGGTGACCCGACAGCTCCGGCAGCAGCGCCTCCCGCACCGCGGGACTCTTGTGCAGCGGCACCACCATCTCCACGTCACCGCGGTCGGCCAGCCGGCACATGGCCCTGCCCATCGCCCGCATGGTGGCGCCCTGGTTCTCCCGGCGGTGCAGCGTGAGCAGGACGCGCCGCCGGTCGCTCTCGAAGAGGCTGCGCCCACTGCCCTGCTCCAGGACCCACAGCAGATTGTCGATGACGGTGTTGCCGGTGGTGAACACCTCCGCGTCGGGGACGCCTTCGGCCGCCAGGTGGGCGGCGGCCCGCGGGGTGGGGGCGAAGTGCCAGCGGGCCATGCGGCCTATGAGGCGCCGGTTCAGCTCCTCGGGGAAGGGGTTGTCGAGGACACCGGTGCGCAGGCCCGCCTCGACGTGGGCGATGGGCAGGTGTTCGTAGAACGCGGCCAGCGCGCCGGTCAGCGCGGTGCTGGTGTCGCCCTGGACGACGACGAGGTCGGGGCGTTCCTCGCGGACCACCTCGCCCAGTCCGTCCACCAGCCGTGCCGTGAGGGTGGACAGCTGCTGCCGCTCGCGCATCACGTCGAGCTCGGTGTGCACGGGCACCTGGAGGAGGTCCAGCATCTGGTGGAGCATCTCGCGGTGCTGGCCGGTGGTGACGACGACCGGGTCGAAGAGCGGTGAGGCGGCCATGGCGCGGGCCACGGGCGCCAGCTTGATGGCCTCCGGCCGGGTGCCGAGGACGAGCATGGCGCGAACGGGTGCGCTGATGATGTCAGTGGACATGGTTCTCCCTGGACAAGGGCGTGCCGATGGGCGAAAGAGCGCCGCGCGTCAGGTGCGCGCGGTCTTCAGCCAGGTCTGTTTGCCGGTGAGCATCCGCCACAGGCCCCACCATCCGGCGGCGAACCAGATGTAGCCGTAGAGGACGAAGACGTGGGAGAGCAGGATCGAGCGCAGCAGCCCGAGCCCTTTCTCACGCCGGGAGTAGACGAAGGCGTAGACGAACGCCGCGGTGAAGGAGAGGACGTACGGGCCGAGCACCCACCAGGGGGAGATCAGCGAGTGGCCGGCCTCGACGGAGCCGACGACGGTGCCGCCGAGGGCGACCAGGAAGGACACCGGCAGCAGCGAGGTGAGCAGGATGAGGACCGGGCTGGAGAGGTGGTAGAGCAGGTCGACGGCGGGCCGGGTGGGCACCTCGCGCAGGATCAGCGGCACCAGGCCCGCGGACTGCAGGTGGCCCTGGAACCATCGGGAGCGCTGCCGCACCAGGCGGCGCACGTCGAGGACGGCCTGCTGGGAGACCGCAGCGTGGGTGCAGTGCTGATTGACCCAGCCGCGGGCTATCAGCCGTACGCCCAGGTCGAGGTCCTCGGTGAGCGAGTCGCTCCAGGGGCCCGCGCCGTCGGGCCCGAGGAGCGAGTCCAGGGCGGCGAGCCGCATGAACTGCCCGTTGCCGCCCATCCCGACGCTGCCGATGTAGCGCCGGGCGCTCTGGAAGATGTCGCCGTAGATGACGAATTCCATGTCCTGGAGCCGGGCCAGCAGGCCCTTGTCGCGGTTGTACATCCGCACACCGATCTGGGTGCCGCCGGTGCGCGGGTCGTCGAAATACGGGTCGACGGCCTGCACCACGTGCTGGTCGAGCCGGCCGTCGGCGTCCACGACACAGACGATCACCTCGCTCGGGTCGTAGCCGTCGAGCAGGCCGGAGGTGCGCAGGTGGCGGATCCCGGCGTTGAGGGCCGCGCCCTTGCCGCGCCGGGCGTCGGGCAGGTGCCGCTGGAGGAGGTGGACCTTGCCGGGCGCGGCGCGCTCGGCGGCGGCGCGGGCGATGGCGGCGGTGCCGTCGTCGGAGGCGTCGTCGATGACCAGGGCCATGAAGTTGCCCGCGGGCAGGGCTGTGATCCGGGCCAGGCTCTCCCCGAGGACCCGCTCCTCGTTGAGGCAGGCGAGCAGGAAGACGTAGAGACGGGGCCGTCGTGGGCCGCGGCCCCGGCGCATCCGTCGTCTGGACAGGACGAAGAGGGTGGTGTTGTAGCCGCCGGCCATCACGATGATGGCCATGGCGGCCCAGAGGAGTATTCCGCTGATCAAGGCCGTTCCCCGGTGTTCCGCAGCAGGAACCAGAACTTGACCGACAGCATGGCCATCGCGACCGTGCAGTAGAGCAGGAAGCCGGCCCCCGCGGCCTCCTGCAATCCCTGGGCGAAAGGCAGGCCCGGCAGCACTTTCGGTGCCACGGTGAGCCCGGCCATGGGCAGGACTGTGCCCAGCACAGGTTTTCCGTACATGAGTTCCCCCCGAATTCGCCTCGCTTATGAGGCGTGCGGACGGAAGGTATCAGACTCGACCGGTACGACAGTCGAACTTGGGGAGAGTTGTTTGATCGGAATCTCAAATTCGGTGGAACGGTCGTTTGTTAGGGCTGGTCAGAGCCTTGTGTGACGGGTGTGACGAATAGTCCGGACTAATTCCTGTGAACGTAATTGGCCCTCGGGGATCGAATCTGTCTATTGACACCGGCTCTTACGGGCCAGAAGGATTGGCCAACTGCCGGGCCTGGTGATTTGCATGGGGCGACGGCAAAGAAAGCAGCACCCAGGGGGAAACACAATGCAAAAAAGGAGAAGGAGGTCCGTGAAATTCCGGACCTCCTCGGTCATCATGGTGGTCGCCGCACTGCTGGGCGGCCTCGGGCTTTCGTCCACCGCCGAGGCCACGAAGAGCCCGATACCCGGGACGCCCGGCCGGGGCGGCAGCCACCCGATCTCGCTCTCCGCGCAGAGCGCCAAGGACCTGGCCGCCTGGACCCGGTCCCGGCTGGCACTCGAGAAGCAGCGCAAGGCCCACACCCTCGTCGTCCGCCCGGCAGTCCCGGCGGCCGCCACGAAGTCCGCGCCCTCCGCCCCGGTGAAGGCGGCTTCCGCACTGGCCGCCCCGGCCACGGTCACGCAGGCGCAGCCCGCGGTCTTCAAGCAGGCCGCCGCCGCTCCGGCCGCCGCCTCCGCGCTCGTCCTCTACGACAACACCGGCCCGTACGGCCAGCTGGGCGAGCTCTACGCCATGGCCCTGTCCAACCTCGCCGGCCACTTCGGCACCGTGAGCGCCAAGCCCGTCTCCTCCTACACCGCGGGCCTCGTCGGGCAGTACACCGCCACCTTCTACATCGGCTCGACGTACTACGGGGGCTCCGTCCCGGACGCCGTGCCCGCCGCCTTCTACCAGGACGCGCTGACCACCAGTCACCCCGTCACCTGGATCGGCGACAACATCTGGAACATGGCGAACTCCGTCGGCGTCACGCAGTTCGAGCAGCACTACGGCTGGGACCCGACCAACTCCTACTTCGCGCCCAACGGCACCGTCGGGGACATCAACCAGGTCGCCTACAAGGGGCAGACGCTCACCCGCTCCATCCCGGCCGGACAGGACGGCGGCGTCCTGCACCCCGCCCTCCTGTCCGGTCCCGGCTATCCGCAGGTGAACCAGCTCGCCCAGGCCACCGACGCCAACTCCGGCACCACCAGCCCCTGGGCGATCCGCTCGGGCAACCTCACGTACGTCGGTGAGATCCCCTTCGCCTACGTCTCCGAGAGCGACCGCGTCGTCGTCATGGAGGACCTCCTCTTCGACTCGCTCGCCCCGGCGACCGCCGAGCGGCACCGGGCGTTCGTGCGCCTGGAGGACATCAGCCCCAAGTCGGACCCGACACAGCTGCGGGCCATGGCCGACTACCTCTCCTCGCAGAGCATCACCTACGGGATCAACGTCATCCCGACCTACACCGACCCCAAGGGCGTCTACAACAACGGGAAACCGGAGACGGTCACCCTCGCGCAGAGCCCCCAGGTCGTCTCGGCGCTCAAATACATGCTCCAGCACGGCGCCGTGCTGATGAACCACGGGGACACGCACCAGTACAGCAACGTCAACAACCCCTACACCGGCGTCACCGGCGACGACTTCGAGTTCTTCAAGGCGCACGTCGACACCTCCAACAACGTCGTCTACGACGGACCGCCGCCCGAGGACTCCACCCTCTGGGCACAGAGCCGCGTCACCGCGGCCCTCGCCGGCTTCGCCGCCGCCGGGCTGCCCAAGCCGACGCTGTGGACCACCCCGCACTACGCCGCCTCGGCCGCGGACTACCGGGTGTTCGGGCAGAACTACACGGCCCGGCTTGAGCGTTCGCTGTACTTCGCGGGAACGCTCAGTGGCGGAACGGTGGATTCCAGCCGCTACATCGGCCAGTTCTTCCCCTACTGGGTGAAGGACGTCTACGGTACGACCGTGCTCCCCGAGAACATCGGCAACTACGAGCCCCTGCCGTACAACAACCACCCGGCCAGGCTCCCCGCCGACCTCATCGCCTCCGCCAAGGCCAACCTGGCCGTGCGCGACGGCGTGGCGAGCTTCTTCTACCACCCCTACTACGCGGTGGACCCGCTGAAGCAGACCGTCGACGGCATCCGCGCCCTCGGCTACACCTTCGTCGGCCCCACGGAACTCGGCCAGTGAACGCGATGAAGAGGGCGGCCGCCGCACTGGTGGTGACGGCCGCCCTCTTCCTCGCGGGCTGCTCCTCCGGCGGCTCCCCGGACGGCGGGGGGCCCAGCGGCGCGTCCAGCGCCCCACCCGGCGACAGGAAGGTGAGCGGCATGCGGGGCATCACGCTCCCCTCGTGGAACACCGACGACTACGAACGCCCCGAGGCAGGGCAGTTCCTCCGGCAGATCGCCGCCACCGGGGCCCGCTGGGTGACCTTCACCCCCACCTGGTACCAGGACGGCATCACCGACCCCGGCATGCACACCACCGAGGAGACCGCGAGCGACGGCAGCCTCCGCCACATCATCGGCCTCGCCCACGCGAGCGGCCTCAAGGTCATGGTCAAGCCGCACGTCGACCTCGTGAACGGCACCGACCGCGCCGAGATCCGGCCGAAGGACCAGGACGCCTGGTTCCGCGCGTACGGCGACTTCATCACCCACTACGCGAAGCTCGCGGCGGACACCAAGTCCGAACAGCTGTCGGTGGGCACGGAGTTGGCGGGCACCTCGGGGGACGGTACGCGCTGGAGCCGCGTCGTCGCGGCGGTCCGCAAGGCCTACGGCGGACCGCTGACCTACGCCGCCAACTACGACGAGTACCAGAAGGTGGCCTTCTGGGGCGACCTGGACGTCATCGGCGTCGACGCGTACTGGCCGCTGGCGCGGAAGGCCACCACGGACGCGGCCGGGCTGCGGGAGGCGTGGAAGCCGATCGGCGACGAGCTGGCGGCGTTCTCCGCCCGGTGGCACCGGCAGATCCTCTTCACCGAGGCGGGCTACGTCAGCCAGCGCGGCACGACCGCACAGCCGTACTCCTGGACGGTCTCCAAGGCCTCCGGCGACGACGAACAGGCGGCGGCGTACGAGGCGTTGCTCGCGGCGTTCGAGGGCAAGCCGTGGTGGGCGGGCGTGTGCTGGTGGATGTGGGACGACTGGCCGGGCAGCGGGGAGACGGCGAAACGCCTCGCGTACACCCCGCACGGCAAACCGGCGGAGCGGGTGCTGCGGCAGTGGTGGGGGCAGCACTGAACCGCACGGCGGCCGGCCCGGAGCCCGGGCGCCCGGAAATCCGCCGCTCGCCGCCAGGCGTCATGTGTCGCAGTCCAGCACCGAGCCGCACAGCCCGCACCGGGCCCGCAGCCGGCCCTGCACCGGCACCCGCAGCCGCTGGTGGCACGTGGGGCAGGGGAAGCTGACCCGCAGCGGGTCGTGCCCTTCGAAGGCGTAGCCCCCGGCGGGGGAGCTGTGCGCGGAGCGCCGGTCGCGCGCGTAGCGGTGGCGGCCGAGGCGGCCCGCCGCGGCCAGCGGGGGCCGCTGTCCGTCGCGCCGGGCCCGCGCCATGCCCTTCACATACGCGTCGTACGCCTGCGGGCTGGTGAACCACGGCGCGGGATCCTCCCCGAAGGCCAGCGCCCGCTTGGCGAGGACGTAGCCGAACTCCTCGGGCGTGAGATAGCCGAGCTTCTGCGTGGAGACGGACGACTCGCGGTACGCGTCCAGCAGCAGCCAGCCCGAACCGAGGTACGCCGCCGCGGTGTCCGTGAGGATCTCGTTGTCCCGGGTGCCGGGGAAGGCGAGGTCGAGCCGGTGCAGATAGACGTGCATGACCTCGTGCGCGAGGGCCGCGCCGATGTCCTTGCGGTGGGTCTTGAAGCGGGAGTTGAGCTCGATGAAGTATTCGGGGCCGGCGGCGAGTTCGACGCTCCCGGCGTGCCGCATCTCGCGGAAGCTGACGATCATCCGCGCGTCGGGCAGCCGGAGGTGGCGGACCATCGCCCCGGCGACCCGCTGGACGCCCAGATAGGGGTTCTCGTCGTCGGAGAAGGCGACGTCCACCGGGAGCACACTCGCGGCGAAGGAGTGCACGGTGTCGTAGGAGAGCCGCTTGTACAGCGCGGTGATCGCGGAGTGCACGGTGTCCAGGTGCGGAAACCCGTGCGCGATCTCGAGCCCCGAGCCCACGCGACCACCCCCTAGGTCGGTCCTGCGGCTTCCACTGTACGTGGGGGTCTGCCAGGTGGGGGGCCGTTCGCGCCCGCCGCGAGGCGCGGGCGCCGTGCGGGGCGGGGTCCGGGTGCCGTACGCCTGGCCGAAACGGAAGGCTTGTCGCCTGTTCGCCCGCTCCTCATAATCACACCGCACCGCAAGGACTCATGTTCGAATATCGGATTGACATGAGCCTGACAGTTGTTTGTTCGTCGGTGCAACCCTCCACGAAGGGAAGTCCGTTGCGCACCTTCCTCACGACACTGAAGAGAACCGCGGCCGTCCTCGCGGTCACCGCCGCCGCGTTCACCCTCCAGCCCTTCACCCCCGCCCACGCCCAGGACCCCACCCCCCGCCCGCCCGGCCCCCACGTCGTCGGCGGCACCCCCGCCCAGCAAGGCGAATTCCCCTGGATGGTCCGCCTGTCCATGGGCTGCGGCGGCGCCCTCTACACCCACCAGATCGTGCTCACCGCCGCCCACTGCGTCGACGGCAGCGGCCCCAACACCTCGATCACCGCGACCGCGGGCGTCGTCGACCTCCAGTCCTCCCAGGCCATCACCGTCAACTCCACCCAGGTCCTGCAAGCCCCCGGCTACAACGGCACCGGCAAGGACTGGGCCCTCATCAAGCTCGACCGGCCCATCGACCGGCCGACCCTGAAGATCGCCGACACCACCGCGTACAACAACGGCACCTTCACCATCGTCGGCTGGGGCGCGGCCACCGAGGGCGGCCCCCAGGAGCGCTACCTCCTCAAGGCCACCGTCCCCTTCGTCGACGACGCCACCTGCCAGAAGGCGTACGGCGGCGCCCTCACCCCCGGCGACGAGATCTGCGCCGGCTACCTCCAGCAGGGCGGCGTCGACACCTGCCAGGGCGACTCCGGCGGCCCGATGTTCCGCGCGGACGACACCGGCGCCTGGATCCAGGTCGGCATCGTCAGCTGGGGCCAGGGCTGCGCCCGCCCCGGCTACCCCGGCGTCTACAGCGAGGTGAGCACCTTCGCCGCGAACATCAAGGCCGCGGCGGCGAGCCTCGGCGGCTGACGCCGCGGGATCCCACGGCGGGGTGGCCCGGAAACCGGCGCCTGTTCCTGTGTCTGTGACCTCAAGCGCCGGACGGGCTTCGTCCGGGAGCCGTACGGGAACCGGTTCGTCCGCGGGCGCGTCGTGGCCGGTCGCGCAGTTCCCCGCGCCCCTTCGGGCGCGGCCGGACCGCGCCTTCGCCAAGCCCGCGATCCGCCGAACGGATCTCTCCGCTGCGCCGTCCGGTGGGTTGCGCCTCCCCGGACGGCGCAGTCCGGCACGCTGCCCGGTACGGCTTTCCGCGGCCCGTTCACACGACCCCGGTATGACGTGAACGGGCCACCGTCATCCTTTCGGCCGATGCAGGAATGGTCGGACAGTCGACGTGTGGAGCCCATAAAGGTCCGTAACGTGAGAGCAGTGGCCGACCGCCGGCCGCGCGCCGACCCGTCCGTACGAAAGGGACCTCCGTGTCCGCCAAGCACCGCATCGCCGCCGCCACCGTCCTCACCGCCGCCGTCGCCGCGGTGGTCTGGCCGACGGCCGACGCCTTCGCAGCGGGCGCCGCGGACAAGGACGGACACCCCGGCCGCCCCACCACCGTCCGCCAGATCCAGCTCCCGGACGGCAGCCACGCCCGCCTCACCTCCGGCGACGGCGGCACCAAGGCCACGGTCACCACCCACGGCAAGCAGCAGCGCACCATCGACACCACCAGCCCCGCCGCCGACATCGACCGGCTGCACCTGCGGATCATCGGCGGCGACACCGCCCGCCCCACCCTGCGCGCCGCCGTCGACGGCACCGAGGAGCCCAGCTACTACGACTTCACCTCCGGCACCCTGGTCAAGGACCAGCCGAAGGACCAGCAGCGCGACCACCAGCAGCGCGGCACCAAGGCCGCGCAGGGCCACGCCACCAGGCCCGCCCACGACGGCCGCACCCAGCACGGCAACCCGCACACCCGCCCCGCCACCCCGACGGCCGCCGCCGAACACCACGGCAAGGTCCGCGCCGCGTCCAGCAACCCCGTCAAGCGCGTCGTCGAGGCCGGCGAGGCCATCAAGGGCCGGCACGACATCGGCACCCCCGCCATCGCCGGAGCCGCCCTGCTCGCCGCCGGCGGCGGCGCCTACGGCGTGCGGATCGCCCTGCGCCGCTCCGGCCGCACCGGGACGGACGCGTGAGCACAGCGGTTGCGGCACCCCGCCGCCACCGCTGACATGGAAAGACTCCGCCGACCGCGACGCGGCGGCGGGAAACAGGGCGAGGGACAGGCGAGGGACACAGCATGGCGATCACCGTGGTCATCGCGGACGACCAGGAGATGGTCCGCACCGGCTTCCGGATGATCCTGGAGAGCCAGCCCGACATCGACGTCGTCGCCGACGTCGTGGACGGCGAGGCCGCCCTGGCGGCCGTCGAGGAACACCGCCCCGACGTCCTCCTCCTCGACATCCGCATGCCCAAGCTCGACGGCCTGGAGGTCACCCGCCGCCTGTCCGCGCTCTCCGCCGCCCACCCCGAACACGGCCAGCGCCCCCGCATCGTCATCGTCACCACCTTCGACCTCGACGAGTACGTGCACACCGCCCTCCGCAACGGCGCCTCCGGCTTCCTCCTGAAGGACGCCAGCCCCGCCATGCTCGTCGAAGCCGTGCACGCCGCCGCCGTCGGCGACTCCCTCATCTCGCCCGCCATCACCGTCCGCCTGCTGCGCGACATGGCCCCGGCCGGCACGGCACCGCCCGCCCGCACCCCCTCCGAACCGCTCACCGACCGCGAGGCCGACGTCGTCCGCTGCCTGGCCCGCGGCGCGACCAACGCGGAGATCGCTTCCGAACTCTTCGTCTCCCTGTCCACGGTCAAGACCCACCTGGCGAACGTGCAGCTCAAGCTCGACGCCCGCAACCGCGTCGAGATCGCCGCCTGGGCCTGGGAGAGCGGGCTGGCCGCGGGCGGACCGTGAACAGACTGGCCGGGTGGGCCACCCGGCACCCCCGCCGGGCCGCCATGGCCAAGGCCGCCCTCGGCGCCGTCCTGCTGTGCCTGGTCGGCTTCGAGGGGTTCGCCCTCGCCCGCCAGCCCAGCCAGCCGCACGCCATGGTCCTCGCCTCCGGCGTCGCCGTCTGCCTGTGCGCCGTCCCCTACAGCTGGATCCCGCTGTCCGTGCGCGCCTCCGTCGCGGTCACCGTCTCCCTGACCACCTCCGCCGTCCTCATGGGCACCGCCCACCCCTCCGCCGTCTGGGGCATGGGCGAGGACATCGCCCTGCTCGTCCTGCTGACCGCCGTCGTCCAGCAGGCCCCCGTCCGCCTCGCCGCCACCCTCGGCCCGCTGCTCGGCGCCGCCTGCGTCGCCGCCCCCATGCGCGACCTCGACCCCGGCCGCTTCACCGCCGTCTTCGGCACCCTCACCGTGGTCGTCGCCGCCTACTCCCTGCTCCTGCGCAGCCAGTCGGGCCAGCGCGTACGGGACATGGCGGCCGTACGCACCGCCGAACGCCTCGAACTCGCCCGCGAACTGCACGACCTCGTCGCCCACCACGTCACCGGCATCGTCGTCCAGGCCCAGGCCGCCCGCTTCACCCACCTCGACGGACCCGCCGCCGCGGCCGCGTTCGAACGCATCGAGACCTCGGCGAGCGAATCGCTCCACGCCATGCGGCGCCTCGTCGGCGTCCTGCGCGAAGGCGACGCCCAGACCGAACCCGTCGCCGGCCTGCCCGAGGTGCGCGCCCTCACCGAATCCTTCGCCCGCACCGGCCCGCCCGTCGTCCTCTACATCGAACAGGGCCTGGAGGACTGGATCCCCGGCGACGTCGCCGCCGCCGTCCACCGCGTCGTCCGCGAGGCCCTCACCAACATCCGCAAACACGCCGCCGACGCCACCGCCGTACGCATCGGGGTACGCGGCGTCCCCGCCGGCGTCGAACTGCGCATCGCCGACGACGGCAAGCACGCCGCCACGCTCAACGAACAGGCCAGGGGAGGGGGGTTCGGCCTCGTCGGCCTCAGCGAGCGGGCCAAAGCCATGGGCGGCCTCCTGCGCGCCGGCCCCGCGCCCGAAGGCGGCTGGGAGGTCACCGCCCTTTTCCCCGCACCCCGGCCCCCGCGCTGAGTCAGACCGTCACGGCCGGCTGGCCGTAACACAGACAGAACGGATGCCCCGCCGGATCTCCGAACGCTCCAGAACCACCGTTCTGGAGGACCCCGGTCATGGCGGCATCGAAGCAGGTCAGGGCGGACAGGAAACCCTTGCGCTCTAGCGAGGGCATGGCTCTTCCCTCTCAGCCCGACGCGGGCAGGCGTTCCACACTCTCGAACGCTTCCGTGGACACTGACACGCACCCCGGCTCCGCCGGGCAACCAACTCACCAGACCACGGGCATGGACACCCTTGCCCGGCTCAGGGGCGTACGCGCAGTGCGCCTCTCAGTGCTGACCGACGAGACGACTTCCCCGGAGCGGCAGCGCGAAGCAGACGACCTTGCCGCTGCCGCACTGGGCATCGACTTCGACGGGCGTGAAGCCGTCGACCTGGACGTGAGCGCGTCCAAGGTGGGGCCGTTCGACCGGCCGGAGCTGGGCGCGTGGCTCGCGCGACCGGACGAGTTCGACGCCATCGTGTGGTGGCGTTTCGACCGTGCCATCCGCTCCATGAGCGACATGCACGACTTGGCCAAGTGGGCCAAGAGCCACGGCAAGATGCTGGTCTTTGCAGAGGGAATTGGCGGGGGTCGGCTGGTCTTCGACTTCCGGAACGCCATGGACCCGACCGCTGAGCTCATGATGATGATGCTTGCCTTTGCGGCTCAGGTGGAATCGGCGAGCATTCGCGATCGTGTTTTGGGCGCTCAGGCGGCCATGCGAAAGATGCCCTACCGCTGGAAGGGTGGGCGGCCACCCTATGGGTACATGATCGCTCCCATGCCCAAGGAACATGGTGTGGGAAAGACCCTGGTTCCGGACCCTGACGCTGTGAAGGTAATCGAGCGCATCATCAGAGACCTTCTGTCGGGTGTGACCATTACCAAGATTTGTCAGGATCTCAGGGCGGATAAGGTGCCCACTCCGCGCGACCACTGGTCTCTGAAGGCGGGGCGTAAGACCGGCGGTAAGACCGGTGGGGCCAAGGGGGAGACGACGATACGGGACGTCTTCTGCTGGGTTCCTCAGGTGATACGTAAGGTATGCACTTCCCTCGCGCTGCTGGGATGGAAGCTGCATGACAACAAGCCCGTGCGCGACAGCGAGGGTACGCCGATTATGGCGACTGAACATCCTATCCTGTCGCGCGAAGAGTTTGATGCGATTACGAAGCTCTTTGAGGATCGAAAGCTTGGGCCGCATGATCGCGTTGATCAGAAGTCCAAGTTGCTGCGTGTGATCCATTGCGCAGGGTGCGGTAGCCGCATGTATCACATGTCGAACAAGCGCAAGGGTGTGCAGCGGGAAAGCTACAAGTGCACGGCGCACCTGACGGGAATTGTGTGCCCCGCGTCCGTGACCATCCGGGCCGACTGGGTTGAAGAGTACGTAGAGCGCGAGTTCTTGTCTCTGGTTGGGGATCTCCAGACGCAAAAGACGGTTGTCACGCCTGGATATGACCCCGGCCCTGAAATCGCTGCCACGCTGGCGGAGTTCAGTGCGCATCAGGAAGAGAAGGGGCGGCAGAAGTCGATGGCAGCAAAGCGCGCATGGCAGGAGCGGGCAGAGGCGTTGGACAACCGGCTTGCTGTGCTGGAGAGCACTCCGGCCCGTCCGGAGAAGCGGGAAATGGTGCCGACCGAACGCACTATCCGGGAGTTGTGGGAAGAGGCAGGCGACCAGGAAAGGCGGCATCTCCTCCTTGAAGCGGGGGCGCGTCTGCTGATCAAGAAGGGCACCCGGGGTGGCTGGCGCTCACTGGATGAGTCCCGTGTGAGCTTCGCTTTGGGTAACGGGTTCTTCCGGGAGGCTGCGGACGCGCTCTTCGCGCTCCGCGAGGAACTTGCCTACGAGACTCGGCCGGACATGCCCACAGCGCGTGGCGCAGGTCTCCGGCTTAAGGAGGCGGCCGACTTCCAGACGGCTGCATAGCCGCTGAGGCTCCGAACAGGCCCCGTTGACCTTACTGGTCGGCGGGGCTTCTCCGTGCCCACGAGTCAGGGCCTGGAAGCCCTCTCGCGCCCATCAGGAACGGCAAGCAATCGACCCGCTCTAGGGGTGTGGCGGGCGTGTCACTCGCTCTCTCCTCACTGAGGGAAGGCAACCCGCTCCCTAGACCCATGGAGAGGGCAGGGCGGACCACCTACTCAAGTTAGTAGGTGGTGAGCAGGTGTCCCCCTGTCCCTTTCTGTCCCGCCCATAGACCGGCCAACACCTACCAACGAGAGGGTGCAAACCCAATGGCGATAACCCATGCCCAGGCGCTTCGGCGTGCTACTGAGCGGCTGAATTCTCCGCGTCAGGACGGCGAGAAGTGGTCAACGGACTTCTTCCCACACGGTCACGACGTGCTGGTGAACTACCTTGCTAGACAAGGACGTTCAGGTGACTACGGCAGCCGCTACGAGGACCTTGCCGACCCGCACGCCGTGCATATTCCCGGATGTGCTGAGCGGTCCGTGTCAGCACTGCTGGACGCCGTTGCCGACACGGGGCTATCTGTAGCCGTCGAGATGAAGCCGGGGAAGCCCCCTCGCTTCGGGCTGGGCGGCAAGCACGCCACAGCGGGGCTCATGGACCTTCGCGGCGTCGTCCTGGCCCTTGTGGTCGAGTACGCGGAGAACGGCCGTCAGGCGCCCACTGAACTCGTTTACGCGGCAAGCCGCATCAGCACATCCGGAACACACAGTGGAGGCGTCGCATACCGCTTCGGTAAGGCACTCAAGCGGGTGGTCGGCGCGTGACCGACTCCCTTACGGAGATCCTCAAGGCTCAGGCCAAGGTGACCGCCGGCGGCGCCGAAGCCCTCACACGGGCGGAGGCAGCGCTTCGGCGCTTCGTGTGGTTCCCCGAGCCTCGGCATTTCGATGTGGTGACGCTGTGGACGGCGTACACGCACCTGCTCACGCGCTGCCCTGATCTCCCCGTTGCGCCGCGACTTGGTTTCTTCTCCGGATCACCTGGCAGTGGGAAGACACGCGCTCTGGAAATCCTTAGCCATCTTGCCGCTAACGGTCAGGATGTGGGCTCACTGTCTGCGGCTTCCATGCTCCGCATCATCAGCGCGGCAGCGTCGGCAAACGAGCCGGGTGCATACCCGGTGACGCTATTCCCGGATGAGCTTGACCGTACCTACTCAGCGAACTCCGCTGGAAATCAGGATGACTTGACCATCATCTTGAACTCTGGCTACAAGCGCGGGGCGGTGGTCGTGCGAGCGCATAAAGACAAGCAACAGGAGGTGATTCGTTACCCGTGCTTCGGCCCGGTCGCATTCGCCGGACTGGCAACAGCCCGACTCCCGGACGCGCTACTGACGCGGACTTTCGTGGTTCACACGAAGCGCGCCCGTAGCGAGGAACGCCCCGACTCATTTCTGCCTGTGGCGCACGGTGGCGAACTGAAGAACGTCCATACGGCGCTTGCCGATTGGGCGGCTCAGGCGGCAGTTCGGATCACCGACCCGGCGGACATGCTTGCGGTATTGCTAGATGACCGGATTACCAGCGTCACGGACGGGCGTGACCATGAGATTTGGTCCTGCCTGTTTCTGACCGCCGTCCTCGCGGGCGGGGTCTGGCCTGAACGCTGCCTGGCAGCGATTGAGGCAGCCAAGGAGGACGCTGCGGAGCGGGTAGACGGCTCAGCCTCCGCACGGCTCCTTACAGCGCTCAGGCTGCATTACGCGGCCCGCCCGGCTCATGTCTGGCCAGTCGCTATCAGCAAGGACGACCTTGCCTCTGCCGCAATCGACTTGGACCCGCTGACCTTCCAGAGATTCAGCGGACCCGACGAACTGCGCGCCGAAGACGTTGCCGCCCTTTTGCGTGAGCACGGGCTCAAACAGGTTCGCGTGCGGACGGCACACGGCCGCGCTTACGGCTACCGATGGTCGGACCTTGCCGACGCATGGGAACGCGCTTTGCCGCCGCTCGTGACCGAGCACGACGAAGAGCACGACGGCGAAGGGACGGAAGAGGAAACCGGGTCGCTCTTCCGTCAATAGGCGGGACAGGCAGGGACGCAGGGACACAGAACGAAAGTGCAGAGCAACCGTCTGCCCCGTGTCCCTCTTTGCTGCCCTGCCCCGCTCCACACCAGACCCGGCGAAGGGAAAACGGGCTGTGCCCACTTCAGAAATCCAGCGGCGGACTGCTCCGCTGCCCGTATCACTCCGTAGTGCCGGAGGGGTCAACACGATCAGCGGTTACGCGATCCGCTTCAACGAGCTGAGCCACGACCTAGGCGGCTTCCGAGAGCGAGTTTCCCCGTCCGCGTGGAATCCGGCGACGGCACGCAATGACGTGCTGGCCACGTTCAATCACAACGTTGACAACGTGCTTGGTCGTCGTAGTTCGGGAACGCTCCGCCTGATGGCTGACGCCGTAGGTGTGCGATACGAGATCGATATCCCGAATACCCAACCCGGCCGTGACGTGGCGGAATTGATCAAGCGCGGCGACGTAATCGGCAGCTCATTCGCTTTCCGTGTTAATCCGGGAGGCCAGGAACGAGCAAGTAGCGATGACCCGGAAACTGGCCTGCCTGTTCGTGTCGTCACGTCGATGACCGTTTACGAACTCGGCCCCGTCACGAACCCCGCCTACCCGACCACGACGGCGAGTACTCGCGCACTTGACGCCCTGTACCCGATTGAAAGGGAATCCCGCATGACTGCCGCCCCTATCCGCACCGCTGACGGCTTCCTGCCGGTGAACCGACGCGAGATACCGAACAATTCACAGTGGACGGCCACCGAACCGGCTGGCCTGTGGGTCAACATGATTGGTCCGAAATCGCGGTTCCTGGCCAACATTCCGGCATCCAACAAGTTGCCCATGCATGAGCCCGCGATGATGCTTCCTGCCGTCAAGACTGGAGACGGCGGGTACGTGGATGCAAATACAGCGATTCCCGAGCCTGAGAGCGACCTCACTTCCCGCACCGCTCGCGCAACCAAGTTTGGTGCACTTGAGCGCGCTTCCTCGGAAGTTCTCCAGGACGCACGCCCGGACCTCGTGGCAGGCATCAACCAGTCTCTTGCCGCTGCCCTGGCTCGTGCCATCGATAGGGGCCTATTCCACGGTGCTGGACCGGCCGACCCGAACGACAACCGCCGCGTAATCGGTCTACTCGCTCAGGGAAACACGAAGCATGTGGCCCCGTCCGTGGCGGAGATCAACGCAGCGCTTGAGCGAATGGAGGCGACCGGCGCTGAGGCCACCACCCTTTGGGTTGACCCGATGGCGGCAAAGGCTCTTCGCGTCGAGATTCCGGCCGCCGAGTGGCCGAAGGGAATTTACGGTCTGACCCCTGTTGTCTCTCAGTATCTCCCTGCCAATACGGCGATTGTCGCTGATGCTTCCCGGATTTTCGTCGGCCTGCACACTGATATCTCCATCACTGTCTCGCGGGTTGCGCCACAAGCATTTTCCGAGGATCGTGCGCTGTTCCGTGCGATTGCTCGTGTGGCTGGTGTGTGGGTGCAGGAATCGGGTTCGGTGCAGATCATCAGTTCCACCCTGCCGGACAACATCCCGGACCTTATGGCCTTCGCAGACAAGCCTGAGCTTGATCTCAACCATCCGACTGCGCTTGCCGATGAAGCCGCTAAGCACGTCGCCGAACTTGAGGCACGGCAGGCGGGGGTGGAGAAGTGAGGGGGGAATCTAAAGAGGGGGGTACCCTGACAAGATGGTGTGACCTTCTCGTCGGGCACATCCGTTGGCTTGGCCGTTCTCCTGAACGAGAGCCCGAGATCATCGCGGCGTGTGTTCGTCTCGCCCGACTGAGAACGGATGTACTCCGCTGCGAACCATGCGATGCGTTCGGGCCGTCCAAGGCGGTCGGTGTTGGGTGGCGATCACCCATTCAGCGCGGTGGGAAGCGGACGCGGGAGAACCTGAGTGTGATGTGCCGGGGCTGCTGGATTGAGTCGGGCCGGACTGACTGGCTCGCTGTTCCCACGGGCGCACGTCTCCATGAGCAGGCGACACCGAACGATTCGCCCATCCAAGTGATCGAGCTCTGACGGCCGGCTCGAAGGGAAGGGGTAACCGCTCCCAAAGTTGGCAGGGGTCCCCTTCCCCGATCCCGGCCCCAGCTCGCCTTTCATGTCCGTCCCGGACGCGAGAAATCCAAAGTGTCCGCCAAACCACAGGAGAAAATTGAAGAGACGATGTGCTCACGCGCCATGCGACGTGGAACTACCCGCCGATGGTGACCAGCGGACGCGCTATTGCAGCGATGCGCACCGGAAGGCGGCAGCGCGCGCCCGGAAGGCTGCCGACAGAACGGCCGCGACGAAGCCCGAGATGGTCTCCGAGGGCGACGGGGAGCGTTACGAGGACCTTCGGGCCGTTTGGGGCGCCCTGGTTGCCCAGATCGCCAGGGACGGGGTTCTTGTGCCTGGCAGCGCCGGGGCGCCGGTCGCGCATCCGGGTCTTCGCTTCCTGGCCCAGCTCGATGCCGCCCTGTCGGCCCACGAGCGGGCCACCGACGTCGGAGACGTTGACCCGCTTGCCGCTATGAGGGCGGCCGCCCGCGCTGCCGTAGAGGAGTCCCGCCGTGTATGACCCGAACTTCGCTGCGATCATGCGTCACCAGCCGGACGAGAACGGCGAATCGCTGTACCAGCGTCAGCGCCGCTGGGCTGACAGCCTGCCGTCCGTGAGTGATGAACTCCGGGAACTGGCTTGCGTGTTGGCCGACGAAGACCCCGAGAATATCGGCACGCACCCGCTATGGCCGCTCTTCTCGGAGCTGTACCGCGCTGAGGCCGGGTGCGACCCCGACCCGGCCGCCCTGGGTGTCATCTGTGAGTGCCCGGAGCACTTCTGACCACTGCCCCCGACGACTGCCCGTGCTGGGCGGCCGTCGGGGGCCTTTTGCGTTGGGCGCGAATCCAGGCCGATCCCCGATTGAGGATGGCAGGCGCTACCTCATTCCCTGGGCGACCGGTTGTACTCGGCCATTGTGGGCTTAGAGGTTGATGCGTCCTTGAAGGTCAGTTCCCATGGACCAGTGTTCACGTCGAAATCCTTGCCGAAGCCGACCCACTTGCCGCTCATCTTCCGGCCCGTAGGTTCGACAAGGAGCTGAATAGCCCCGTGGTAGACGGCCCCGGCGTAGTAGCCATCCCTTGCTGTTTCCTCGCGCCATGTTCCCGTGACCACGTTTCCTTCAACGGTCAGGTCGAGCGTCAGCGGAGAATTCGGGTTCGAAGAGCCTTCCGGTAGTGAGCGCGCCGTCAGCTTGTTGCCGTGCTGGAGCACCACTACATAGTGCTCTCCGGTGAAGTCGGATTCCCGCCCCGACGAGTGGTACTCGTATCGGGACAGCCAGATGCCGGACAGTGTTCCGTGATCGTTGTGCTTGGTCATGGGGGCGATACCTCCTGGGGCTGTTGCGGCTCGCGCCTTCGCCGCCTCTCGCTGTTCTGGTTCACGACCGTTCAGCACGGCTGACTCTGTCGCTCGTGCGTTCGGCCCCGGTGGGGCGAACCCTAAAGCCTCGATCGGTAGACCTGTCACGCGCTCCAGGGCCCTGGCGTAGACGGGGCGGGGGTTGAGGACCTTCCCTGACTCCCATCGCTGAACGTTGCGTTTGGCGCAGTCGTTCGGTTCACCTGATTCCTTCCCCGCCTGACGTATGGCGAGAGCTAGATCATCTTGCGACATGCGCAGGCTGATTCTGACGGCACGAAGGATCGTGTTGGGTTCGGCCACGCCTTCGACAGTAGGGCGCTGGGCGACAGTTGGTCACCGGTTTTGACCGACGAATGACGCCGGTATGACGCCTTGACGGTCGCCGCGCTGCCTCTGCGCCCGGCGGTACATCTGTGGCACTGACGGGGGCAACGCCCGAAGGGATTGGCCTGCATGAGCACACGTGCCGTGATCAGACGCGCTGATTGGATCGTTCGGCCCGACCACGAGCCGGACGCGAAGCCCCACACCTACGCCCAGGAGTGCGAGGTGTGTGGCGAGGGTTCCCCCCGGAGCACCGACCAGGAGGTTGGTTCGCTCTGGATCTTGGAGCACGTCAGGGCCAACCCGTCGCACCACTCCTACACGCAGATCGTCAAGCGCCCGTTCCACGCGTGGATGAGGTAGCCGTGATCCGACGCGCAGTCCTCCGATGGGCCGGTGCGATCTGGGCCACGACGGTCGTCGTCTCCGTCGCCCTGGTGATCCCGCTTGCGATCATCAGCAACCCGTACCACCGGTGAGCCCCCGCCTTGATGGCTGAGGCGGCAAATACACGCAACCGAAAAGGAGAGTGCAGTGGTGAACACCACCCTTGTTCGTCCGGCTCCCGAGAGGGTGTCCGAGCGTGCACGAGAGATCCTCTCGGCAATTGAGGCCGACCCGGAGTTCGAGCGTCTGCGCACCGGGTGCGCCAAGTACGACAAGGACTGGCAGTGCTTCACGGGCTACGCGCTCGTCGACGGCTTCGACGTCGAGAAGGACACCGTTCCGCTGTTCCCGGAAGCCCTCCGGGCAATGGCGATCAAGTCGGCCGTCTACGAGATGACGGATGGTGACGAGTACGCGGCAGAGGTTCCCGTCTCCGTCCCCGTGGACGAGATGATCCACGCCCTTGCCGCTCAGTTCACCGTGCTGAGCCGTGTTCAGGAGCGGACTGGGATCAAGTTCGTTCACGCCACGGACCGCGAGGAAATTGGCGGCTGGGACCACGGCGACTACACGCACCAGGTCTACCGGGCCGCGTGGGGGCCGGTGAACGAGCGGTTCTGGATCGGCAAGGCCGAAACCGAGAAGCGGCGCGCTGCCGCCATCAAGAAGTATGAGCCGCTGGGTGTCTTCGAAGGCGGACGCAGGTTCGCCCCCGGCTTCGCCACGGCGAGCTAGCTGAGAGCGCGGCGCAGCGTCGTGATGACGTCCACTCCGGGGAAGGTACGGGGAATCTCGGTGGCGGCTTGCTCGATCAGCAATTCGAGCACTCCCGGCGCTGCGCTGTGCATGACGTCGCGCAGGTACGAGTCCAGCTCGGCTACGTCGTCAGGCAACGCAAGCTTCGTGGCCACGGGCAAGCCATCGGTCTTGTATCTCCCCGCAGGGATGCCCACCTTCTCCGGATGCACGCACACGGGCACGCCGTCGGTGGTGTACCGGTGCCCGTCGGCGGGGTTGAACGGGCAGTCGCGCGAGGGCCGTTCGAACACGTCGAAGGCTCCGAGAGGGAAGCGGCGTGACGGGCAGATCCCGCATGCCGGGTGCTCATCGCTGGTGACGTAAGCCTCAGCCATGGCACCGAAGCCTAGGCCCCTGGTCGCCCCGTCTGTGCGTTTCTCCCCCGAGGCGCATGGGCGGGGCTTCATGCTGCCGTCGACAGCCCGGTACCGTAGAACGGTAAGTCGAGAGCGTTCGGGTCCCTGAACACCCGGAACCCCCTCGTCCGGCCACCGCTGTCGTGCAGGAACACCGCACCGAGCGCCTCCACCGCACGCTGCGCCACCTCCACGTCCTCGACCGTGTCCACCTCGAAGTCCAGGTGGAACTGCTGCGGACGCTCCGGATCCGGCCACCGCGGCGGCCGGTGGTCCGCCACCTTCTGGAACGAGAACCGCCGCCCGTCCGGCGCGTACAGCTCCACCCACTCCGGATCCGCCGCATCCAGCCGCCCGCCGAGGATCCCCGCGTAGAACGTGCCCAGGGCCACCGGGTCCGGACAGTCGATCACCGTGCTCAGAAGTTTCGCGATCATCATCGGATGATGCCCGCCCCCAGCCGTTAGTCCAACATCCGCTCACCCTTTGTCCATGGTCGCCCGCCCGTCCACCCCTCAAGGTGGCGCCGTACGGACCGCACGGAGGGAGCGCGCAGCATGGACCCCGAACCCGCGGACACAGGCCCCACCCGGCGGGCCGTCGTCCTCACCACCGCCCTCGCCGGCGTGACCACCGCCCTCCCCGCCGCCACCGCGAGCGCCGCACCACGGGAGGCCGTCCTGCGCTCCACCGCGCTCGACGTCCGCGTCGACACCGCCTTCCCCCGTGTCATCTCCTACACCGACCGCACCACCGGAGCCACCCTGCACGCCCAGGAGGACCCCCTCACCACCCTCCTCGTCGACGGCATCACCCACACCCCCCACGTCACCACCACCACCCACCACGACCGCGCCCACTACACCCTCACCCTCCCCGGCAACACCCGCGTCGACGTCGAGATCCACACCGACGCCTGGCTCGTCCACTGGCGCGTCACCCGCATCACTGACACCCCCGCCCTGCGCATCGGCACCCTGGAGATCCCCGCACTGGCCCTGCTCAGCGTCCGCAGCACCCAGGACGCCCCCACCCTGCTCGCCGCCCGCCTCCAGCTCGACAAGAACACCAGCGGCGACACCCTCGTACGCCCCACCCCCACCACACCCGCCGACCCCCGGCCCACCGGCTGCGCCTACGCCGTCGTCAGCGCGGGCCCGCTCGCCGCCGCCGTCGAGACGAACACCAGCTACGACCGGCCCGACGCGCACAGCGCCTGGGAGAACGGGCGCCTGTGGTGGCAGACCCTCCGCCGCGACGGCTACACCAAGACCCAGCTCACCTGCGGCCAGTGGACCCACCGCGCCGCCGGAGCCGCCGCCTCCGACACCGAGCCGCTGCCCCGCGCCACCGTCGTCCTCACCCGCGACCGCAACGGCGACGGGAAGACGGACTGGCAGGACGCCGCCATCGCCTTCCGCGACATCATGACCGACCCGCCCGGCGCCGACGAACAGCACCTGCGCGTCGTCCCCCACATCCCCTTCAACTTCGCCAGCCAGGCCACCAACCCCTTCCTGGCCACCCTCGACCACATCAAACGCATCGCCCTGGCCACCGACGGACTACGGCAGTTCACCCTCCTCAAGGGCTACCAGTCCGAAGGCCACGACTCCGCCCACCCCGACTACGGCGGCAACTACAACGAACGCGCCGGCGGACTCGCCGGCCTCAACACCCTCCTGCGCACCGGCAAGAAGTGGAACAGCGACTTCGCCGTACACGTCAACACCACCGAGGCCTACCCCGTCGCCCACGCCTTCTCCGAGCAGCTCGTCGACAGACACGACCGGCAGTGGGACTGGCTCGACCAGTCCTACCGCATCGACGCCCGCCGCGACCTCCTCTCCGGCGACATCGCCCGCCGCTTCCGGCGCCTGCGCGACGAGACCCACCCCGCCCTCGACACCCTCTACATCGACGTCTACCGCGAATCCGGCTGGACCTCCGACCGCCTCCAGCGCACCCTGCGCGCCCAGGGCTGGCACATCACCACCGAATGGGGCCACGGCCTGGAACGCTCCAGCCTCTGGTCGCACTGGGCGGCCGAGACCGACTACGGCCCCGACACCTCACGCGGCGTCAACTCCCGGCTGATCCGCTTCATCCGCCACCACCAGAAGGACGTCTTCGCCGACAAATGGCCCCTCCTGGGCACCGCGAAACTCGGCACCTTCGAAGGCTGGCAGGGCAAGACCGACTGGGCCCCCTTCCACCGGCAGCTGTGGACCGAGAACCTCCCCGCCAAATACCTCCAGGCATACCCGATCCACACCTGGGAAGACCACCGCGTCACCTTCGCCGGACCCACCCGCACCACCGTCTGTGACGAGGACGGCACCCGCCGCATCACCACCGACGGCCGCACCGTCTACGAAGCCGGCACCTACCTCCTGCCCTGGGAACCCCGCACCGCCACCGACCCCGCCAAGCTCTACCACTACAACCCCCAGGGCGGCACCACCACCTGGACCCTCCCACGCGGCTGGTCACGGCAGCACACCGTCGTACTCCACCGCCTCACCGACCAAGGCCGCGCCGACACCCGCGAACTGCCCGTACGCGACGGCACGATCACCATCGACGCCACCGCCGGACAGCCCTACGTCCTCACCCGCACCCACCGCGCCGCCGCCCTCCCCGACAACCCCTCCTGGGGCGAGGGCACACCCCTGCGCGACCCCGGCTTCCACTCCGGCACCCTCGACGCCTGGCACGTCACCGGGCCGGCCACCGTCGCCCTCAGCAGCGTCGGCGACCACGAGCTGGTCATCGGCGCCGGGGGAGCGGCCGCCGTCGCCCAACGCCTCAGCCGCCTCGCACCAGGCACCTGGACCGCCTCCGTCCAGGTCGAGATCGGCGACACCGCGGGGGAGCGGCGCCGGGCCCGGCTGGAGATCCGCACGGCCGACGGCATCACCGCCGCCAACTGGACCGACACCTCCACAGCCGTCAACCACGTCGCCGCCGACCGCAAACACGGCACCCGCTTCCAGCGCATGTTCACCCCCTTCACCGTGCCTCCGGCGGGCGGACCCGTCACCCTGACCCTCACCGCCGCCGCCGGACAGGCCCGCGTACGGTTCGACGCCGTACGCGTCGTCCGCACCGCCCACCCCCCGGCCACCCCCGAAGGCACCCTCGTCCACGAGGACTTCGAACACGTCCCCCAGGGCTGGGGACCCTTCGTCAAAGGCGACGCGGGCGGCGCCACCGACCCCCGCACCCACATCGCCCAGCGGCACGCCCCCTACACCCGACGCGGCTGGAACGGCAAAGCCGTCGACGACGTCGTCGACGGCACCCAGTCCCTCAAATCCCGGGGCGAGAACGAAGGGGTCGTCTACCGCACCGTCCCCCACACCGCCCGCTTCACCCCCGGCCACCGCTACCGCGTCACCTTCCGCTACGAGAACGAGACCGCCGGACAGTACGCCTGGATCACCGCCGTCGACGAACCCGCACCACGCGAGATCCACCGCACACCCCTGCCCACCGCCACCCAACCGGCCACCCACACCTACGAATTCACCGCCCCCACCGGCGGCGAGGCGTGGGTCGGCCTGCGCAAGACCGGCGACGACGGCACCGCGGAATTCATCCTGGACACCTTCACCGTCCACGACCTCGGAACGTAACCCCCCACGGGCCCGCCCCGCTGGTCGCCGCCACCGGCCGGTGACCAGCGGGAACCGGGGCGGCCCCACCGCAATCCCCCCGCCCCCTGGCAGGAAAGCCCCGCATCCACGAAGATCGGCCCCGGAGAACCCCGACCCGGGAGGCCCAGCCGCATGTATCACACATGGATGAGGTACTTCACCCCCGGCCCGGTGCACCACCGGCTCGGACTCACCTGCCTCGGCGTCGGCCTCCAGCACGGCGAACTCCCCACCGTCGGCCCCCGCACCCTCGACCACCACGTCGCCGTCGTCATCAGCGCCGGCACCGGCTGGCTCCGCACCCCCGACGGCCACACCCGCACCGTCACCGCCCCCGCCCTCATCTGGCTCACCCCCGGCACCCCCCACCACTACGGCGCCGCCCCCGGCACCGGCTGGGACGAGAGCTTCGTCGACTTCACCGGCCCCGCCGTCACCGCCTACACCGAACTCGGCTACATCGAACCCCACCGCCCCCTCGTCCCCCTCACCGACACCACCGCCGCCCGCGCCGCCATCAGCCGCATCGTCCGCGCCGCCCGCCGCGGCAACCCCCACCTCGAAGTCGAGACCTCCGCCGCCGTCCACGAACTCCTCATCGCCCTCCACGGCGCCCGCGCCGACACCGCGCCCGGCACCGACCCCGTCCTCGCCGCCCTCGCCCGCGACGCCTTCCTCCCGCTCTCCGTCGCCCAGCACGCCGCACGCCACGGCATGACCCCCACCGAACTGCGCACCGCCGTCCGCCGCGGCGCCGGATGCAGCCCCAAGGACTACCTCCTGCACATCCGCCTCGGCCGCGCCAAGGAACTCCTCGCCGCCACCGAACTGCCCATAGCGGCCGTCGCCCGCCGCGTCGGCTACGACGACCCCGCCTACTTCAGCCGCCTCTTCGCCCGCCGCGTCGGCACCGCACCCGTCCGCTTCCGCCGCCGCCAGGGCCGCACCGTGCCCGGCGGCTGGAGCGACCGCGTCCCCGATCCGGAGCACCCACCGGTCATCGGACCCCGCACTTCCACATAGGCTCGGTGACCATGACCGACAGTGCCCCCGAGTCCGCCGAGTCCGCCAGCGCCGAGCTGAGCCGACTGCGCGACAGCATCGACAACATCGACGCCGCGGTGATCCACATGCTCGCCGAGCGGTTCAAATGCACCCAACAGGTCGGCCACCTCAAGGCCGCCCACAAACTGCCCCCCGCCGACCCGGCCCGCGAGGCCCGCCAGATCGCACGCCTGCGCGAACTGGCGGAGAACGCGAAGCTGGATCCCGCGTTCGCGGAGAAGTTCCTGAACTTCATCATCGCGGAGGTCATCCGCCACCACGAGACGATCGCCCGCTCCTGATCCGGCGGCGGCTGCCGTTGGCGGCGGCTTCGGCGTGTGGGTGCGGGTTGTGTGCGCCTGCGGCGGGCGGCCTCAATCGCCGGCCGGGCTTGGGTGGTGGTGGGTGCCGGGGGTGGGGCCTCCGGGCTGGGGACCTGGAACGCGGTGCGGGCGCCGTGCCTCGTATTGGGTGCCGTGAAGTCGCACCGCGTTCCAGAACCCCACCCTCCGACCCCACCCCCTCCCGCCGGAGGGCAACATCGGGTTGTGGGGTGCGCCATTCTTTTCAGCCCGTTGGGGGCACCTCTGGGGGCACCCCCGGACGGAGTCTGGGGGAGGTAG